>JAAYLQ010000132.1 GCA_012521805.1 Bacillota bacterium
ACCAATTCCATAAAGTAACACGCCTGAAAAAAAGACCTGATCTCTTGATCAGCCTGCTGTTTTCCCGCCTGCAGAAGCGGTTGGCTGACAGCCTAGATGTCAGGCCTGGACAGGAAATGATCCAGGCGATCGCGTCTGCAGAATCCTGCGGTGCTGCTGTGATTTTTGCAGACCGCAGTGCCCAAATCACCTTCAGGCGTATTTGGAAAAAGCTGACCTGGATGGAGAAAATCAAGCTCATTGCCCAGCTCTTGTTTGGGCTGATTCGTGGAGTTAAGATCTCCGAATCGGAAATCGAAGAACTAAAATCCCAGGATACTTTAGCGTCCTTGCTCAGTAAATTCGGCAGGAAATTTCCCCAGCTAAAAAAGACTTTAATCGATGAGCGGGATCAATATCTGGCGGCAAAAATTATGGAGGCACCCGGCGGGAAAGTAATCGCGGTTGTCGGTGCCGCCCACGTCCCAGGAATAGCAGAGCAGATCCACAGCAAAAAAGACACACGATAGGGCGTTAAACCCCCGCGTGTGTCTTTGTGTATAGTTTCTTGACAGCAGCCCGCAGCTGTGCTAACTTCTGCTGCGCAGCGTCCCGATCCGGCTGCTTAACCGAATAATAAATCTTAAGTTTTGGCTCAGTCCCAGACGGTCTGACAGCAATCCACGAACCATCATGGAGAATAAATTTGAGCACATCTGATTTTGGCAGATCGCCAATTCCCCCATTATAATCAAGCACCTGCACCACATCTGGCAGCACAGTCTTACCTTCAGTTCTTAAAGCTTTCATGACAGCATTGATCCGCGCTCTGCCCTCCAAACCTTCTAAGACAAGGGCATCCAGATGATCGAGATAATAACCGTACCTGCTGTACAACTCGTTTAAAACATCAACTAATGTCTTACCCTGCTGCAGATAGAAGGCTGCCATTTCGCAGATCAGCATCGATGCTACCACTGCATCTTTATCCCGGGCATGGGTACCAACCAGATAGCCGTGGCTTTCTTCATAGCCAAGAACAAACTCGTGGGATCCGGTCTGCTCAAACTCGGTTATTTTCTCACCGATAAATTTAAAGCCGGTTAAAGTCTCGAAAACCTGCAGCCCATAGCTGCGAGCAATTGTTGAACCCAGTTCATTGGTAACTATAGTTTTAATCAAGGTTGATTTTGGTGTCAGCTGATCTTTGCGCTGGCTTAAAACAAAGTTGACCAGCAGTGCCCCAATTTGATTGCCGGTTAAAAATACATACTGACCCTGATGCTTCACTGCTGCTCCCACCCGGTCGCAGTCAGGATCAGTGCCGATCACTACGTCAGCAGCAGCCGCTTTTGCTTTTTCTACTGCCATTGCTAAAGCATCCGGTTCCTCAGGATTTGGGGTGTTAACAGTGGGGAAATGCCCATCAGGTATCTGCTGTTCCTCAACGACAAACAAATTCTCAAAGCCACCCCCACTCAGCACCGCCCTGACTGGAGCAAAACCAGTCCCATGGAGCGGAGTATAAACTACCCGCAAGTCAGCCTTAGCTCTAGAATTGCTTAAAACTGATTGGGCATGGACAGCTTCTAAATAGGCATCAAGCACGCTGCTGTCCACACTAACCAGCAGTCCCTGCTCCCGGGCTGCTGCTTCGTCCATAACAGGTATTGACGCTAAATCTTTGACTTGATGGACATATGTGATGATCTGATCTGCTTCTTTAGGAACAGCTTGATACCCATGCTGATTATATACTTTATACCCGTTGTATTCTTTAGGGTTGTGGCTGGCGGTAATCACAATTCCCCCAATGCAGCCGAGGTGTCTGACAGCAAAGGACAGCACTGGTGTTGGCTGCAGTTCGTCAAACAAAAACGCTTTGATGCCAGCTGCACAGAGCACTAACGCCGCTTCCAGGGCAAATTCCCGGGAATTGAGGCGAGAATCATAGGCGATTACCACACCTTTTGCTTTTCCCTGATCACCAAATTGATCGATTAGATAGTTTGCCAATCCATAGGTAGCTTTGCGAACAGTGTATCTATTTACACGGTTTGTCCCCGCACCCATAATGCCCCTGAGGCCGCCGGTACCAAACTCCAGATCTTTATAAAACCTCTCTTTGATCTCCGCAGGCTCGTTTGCGGCTGCTAACTCTGCCTTTGTTTGCGGATCAATAAATGGCGCTGTAAGCCATTGGTTGTATTTAGCGAAATAATCATTCATCGTAATCGCTCCATCTTCAGTATGATATGCGTGTGCAGTTCAGATTGCTTCAAGTTCGTCGAAATAATGGCTACCTATTTATCTTATGGGGTAAACCAAAATATTGCAAGTGTTAGAAATCTAAATCTGACGCAGGAGCGATCAACTGCAGCGATTCTCCCGTCACCGGATGATTCAGGCACAGCTTCCAGCAGTGCAGGGCCAGCCGCTGCCTGCAGCTCTGATCATCTTTTTTATTATAGAGGTAATCCCCTACCACTGGGTGACCTAGTTGAGCAAGATGAATGCGGATTTGATGGGTCCTGCCGGTAAAAATCTGCACCTCTAGTGTTGTGGTTCCATCGGCTGCAGCTATCGGAGTGTATTTGGTTCTGGCAGGTTTGCCTTTAATCGGTGTGGTAATTTCACCGCCCTGCTTCACTGTGCCGTGCACCCGAGCCAGATAAATTTTCGTTACTTCCGGCCACGCCTCCGCCAGCAGCTGCTGAATTTGAGCCGATTTAGCAAAAACCACAATTCCAGATGTGCCCCGATCTAAGCGATGCACAGGCCGCGGAGTAATTACCCTGCCCTGCTGCTGCAGGTAATAGGCAGCACCTTCCACCAAGCTGACCTGGTTTTGGTTTGGTTTAACATGGTGAACAATCACACCAGCCGGTTTATTAACAACCAGCAGAGCATCATCCTCATAAATAATCTCCAGCGGTAATGGTCTTGCCTTCACCTTTACCTGCTCCTCAGCAGGAAGGGAAACCTGCACTAATTGGCCTTCCTTCAGCCTGCTGTTCGAATGAATCACCCTGCCGTCCACTTTCAGACCGCCGGTGCGGATCACTTTCTGCCGCTGCCGGGCAGACAGCTTTAACTCTTCTTTCAGTACAGCAGCGCCTGTTTTGCCGGCCAGCGCAGGTGTGACTGTAAATTCAGCTAAGATTTTTCTTGCCATCATGATTCACCTCTATTTTACAAGGGAACCCCCTGCGGAATGTCGAAAGCTATATCTACAATAGCAGAAAATAGGTCGGAGGTGTCAAGGTGCGAATTAAAACAGTTATCGCAGCAGTTCTCATTATGCTCGTGCCACTAATTGGCAGCGCAGCAGCAGCCAAAACAGAAGTTGATCTGGTATGGAGCATGAAAAACGGAGTGAATGAGTTAACTACCTCAGCGGAAATTGGATTAAGTGACAGCCTAGTGCTCCAGCTGGGGATCAGAACGCAGGGAAAAATGGAGAATAACGAGCAGCAGGTTTTCAGTGCAGACCGATTTGGTTTGACTTATCAAGGGGAGCATATCACTGTTTTTGGCGGTGCGGTACCCCGCAGCATTGGTCAGGCCAGAATTCACCAGATTTTCCTGCGGGAATCGGGACCAGCCTTTTCCAACCTCGGCTACAGGTTCAGCCGCGAGGCGGTAAGCTACACCAAGTTTTTTGGTGATCTCAGCCAAGATGAAGGGTATAAGAGACTTGGGGTGCACTACTTAAACTGGCGGCCAATACCGAATCTATCCCTTGGGATTGGGGAAGCTTTTGTGGTTTCACAGCCTTTTAAAGGCGATACATATTACTACTTTGTCCCAATCCTGCCCTATTACGTTGCCAAGTATTTCCCTGGTATTGCCACATCCATAGACAATGCCTTTTTCTATGGTGACGGTGAGCTGCGCTTAGGCCCGCTGGCGCTCTACGGAGAGCTGTTGGTTAATGAATTTCCTATGAGCCCATTTGATCACAATCCTAAGCTGTACGCAATCACCCTTGGGCTTGAATCGGAGTTCCCTGCTTCCGGCTGGAACTTGCTGGCGGAATTCAGTCATGTTACTGATCAAGCTTATTCCAACGGAAGGCCGCAAAACGTCTTCACCTACGGCGACCTATCGTTAGGCCACGCTTTAGGCGACGACTTAACCGCAGCTGACCTCCAGCTGTCCAAATACTTCGGTACACTGGAAACCACAGCTGAAGTCGGTGTCTATTATCTCAAATTAGGCAGCACCGATCCTGCACCATGGATCGGACAGGAAGAACCTGTAATTCCGGAACAAATCTACGGCGTCAAACTTGGTCTGGAGCGGCAGTTTGATCAATTCCGCCTTGCTTTCGATCTGGAGCTGGGCTACATCCGAAATGACGGTCACCAAGCGGATGCCACCGGATACCGGACTACAGCAGTCCTCACGGGTTCCTGGCGCCTCCCTTAAGCAAAAATTGTCCCTACTGGATCAGGAGAAACAGCCCGTGGGAGAAAAAGGAAACCGCCAGGGGAATCAAAATTGTATCCAGACCATGAACTGCTACCGCTTCTACAGCGCCGCTCAACACCGCTAAAATTAAGGCTGACAGGAAGGCAGTGCTAAAAGATAGCTCTGTCAAGAAAAGCAGGATCAGCAGAATCCCGCCAAAGGCAGAGCCAATCATCGCCAGACTGCCTTCCACAGTCTTGCTGCGGTCAAAAATTCTGGAGCGGAATTTCTTTCTGCCAAAATGGCGGCCGATTAATGCAGCTGCCGCATCCCCCAAGCCGAGGGCAGTCATGCCGATGGCAATATGCAGTTTATGTTCCTCACCGAATAAGCCCCAAAACAAGCCGATCAAGAGCGCCTGACTGAGGAGAAAGATACCCGCTTGATACAAAACTTCATTAATCGATCCTCCCCGCTGAATTGCCACTGCTTTGAAAGAAAACAGCCTCACCGCTGTTGGCACCACTACAAAAACAGCCAGGAGAAACAAGCCGATCGCAGCCAGCGCACCATACCAGTGATCAAAGCACTGAAGCAGCACAAAAATCGATCCGCAGGCCAGCAGATGGTAGATTTTGCGCCTCACCTCCTGCGGCAGTTTAAGCACCAAACTAAGCAAGGCTGCTCCCCCCGCCCCGATAATGTAATAGAGAAAAAACATCCCCACACCAAGCCAATCCTGACCACTCATTTGCTTCCCTCCTGAGATAAAATTCCGACAAGAGACCTATAGCGAATCATCACCGGATCCACATAACATGTAGTGAATCTTAAGTAAGGTGGTGATAAAATGCCTTTCACATTTCAGCAGTTGAATGAAAACAATGCTGTCACTACCGCAGATGTGTCGCTAGTGATAACTCCTAACACACCAATCTTTGCGGAAACCAACTGGGTTGGCGGCGATACTGCTACCGGTACCCTTAATGTAGAAAACGATTCAGGTGTAGATGTCACCTATTATGTATCAGCAGATTGGTACGCAGCAGCCGGTGGGACAGTACAGGATGCCAGACTGTTAGCCGAACGACTGGAAATAACTGTTACAGCAGACCCCGGAGGGGTTGACGAAGAGGAGCTCTACTCCGGTACCCTTGCCGGATTGATCCAGCAGCCTGTAGCAGGACGCGCTTTGGCCACTGGTGCAAATGAAGATGTAGAATTTGTGCTCACCCTGCCACTAGCTGCAGCCACAGATTTAATCCAGGATATGGGCATTGAATTTGACCTAGTCTTTGTAGCTGTAGCCCCGTAATTGGGGAAAATGCATATCGGTAGTTGAGCCTAGGCAGCTACCGATAGCATATACTAATAGAAGGGAGCTGAACATTATTTTTACGGCGCTCTCGAAAAATCAGGGCAACTACGTCCAGATCGGGCAGATGCAGCCGCCAATTCTACCGGTATTATTCCTGGTGCTGGCAGTATTACTGCTGTTCTTAGTTGTAATTATTGCCCAACAATGTTAAGGAGGAAAGGCCATGGCTTTAGTTCGCTGTCCTCACTGCGGCCGGAGTGAGCATACCGATCTCCACGGCCGCTATCTAGTAGAATGCAGTGACTGCGGTCAAAAATTTGCTGCTGTCATTCTCAGCAGCGGAGAGCATCATGATCTGAAAATCGTCTGCCCCCAGTGCAGCCACAGTGAAATCATATCGATCCATGACGATGCAGTTCTGAAAGTTAAGTGCAGTCAGTGCGGATGTGAGTTTGGGGTCTAGCCCCCGGGGTTTGACCCCACTCTCACTTGGATACAGAATTGTTATATGTATTCTTAAACTTTGAATTCAATTTGACCGCCACTGCGGCAGATTGGCTTAATCTAACTTCTGCTGTTGATTTTACAGCAAATATTTCAGCATGATATAATACATGTTGCTTGCAGTTCAAGATTGGACAACCAGTCGGCTGCCTTAAGGAGTGGAAATAATGGCAAAAACAATCGCAATATTGGGGGCACCATCCCAAGCAGGGCAGGAGCAGGACGGAACTAGGTTTGGACCACA
>JAAYLQ010000133.1 GCA_012521805.1 Bacillota bacterium
CATCATACGCATCTGCTACCGAAACTATTTTAGCATATAGATCAATCTGCTCATCGATCAGTTTACGCGGATATCCCTTCCCATTAGGTTGTTCGTGATGTTGATACGCAATATGAGCGCTGAACAGCGGAATAGCAGGATTTTTTTTGAGAATCTGCCAGCCCTTAATCGTATGCATTTTGACTTGAACAAACTCACTAGGAGTTAGAGGTCCCTTTTTCAGAAGTATCTGCGTCGGGATACTGGTTTTGCCAACATCATGGAGAATGGCACCAATAGCCAGTTCTCTCAATTCTAACTCGTTTAGCTGAAACTTTAAGCCGATAATCACTGATAAAATACAGACATTTACACTGTGAGAAAAAGTATAGCCATCAAAAGTACGGATATCGGTAAGGTGAATCAAGACATTGGGATTTGAAACAATCTCATCTATTATTGCGTTAACACTTCGGCTTAATGGTGCCATATCAAAAGTTTTCCCTAGTTCAATTGATTCAAACACTTTTTTGACATGACGCACAGCTTCCTGCCGGGTTTCCTGGCTCACCACTTCTGGAATATCCACCATTTCGTCTTGATCCGTTACTACAAATACTCCCGGAATTCCTTTCTCGATCATGCGGGCAATAAAATTTTCATTTAGGATAACGCCGCTGTTTAACAATACTCGTCCGTCATTATCATAAATAGGACGGGCTACACACATCCCGGGCTGTAAATCTTCATGGGGAACATACTTCATGAGACCACGCCCCCTTTGACACGGGCGAAAGAAATTCTGTGGATTGGAGATGGGCCATACTCAGCCAAAGCAGCTAGGTGGCGTTTAGTGGGATATCCTTTGTGCTGGGCAAATCCGTACTCAGGATACTGTAAATCGTATTCCTGCATTAAAGCATCGCGGTATACTTTAGCAACAATGCTGGCTGCAGCAACCGCACTGCATGAAGCATCAGCCTTAACTACAGCCTGCTGCCTAATGAATAGCCCCGGGATAGTTTGGTTCCCATCGACAATGCAAAAGTCTAAGTTAATTTGAGTCTGCAGTTTAGCAACAGCTCTCTGCATAGCCAGAAATGTTGCCTGTAAAATATTGAGCTGATCAATCTCGGTATGAGTAGCTGTTCCAATTCCAACCAAACCGATTTCGTAAATCTGATCAGCTAGCTCTCTTCTCCGCTTTGCAGTCAATTTCTTTGAATCCTTTATTTCCTGCAAGTCAATTTCCTGAGGTAAAACAACAGCTGCTGCCACAACGGGACCCGCCAAAGGTCCCCGTCCCGCTTCATCAACTCCGGCAACATATCTGTATCCTTTACTCCACAGTTGTTTTTCTAGTTCCCTCATCAGCTGTCATTCCTTTTTCGGTAATTCGAGTGTAATCGGCCCAATCAGACCTGAGCGGAAATCTTTCAATACTAATTGTGCGGTCTGCAGACGGTCAATTTCTCCCTGAGAGCGCAGGCATCCGCGCTTCCTACCTATTTGATCGAAAATCGTTTCTAAATCATCAGCGATACCGTCTAGCTGATACCGCTCCATTAATAAATCGGGATAGTTTTTCTGCAAATAATCTAACAACCAATATGTAATTTCTTCAAGATCAAGAATTTCATCCCGGATTGCAGCTGTGACAGCCAGTTTTTTAGCTGCCTCCTGATCATCAAACTTTGGCCAGAGAATGCCAGGTGTATCTAAAAGCTGAAGACCACGGGCATTAATCCACTGCTTACCTCGGGTTACCCCAGGCTTAGCTCCCACCCTGGTTCCACTTTTCCCAGTTAAGCGATTAATCAGCGAAGATTTGCCCACATTCGGGATTCCAACTACTAAAACCCTAGGGTTTCTCTTAAGATGGGGAAGACTTCTTCTAACTTCTGTGCGCAGCTTTTGAATTCCTTTACCAGAAAGAAGGTCAAGGAGAACAACTTTCTCCCTTTGCTCCCGCCAGTATTCCAGCCAAATCCTGGTTCGTTCTGGATCAGCAAGATCGGATTTGGTAACCGCTAACAGATAGGGTTTATTATGGATTTCTGGAATGTCAGGATTGCGGGCACTTTGAGGAATGCGGGCATCAGTTAATTCAATAACTAAATCGATCAGTTTGAGGCTTTCCCGAATCTGACGCCGGGCTTTAGCCATATGCCCAGGATACCATTGAATAGTCATAATAACCTCCAACTAGCGTTCCTGCTTTAATGAATCGGGTACTCTGATAATTCCGATGGAGTTAAGAGGCCAGTATGCAAAGACAGCACGACCCACCAGCAGGTCTCTTGGCACAAAGCCAACATCTGGATAGCGGCTGTCATCACTATTGAGGCGGTTATCTCCTAAGACAAAATAACTATCAGGTGGAACGATTACTGGACCATAATTGCGTGTAAAAGCACCGTGAGTTGGTCCATTGATATAATTTTCAACAAGAGGCTGTCCATTGCGGTAAACAATTCCATCTTCGATCAGAATCTCATCGCCAGGAATACCAATAACCCGTTTGATAAACATGCGGTTTATATCGGTGGGATAGCGGAACACCACCACATCTCCTACTTTAGGATCAGTGAATCGATAGGATAGCTTATCCACCATCAGACGCTGACCATCATGGAGCGTAGGCTCCATCGATGAACCTTCAACTCTGAATGACTGAGCAATAAATGTAATGATAAATAAGGCCAAAACAACCGCAATTACAAACGCCTCTACATACTCTCGGATTTCTGCCTTAGTCATCGAAGCACCTCATCTCCACTAAATCGCCAAAATAATAATGATAGGGAGTGTATGGTCTCACTCCCCATTATTTTAAGAAAATCTCCGTTCCTTAATTCTGGCCGCCTTACCGGAGCGCTGACGCAGGTAGTACAAACGAGCTCTGCGTACTCGACCGTAGCGGACAACCTCAATTTTAGCAATCCGGGGTGAATGAATCGGGAAAGTGCGCTCTACTCCAATACCTTGAGTCACTTTGCGCACAGTGAATCTCTCGCTAATACCAGACCCCATTCTGCGCAGAACGACACCTTCAAAGACCTGAATCCGTTCATTAGAACCTTCAACTACTTTAACATGAACTTTCACTGTATCTCCAGCCCGAAATTCAGGCAGGTCATCCTTTAAATACTCTTTTTCAACTGCTTTAATCAAATCCACGACTGTTACCTCCCTTCTTCACGATGCTCAACTGCTAATTCCTGCAGCAGCATCACTTCTTCATCAGTAAATTGGCGGTTTTGCAGCAGATCTGGTCTGCGCAGCATAGTTACACGCAGAGCCTCTTTCAAACGCCATTTGCGGATCAGTTCATGGTTACCGCTTAAAAGTATATCTGGCACTTCTAAACCGCGGAATTCTGCTGGTCGGGTATAATGGGGATATTCCAATAATCCATTATAAAATGAATCCTCTTGTGCAGAAGCTTGATCACCCAAAACTCCGGGAATAAGACGGACAACTGCATCGATCACTACCATTGCTGGCAGCTCTCCGCCAGTCAGCACATAATCTCCAATAGATATTTCTTCATCGATCCAGTAATCGCGAATCCGCTGATCGATGCCCTCATAGTGCCCGCAGAGGAAAATCAGATTTGCTTCCCGGGCTAAACTCTTGGCTCTGTCCTGGTTAAAAACAGTTCCTTGAGGGGCTAAATAGATCACTTTTCCGCTGTTTTCAGTTTTAACATGTTCAATACAAGCTGCGAGCACATCGGGTTTCATAACCATACCAGCACCGCCACCATACGGCGTATCGTCTACAATGCGGTGCTTGTCTCTGGCAAAATCCCGGATATTCCAGAGCTTGACCTCAATGATCTTATTTTCCTGTGCTCGACCTATTATGCTTGTTCCCAGTACTTCGGCAAACATGTTAGGGAACAGGGTTAAAACATCTATTCTCATCATTTCAATCCTTATTCCAATAATCCATCAAGCAGCTTAACTAACACCGTCTGATTGTCCAAGCTAACCTCAAGCACCACATCTTCAATGACAGGGATCAAAATTTCCTGATTCTTTGTAATACCAGGTTTAGGTTTGACTACATACACATCATTAGCTCCTGTCTGAAGCACATCAGTAATCGTACCTAATTCTACACCTTCAGTGGTAATTACCTTCAATCCAATCAATTCAAAGATATAATTGCGGCCTGAAGGCAGTGGTACTACATCGCTGCGGTGCACCTTGATCTCTAACCCTTTGAGGGCTGATGCCTGTTCAATCGTGTCAACACCTGCCAGCTTAATAATAACAAAGCCTTTATGAAACCGGCAGTTTTCGATTTTCATGCGGTACGCTGGTTCGCTGCCTGATTTTTGAAACAGCAGCAGCTGATCCATGGTTAAGAAGCGCTCAGGAAATTCTGTATGCGCTACCACCCTAATTTCCCCTTTATTCCCCTGGGTGGATACAATTTCACCAATGAGAATCCATTTGTACTCCATTACTCTACAATCTCAACCCTTACTTTCGTTCCTTCTTTGACAGCAGCAGCCTTAGCTACCGTGCGGATAGCCTTGATAATTCTGCCCTGCTTGCCGATAACCCTACCAATATCAGAATCGGCAGTCTTAATATGGTACACTGTTTCGGTTCCTGTTTCTTCAGAAGTAACTTCTACTGCTTCGGCCTGTTCTACCAGCGACTTAACCATAAATTCTAGCAATTCCTTCAAAATAGTGCCTCCTATCTTAAATTCAGAGCATTAATCAGCGTCATCGAACACACCGCTCTTTTTCAAAAGTGCTCTGGCCGTATCTGAAGGCTGAGCTCCCTTTTTCAACCAGCTTTTTGCTTTCTCTGTATCAATTTTAATCTCTGCTGGATCTGTAATCGGATTGTAGTATCCTAATGTGTCGATAAACCTTCCGTCTCTTGCTGCTCTTGAGTCAGCAACTACCAAACGGTAGAATGGACGTTTTTTTGCACCCATCCGCTTGAGTCGGATTCTAACTGCCATTATGTCACCTCCTTGATTAATTTTATCTATATCACTCTCAAGAGAGAGGATTAGCGAAAGAGATTAAACATGCCCCGACCTTTTTTCATCTTCTTTTCCATCCCCGCAAACTGCTTCATCAGCTGCCGAGTTTGATTGAACTGCTTTAAAAGCCGGTTTACATCTTGAACTCTTGTTCCAGATCCTTGGGCAATTCGACGTCGGCGTGAACCTCCAATAATATCTGGATTGCGCCTTTCCTCAACTGTCATTGAATCAATAATTGCTTCGATGCGCTTCAGATGGCTTTCATCCACATCCAAATTCTTAAGCTGATTCATTCTACCCATTCCCGGCAGCATTCCTAAAAGCTGATCGAGAGGGCCCATCTGTTTGATCTGATTCAGCTGGTCCTTAAAATCTTCCAGTGTAAATGCGTCCTGACGCATTTTTTCTGTTAGTTCTCTAGCTTTCTGCTCATCAAAACTGGCTTCTGCTTTTTCGATTAAACTCAGGACGTCCCCCATGCCTAAGATGCGAGATGCCATTCGATCCGGATGAAATACCTCTAGGCCATCCATTTTTTCGCTCATAGTGGCAAATTTGATCGGTTTGCCTGTCACTGCTTTAATCGACAAAGCAGCCCCACCACGGGCATCGCCATCGAGCTTAGTTAAAATTACGCCATCAATACCGAGCTGCTCATCAAAACTAGACGCAACGTTTACTGCCTCTTGACCTGTCATAGAATCCACTACTAACAGAATTTCATGAGGAGCGACCGCATTTTTGATTTCTTCCAGCTCACCCATTAACTCGGTATCAATGTGCAGGCGTCCGGCAGTATCAATAATCACTATGTCGTTACCGTGTCGATCAGCATGAGCAACAGCTGCTTTGGCAATGTCAACCGGATTTGTCTCGCCCATGCTGAACACCGGAACATCGATCTGTTCGCCCACAACTATCAACTGTTTGATTGCAGCAGGACGGTAAATATCAGCCGCAACCAATAAAGGTCGATGACCTTTGTTTTTAAAAGAAAGGGCGAGTTTACCGCTGGTTGTGGTTTTACCTGCACCCTGCAGACCAACCATCATAATGATTGTGGGAGGTTTGGAAGCAAAGGTAATTTTACTCTGTGTTCCTCCCATCAGTTCGGTCAGCTCTTCATTAACGATTTTAATTACCTGCTGCGCAGGGGACAGGCTTGATAAAACCTCATGGCCAACAGCTCGTTCCTTGACTTTTCCAATAAAATCTCTAACAACTTTATAATTAACGTCAGCTTCTAAAAGTGCTAATCTTACCTCCCGCAGGGCAGCCTCCACGTCTTTTTCTGTTAACTTACCCCGCGTTCTTAATTTGCGCAGTGTTTCCTGCAGTCGACCTGTTAAATTTGAAAAAGGCACAAATTTCGCCTCCTAAGCTTCAGCACGAATTTGATCAAGCAGTTGCTGGATTTGTTCGATCTCTTCCAGCTGTTCGCTGTTCTGCTGTGCAGCAGCAAGATCCCGCAGTTTAGTTAAATGAATCTCCATCTGGTTCAAATAAGTCTGCTGTTTAAGAAATTTGCTTAACAGTCCCAGTTTACTCTCGTAATCTTCCAGTATGGCAGCGGACCGCTTCACAATATCGTACACAGCTTGACGGGAAATGTCTAACTGCTCCGCGATTTCCCCTAAGCTCATATCCTGAGCATAATACATCTGATAGATATCCTGCTGTCTATCGGTCAGCAGCGGTCCATAAAAATCATAAATCAATGTTTTGCGCACCGTATCTTCCATAGCCGTACTCCTGTTAAGCATATTCCCTTTACAGGGATAGTATACAAAAACGATCAGGGGCTGTCAAGCAAAATTCCTTGCCATCCGTCAACTAAATAATGCTTCAGTAAACTCAACCGGATCAAAATCCTGAAGATCCAGCATCTGTTCACCAACGCCAACCAATTTGACTGGTAGTTTTAGTTCGTTAGCTAATGCCAATACAATCCCACCCTTGGCTGTACCGTCAAGTTTTGTCAAAACGATTCCAGTAACTGGTGCAGCCTCGCTGAAAAGCCTAGCTTGGGAAAGAGCATTTTGCCCGGTAGTAGCATCAACCACCAGCAGCACCTCATCTAAATCCCGACCCAACTCCCTTTTAGCCACTCGATAAACCTTACCGAGCTCCGCCATCAGATTCGTTTTAGTCTGCAACCGGCCTGCTGTGTCGAGAATAAACACATCCGCTTTCCGGGCCTTAGCAGCGGCCACTGTATCAAACGCAACTGCACCAGGGTCAGCACCTTCTTGATGGGCAATCACATCAACTCCAACCCGCTCAGCCCAAACCTTCAGCTGATCACTTGCTGCAGCACGAAACGTATCTCCGGCGCCCAAGAGAACCTTAGCCTGCTCCTGTTTCAATCTGTACGCCAGCTTACCGATGGTTGTCGTTTTTCCAGCCCCATTAACTCCAACTACCATAATCCCTGCGGGTCGCTCATCTGACAGAGCGAGAGGCTGGTGATGTTTGGACAAGAGCGCCACAATCTCTTCTTTCAAAAGACTCTGCAGCCCACTCCCATCTGTAATTTTATCCGTTTTCACCCGTTCACGTATCGTATCCATCAGTTCAAGGGTAGTTGTTACCCCCACATCCGCTTGGATTAAAATTTCTTCTAGTTCTTCAAAGAGCTCCTCATCAATCGCACGGCCGGTCACGATCTGACTAATCCGGTCGATAAATCCAGTTCGAGTTTTGCTCAAACCCTGTTTTAACCTAGCAAACAGACCTGTTTTCGTTACCGGTTCAACCGTATTTTCTGTTTCAACTTCTTGAACCTCGACTTCTTGTTGTTCAACTTCAGGTTCGGTGACCTCCTGAACTTGTATTTCCTGCTTTGCTTCGTTTTTTCGCGAACCTCTACTTCCAAACAGTCTTCTTAACATCACTATCTACTCCTATTCCTTCGTTAATTGAACAGACATCAGCTGCGAAACCGCATCATCGGACATGGTAATCCCATACAGGCGATCTGCCATCTCCATTGTACCGGGTCGGTGAGTTATTATTAAAAATTGAGTTGTCTCAGCTAATTTCCTGAGCTGCTCAGTAAAGCGTTTCAGGTTCGCTTCGTCCAGCGCAGCATCAATCTCATCCAAAACACAGAACGGGGTCGGCTGCACCCTTCGAATGGCCAACAGCAGTGCAATTGCTGTCAACGCCCTCTCTCCTCCTGATAGCAGCAGCAGATTTTGAGGTTTCTTACCCGGGGGTTGAGCGGTGATGTTGACCCCACTTTCCAGGATGTTATCAGGGTCAGTCAGCTCTAAATCTGCCTTACCGCCTTTGAACAGTTGAGTAAACATAGCCTGAAATTCCCGCCTCAGCTCCTCGTAAGTTGCACTCAACCGCTCGGCAGAAGCTTCATCAAATTCAGAGATAGTTTGATTAAGCGTTTCTTTGGCATTAACCAGATCATCAAATTGAGCCTGTAGAAAAAACACCCGTTCCCGCACTGCTTCATAATCTTCAAGGGCGGCTAAATTTACTACACCCAAAGCGCGAATTTGGGCTTTGAGGTCTGTTTCCTGGGCAACCAATTCTGCCATGCTGGTAGTTACAACTCGCTCCGTAAGTGAACCGCGCTCAAGCTCACGCTCCCTCAGCTCCTCATCGATACGCCTCAATTCTAAATCAATCCGCTCCAATTCCAGCTGGTGATTATAAATGCTTTTATCCACCTTTGCTATGCGAGTCTGGAGCGATTTCAGCTTCTGGCTGATCTGCTTAATGCTTTCTTGAACATGAACTCGAGCAGCTTTATCCTGCTCCGCCTGCTCACCAATTTTTAGTTTCTCAGCTTTCAGCTGTTCCTCCAGTTCTTTATTTGCTGTCAACTCCTGCTGCAGCTGCTGGAACTGATCCTCAAGCTGCTTGATATCTGCCTCTAGTGTGTCCAACGCCTTTTGGTTCTGGGCCAACTGCTGCTGCACTGCAGCCTGGTGTTCTTGGAGCTGTTTGACCTCAGCAGCCGCTCCTGTACAGGCGATTTTTTGGGTGGTCAAGAATTCGGAATCCGAATCTAGCTCCTGCTCTAACACCGCTATTTCCTGTTCAAGGCGGATGATCTCGTCCCGCTTAGCTTGTTCATTCTGCTCCAATGCAGCCACGTTATCTTGAGAGGCCGCTGCCTCATTCTGCAGCTCAAACAAGGCTGTTTGGTAATCCTGCAGTTGTTGTTCTTTAGCCTCCAACTGCTGCTTGAGACGCCTCAAATCGTTTTCAAGCTGATTAGACTCAGAAGCCGCTGCGTGAAGAGCAAGCTCCAGCTGATGAGAGCGTTGATAAATATTTTCCTGTTCAGCCTTAAGGGCGTGCAGCTTCTGGTCTAGTTTGGCCTTGTCTGCACCAACAGCGGCAATCTCATCCTGGCTAGCGGTTAATTCCTGCTCTAACTGTGTAATCTCATTTTTTCTTGCTAAAATGCCGTGGGTTTTTTGACTGATACTGCCGCCGGTAAGGGAACCATTAGGCATAACCACTTCTCCCGCTAAGGTCACAATCCTGCTGAAGCTAGGAAGCTCACGCTGCATAATTAGGGCTGTGTCTAGGTCTTTGACTACCACTACCCTACCTAGCAGCGCATTGATTGCCGGTAAATACATTGGATCAAATTGCAAAAGGTTTACAGCTGGTCCCAAGCAGTTTTCCTGCTGCCAAAACTTCTGGAAGCTTGCAGGGAAAGTGCTGCCTTTAATGTTATTTAACGGCAAAAAGGTACAGCGGCCAGCCCGCTGCTGTTTCAACCACTCAATTGCCTGCTTAGCATCGTGTTCATGGGGAGTAATAATATACTGCAGGCCTGCTCCTAATGCCACCTCTATTGCTGTCTCTAAACCGGGGGGCACAGTAATTACATCAGCTACCGTTCCTAAAATGGTAACCCGGGGAATTTTCGCTTTAATCAAGCGGCGAACACTATAATTATAACCTTCATATTCCACTTCTAAATCTTTGAGAGCCTGCAGCCGCGACTTAATCTGACGGTAGCGGTCAGCTGCCTGCTGTTCCTTGTCGACTAGTTGCTGCAGTTCTTGTTCATGCTGACCACAGGCAGCAGCATACTGCTGCAGCTTTTCTTCATAGGCCCGCTGTTTGTGTTCCAGCTGCTGCTGATACTGGCGCTGCTGCTCAATTTTTTCCTGCTGAACTTTTACTGCTTGAGCAAACTCCTCGGCTTCTTGCTTGATCGCTTCCAGCTGCTGCTCAAGTTGGTTGAGCTGCCTTTGATAATTCAGACCAAAGTTGCGGGCATCGGCTAGTTCCTGCACAAATTCAATAAACGCGCTTTTTTTCATTTCTAAATCTCTGCGATAATGCTGCAGTGTTTCCCGTTTAATATTTACTCTAGCTTCCGCTTCCTGCACAGCCTGTTCTAAAAGCTGGTATTGGCTCTGCTTGTGTTCTAGTTGTTGGTTGAGCTGATCCAGTTTTACTAAAAGCCCTTGGATCTGCTCTGCATAATCACTAGATTGCTTAGCCCGTTCACTCTGGGTCTGCCGATTGTGCTTTAACCGCTCTTCAATCAGCCCAATTGTCTGCATGGTCTGATTGATTCTCTCATTGACATCGTTAATTTGGAGCTGGTTTTCCTCGATGCGGCGCTCTAAACTAGAAAGCTGTTCCTGCTCCTGAATTAAAATCAGCTCCAGCTTTTGATATTGCTCTGTCAGCTCCTCCGCCTCACTGCGGGATGCAGCTAAAGCTCCTTGAAATTGTGTTTCTTTAGTACAGAGTTCGTTCAATTGCAATGTTAGTTTATCCAGGACCACAGCCTCAAGCTGTCCGGAAAGAACCTGATACCTCCGGGCTTTATTAGCTTGTACTTCTAACGGCCCCAACTGGTCTTTCAACTCGGATAAAATATCTGAAACCCGGACCAAATCATATTCCGTCTGAGTCATCTTTTTCTGAGCTTGTTCTCTGCGATTGCGGTATTTAACAATACCAGCGGTCTCTTCAAGGATAAAGCGGCGGTCCAACGGGTTGGCACTCAATACAGCGTCAATCTGGCCTTGTCCAATTATGGCGAAGCCTTCACGACCAAGCCCGGTGTCGGTAAACAGATCTTGAATGTCCCGCAGACGACAAGCCTGGCGATTGATAAGAAACTCACTGTCACCTGAGCGATACACACGTCTTGTGATCGTTACTTCATTATAATCTAGAGGTAAAAATCCATCGGAATTGTCTAGAGTTAGCTGTACTTCCGCCATCCCAAGTGGTCTTTTACCATCACTGCCGGCAAAAATCACATCTTCAAGTTTGGATCCTCGCAGACTCTTAATACTTTGCTCCCCGAGGACCCAGCGAATCGCATCCGAAATATTACTCTTTCCACTACCATTTGGACCGACAATGGCGGTAATACCAGTATCAAATTCTAGTTTAACTCTATTGGCAAATGATTTAAATCCAACTATTTCTAACCGTTTTAAGCGCATGTTGACCTCCAAGGCGGTATAGTACTGTAGATATTGTATCATAAAACCACCATAATTTGACAAAAAAACTGGAGGACTCAGCCCCCCAGTTTGAGATATAAATCTTCTCGTTTGCGTACAGTTACCGGCACTTTAGGATTTAACAGCGAACCGTATTCCCGAATCAGTCTCCGCAATTTGGTTTTGACCCTGGTGCGAGCATTATCAACAACTTTGGGTCCAACCCCAATTTCATCTTCAATTTCCCCACAGGTGTAGCCTTTCAGCAGCATCACGATCACCGAATATTCCAGCAGTGAGAGATGATTGCTGAGCAGATTATCCAACTGTTGACTGATAATCTTATCTTCAATTAAGGTTTCTGGATCTACTGCAGAATCCTGGTTGACTATTAAATCCAGAACAATCCGGCTGTCATCGCTGCTGATTTGCGATTGCAGTGAAACAGCATCATTGAGGGCTTTATGTTTATTACCAGTTGTCTGCTTTATTACGTTGTAAATCTTGCGGATAATGCAGATGTAGGCAAACGAACTAAATTTTACATCGTATTGGTCCGGTTTGTATTCGTCAATAGCATTCAGCAGCCCAATAATCCCTTCCTGCATCAGGTCATCAAAGTCCAAAAAACTAGCATAGTAATTGCGGATGATATGCTTAACCATCGGGATGTACTTTAAGACTAGCTTTTCTTTAGCCTCCTCATCTCCCAAACGTATGCGTGCAATCAGACTATAATCTTTTTGTTGATTTGAATCGGTTCGTGAAGCTTTAGCCATTCCTTTTCCTCCCCAGACTGTTATAGCATGTCTGTCACTACTATCTATATGAAGGAAAAGTACCGATATGCCAACTACAAAATCCTTTTTCTCGCTTTCCATATTTTATGGATTAAAACCCCGGTTTCCCACCGCAAACCGCTGATATATCCATGTTTCATGTAAAGGGTTTCTGATTGATGATTATAAACTTACACTTAAAACGAGGATGTTTCCAAGATAGGTGGGAAATGGCTTGCATCAGCTTAACGAAACATTAGCACACATGGCAGCCTTAGTTCGTGAAAATCCTAATATTACTGTGAGGGAAATCGCTGACCGCCTCAAGTTTGCAGATAACAAATCAGTGTATTACTGGTTAAGCAAAGGGAATTATCAGGGAATCGGAGAGTTTAAGCAGGCAATTTTAAAAGAGCAGACAGAGAGCCTAGTCGGTTTAGGCGTTATTCAAAACGGTAAAAGCAAGTTCTTGGTAAAAGTCCCTGTGAAGCAGTGGAATTCAAAAAAAACAGATAATACCCAGCAGTGGGTTTATCTGTTTTATGATATTCCTAATCCCCGGGGATTATTTGCCCTAACTATTGAGACAAACGAGTTTGCTCCTTGGTTTCAAGAAGGCGACATGATTTTTGTCAACCCTGCGGCAAGTTCCTCAAAAGCCGGCTGGGCGCTTTTAAAAAAAGGTCGCACCTATTTTATTACTCGCTGTGATGATGAAAATCGATTATATGATCTGAAGACATTTACCCCGGTTTCCCGCAAAGACTACACCCATGTTGGACTAATCGAGCATTTGTGGCGGGATACCACTTAATCCTGAATTTCTAATTTAAGCAATGCTTCCCTAGCTGCATTTTGTGCAGCTTCTTTTTTTGTGCTGCCTTCACCCCTGCCCAAAACTTCATCGCGAAAAAGCACTTCAACAACAAATTTCTTGGCATGGTCAGGCCCGTATTCTTCAGCCAAATGATATGTCGGCAGTACCTGGCTGGTTTGCTGTAAATGCTCCTGGAGCGTACTCTTAGCATCAATAATCGGGAGCTGCTCTTTGTCTAGTTTAGGGAGATGACTGAGAACAATTGGCCGCACTGTATCCAAATCTGAATCGAGATAAATCGCGCCAATTACAGCTTCGTACGCATCGCAGAGCAGTGAGTCCCGCTCAGCAGCCCCGCTTCTGGCTTCGCCTTTCCCAACTCTTAAGTATTTGTTCAGGTTCAGCCCTCTCGCATGTTCAGCTAATGTTGGTTGACTGACCAGCACTGCTCGAAGCTTAGCAAGCTTCCCTTCGGGCATGTTTGGATACTGCTTATATAAGTACTCACTAACTATGATCTGCAGAACCGCATCCCCCAGAAACTCCAATCGTTCGTTATTTCCTTTCTGCTGTCCTTTGAATGATTTATGAGTTAAGGCCAGCTCCAAAAGGCTCGAATTCTTAAACCTATACTGTAGTCTCTGCTCTAACTGCGATAAATCATGATACCTGCGCATTTAATCCCACCGTCTCATTAATAATACTGCGTTATGTCCCCCAAAACCAAAAGAATTGCTCATAGCCACCTCAATAGCTGCTCTGCGGTGCTGATTTGGGACATAATCTAAGTCGCAATCAGGATCGGGTTCCTCATAATTGTACGTACCGGGAATGATCTGATGGGTCAGTGCCAAAGCACAGATTGCTGCTTCTAGAGCACCAGAAGCGCCAAGTAGATGTCCGGTCAGAGACTTGGTTGAACTGATTGGTATTTGGTATGCCCGCTCACCAAAAACTTTTTTGATGGCCAGAGTTTCATAATAATCATTGTATTTAGTGCTGGTTCCGTGGGCGTTGATATAACTCACCTGCTCACTAGAAATGCCAGCATCAGCCAAAGCTTCTTTCATCGCTCTTTGAGCTCCTTCATGTTCTGGCGCTGGTGAAGTTATATGATAAGCATCGCCGCTGGCACCATAGCCAATCAGCTCGCAGTAGATCCGCGCTCCCCGGGCTTGAGCATGCTCCAGTTCTTCCAAAACCAATACACTCGCTCCTTCTCCCATCACAAACCCATCGCGATTTAAATCAAAGGGTCTGCTCGCGTGTTCCGGTTCTGTATTGCGGGAAGACAGAGCTCGAGCTGCGATAAATCCTGCCATAGCTAGCGGCGTAATTCCCGCTTCAGCTCCTCCTGCCAGCATTACATCGGCGTTGCCCCGCTCAATAATTCTAAAAGCATCACCAATAGAATGGGTACCTGAAGCACACGCTGTAACAGTACAGGAATTTGGACCCTTAGCACCGGTAATAATTGCTGTTTGACCGCTGGCCATATCTGGAATCAGCATTGGGACCAAAAATGGACTAACCCGGTTAACACCCTTTTCCTTCAAAACATGCAGCTGATTTTCGATCGTGTTCAGTCCACCGATTCCAGATCCGATTAAAACGCCAACGCGATGTGCATTTGCTTCAGTTATTTCTAATTCTGCATCAGCCAAACTCTGAACAGCTGCAGCAACCGCATACTGACAGAATAAATCCATGCGGCGGGCTGCCTTTGGTTCCATGTATTCGGTAGCGTCAAAGTCTTTAACTTCAGCTGCAATCTGCACTGGATAGTCAGATGCATCAAAATGGGTGATCCGCCCAACACCACTTACACCATCCAGTAAACTATTCCACAGCTGTTCTTTGGTTCCCAGGGGTGAGATCACCCCGATTCCAGTGACTACAACTCTGCGAGTCATAATTCCACCTCACTATATGAAAAATGAGACCCTAGCATTACCTAGGGGTCTCAACACTGCTTAATTTAATTGAGCTTTGATATATTCTACAGCATCAGCTACAGTACTGATATTTGCTGCGTCTTCGTCTGGAATACTAAGGTCGAACTCCTCTTCAAACGCCATTACTAACTCCACCACATCTAATGAGTCCGCACCTAAGTCATCCTGAAAGGATGCTTCCATAGTAACATCTTCAGGTTTAACCCCTAACTGCTCAACCAAAATATCTCGAACGCGATCAAAGATCTCCATTCCAGTCACCTCCTCGTAAGCACTGTTTATATTACAAGGCCGCCATCAACATGGATGACTTGACCTGTAATGTACTGATTTGCATCAGAAACCAAAAAGTGAACCAATTCAGCTACATCTGATACCTCGCCCACTCGGCCGAGGGGAATCAGTTTAGTGATTTCTGCTTTTTGTTTATCACTCAACACGCGAGTCATTTCAGTATCAATATACCCAGGCGCAACGGCATTTACTAATATTTGTCGCGACGCCACTTCTTTAGCCAAAGATTTGGTTAGGCCGATAACTCCAGCCTTTGCGGCCGCATAGTTAGCTTGGCCAGGATTGCCGGCAACACCTACAATCGACGAAATGTTAACAATCCGTCCGTACCTCTGCTTCAGCATTTGGCGAATTACAGCGCGGCAGAGGTAAAATGTGCCGGTGAGATTTACCTGGATTACCTGATCCCAATCCTGATCGCCCATGCGCATCAGCAAATTATCTTTTGTAATTCCCGCATTATTTACTAAAACATCAATCCGGTTGAAATGCTCAAGTGTGGTTTTCACCAACTGCTCAACATCATCTGTTTTACTGATATCTGCCTTAACGGGCAGGATTTGGGGATGATCAAATTCTGCCAGCAGCGCTTCACTGCGGCCGCATACCACCACATTCATGCCAGCTTGCTGCAAGCGCTCTGCAATAGCTCTGCCGATTCCCCTGGTTGCACCTGTAACAATAGCTGTTTTTCTAGTTTCGCTCACAGATAAACACCCCTATGGAAACGAGATTAGTTCAAGATTCTCAGTGATCCGCTTGGTTAAACCAACCAACACATTGCCTGGACCAATTTCCACCAGGGCGGTCGCTCCCAGCTGTTCCAGAGCTTTAATGTTGCCGATCCAGTCTACTGGTTTGGAAATCTGTGCAACCAGTTCCATTTTAACCTGTTCTGCGGTGGTAATCAAGCGGCTGTTTATATTGCTGATAACTGGATATTTCGGATCAGAGAAAGCAAACTGCTCAATGTATCTGCCAAACTGTTCAGCAGCTCTTTCCATTAAACTGGAGTGAAACGGTCCACTTACCCCCAACTTAATTGTCCGTTTAGCTCCCCTCTCCTCAGCCAGCTTACTGGCATGCTCTACCGCCTCTGTTTGGCCGCTGATAACATACTGATCAGGACAGTTATAGTTCGCAACTGTAACTGTTCCAACCTGCTGCGCTTGGGCAACAATCTCTTCTACTGTATCAGCATCCAAACCGAGAATTGCTGTCATCTGCCCTGGTGTAGGTGAGTCATGCATCAGCTCTCCACGGCGGGCAACAATTTTAACCCCATCACTGAATTCGACAGCACCTGCTGCGATAAAAGCAGTCACCATGCCCAGACTGTGACCAAGCAGTACTTTAGGGGTGGCAGTCTTAATATATTCTGACCAAAAACTGATACACGTTACCATGATCGCAGGCTGAGCATACTGGGTGCTGGATAGCTTTTCAAGCGGCCCTTTTTGGCACAGCTCCAGCAGATCATAACCTAAAATCTCGCTAGCTTGATCAAAATAGCGTTTTTGGGATGCATAAAGATCAGCAGCCATTCCCACTTTTTGAACCCCTTGACCGGGAAATGCACAAGCTATCATAATATCATTCCTCCCCACCGCACCAATGCAGATCCCCATGTCAGCCCTGCTCCGAATCCTACCAGCAGCACTAAATCGCCACTTTTCAGCTGGCCCGCTTCGTCCAGCTCGGTTAGGGCAATGGGAATACTGGCGGCTGAAGTATTACCGTATCGATCCACATTGACATAAATCCGTTCCCTATCAATATTCAACCGATCTGCAGCAGCTTTGATAATGCGAACGTTAGCCTGATGCGGTACAAACCAACTAACCTCACTACAGGCAGTTCCTGCCTTTTCCAACACCCGATTACTGGAATCACAAATCACCCTGACAGCGAATTTAAAAACCTCACTGCCGGACATCTTTACATAATGTGACTTATTTTCGATCGTTTCTAGCTGAGCCGGCATCCGCGATCCGCCAGCCGGTACATGTAACAGTCCAGCGCCTGAGCCATCAGCACCAATTTCCGATGCTATAATCCCATAACCGGTTTCTACAGGCCCCAATACTGCTGCCCCAGCTCCATCTCCAAAGAGAACACAGGTAGACCGGTCAGAATAGTCGATTAAGCGGCTGATAACATCAACACCAATTACCAAAACCCGCTGATACCCCGCCTTCACCATTGTGCGGCCAACTTCCAAGCCATAGATAAAACCGGAGCAGGCTGCAGCTAAATCAAAAGCGGCTGCGCCCTTTGCTTTTAACCGATCCTGAATGATACAAGCTGTTGCTGGAAAGGGCATATCGGGAGTTGTGGTTGCTGCAATAATTAGATCGAGCTCATCGGCTTTGACACCTGCGGCTGCCAATGCCTGCAGCGCAGCCTCGTAACCTAAATCTGAGGCAGCAATCTCAGGATCTGCTATATACCGCTGTTTAATACCGGTGCGTGTAGTAATCCATTCATCACTAGTATCTACCATTGCTTCTAAATCTGCGTTAGTTAAGATCCGATTGGGGACTGCTTTTCCCAAACCAAGGATGCCGACATCAGAAATCACTTATGTCACCTTCCCATCAATTCTGCAATAGACTCCACCACTTGGTTTTCTGCTGCATCTTTAGCAACCCGAATCGCGTTGCGGATCGCTTTTTGGTTGGAGCTGCCGTGGGCAACTATCACTGCGCCTTTGACTCCCAACAGGGGAGCACCTCCGTATTCTGTGTAATCCATTTTCTTTTTGATGTTGGCAAAGCCAGGGCGTAAAACCAATGCCGCCAGCTTGCGGGGCAGGGAAGCTGTCAGCTCCTCTTTCAGCATACTGAACAGCCCAGAACCTAAACCTTCTGCAAATTTTAGGACAATATTGCCTACAAATCCATCACAAACAACTACATCCACTTCCCCAGTGGGGATGTCCCTGCCTTCAATGTTACCGATAAAATTGATATCTGCTGCCTCATTCAAGGTTTGATAAGCTTTTTGAACTGCATCATTGCCTTTTGTAGGCTCTTCGCCTACATTAAGCAGCCCAACCTTTGGATTAGTTCTGCCCAGCACTTTCTCGGCATAGATTGCACCCATGTAAGCAAACTGCACTAATTGACTGGGACGACAGTCAACATTAGCTCCAACGTCAACCATCAGACAAACACCTTTGATTGTCGGCATTAATGAGGTAATCGCTGGCCGCTCGATTCCTTTGATCCTGCCAATCCCAAATAATGCAGCGGCCATGCAGGCCCCGGTGTTTCCAGCGCTGACCATCCCTGCGGCCTCTCCCTGCTTGACTAAACGGGCCGCGACGTTAATCGAAGCATCCTTTTTTGTGCGCACCGCTTCAATGGGAGCCTCATCCATCCCAACCTGCTCTGAAGCATGCACTATTTCAATCAAGTCACTACCGGGCTTTCCCTTAATCATGGGTGCCAGCACCTGTTCATTGCCGGTCAAGAGAATTGGAATTCGGTCTAAGCTGGCTGCCTGCAGACAACCTGCAACTATTTGTTCAGGCGCAAAATCGCCACCAAAACCATCTACCGCGATCTTAATTGGAATCACTCCCCTTGTAATCTAAGGCAGCAATAACAAACTCACCACGAAAAACCACCCGCTGATTAACCCGGCTCTCAACGCTTATAGTGTGCCGAGAACCCTGCTTTTTTATCAGCTCAGCTTTGGCCACAACCCTTTCACCACTTCTAACTGGATGAAGGT
This sequence comes from Bacillota bacterium, assembly GCA_012521805.1. Lineage (GTDB taxonomy): Bacteria > Bacillota > Limnochordia > Darwinibacteriales > DTU012 > DTU012. The sequence continues at coordinate 19,028 of JAAYLQ010000133.1, forward strand.
AGCGAATTTGAGCTGATGCAGTTAAAGCAACATCTGCATCAACTAAAGCCACAGCTAAGGAATTGGCTTGGGCAAACAAGTAGTGCCCCCGCAGTATATCTGTCCGCTTAAAAGTCATATCCTGAGTGGTAGTCAAAAGTGAGAGTGCATGCTGCCCGATATTTAAATCAATCAGCTCGCCAATTACCTCAAAATCTTCCATAGCCCGCAGCTTAGCATAGTTTTTCTTAGCTACTGATTTAATCCGTTCCCGCAGCTCGGGAATACCTAAAGCCATTCGGTCCAAACGCACTGTGGCAACACTGACATCCAGCCGTTCAGCTATCTGCTGATCAGTCAAAAATGGTTCTTCGTTAAGCAGCGTCTGCAGCTGCCTGCGGCGTTGTTCTCGAGTGGATGTCATTATCATGACCTCCTAATAACACCTGGTGCTAATTCAGCTTTAGTATATCCAAAAATTGGCTGGCTGTAAACCCTTTTTTGCAAAAAAAATGATAGAGATTGCTCTCTATCACTATTTGCTGCTGCAAAACTATTCAGCTTTAGCTGTCACAACCTGACGTCCTTTATAGTAACCGCAGTTTGAACAAACGCGGTGTGGTAATTTTGGTTCATGACATTGAGGACATTCAACACCGCTGACAAGTTTAACCTTCCAGTGGGCACGACGGTTGCGACCCCTTCTTTTTGAAACCTTTCTCTTTGGCACTGCCATTGCTGCATCCTCCTCTCTTGTTATTGATCCTTTAACAAGTCAGCTAATACAGCCAAGCGAGGATCTGGCTTATGTGGATTACACTGACATGTCGTTTCATTTAATGCTTGACCGCAGTCAGGGCAGATTCCTCTGCAATCGGTGCGGCAAACTGCCTTCATTGGTATATCTAACAGAACAGACTCGGTAATCAGTTCTGATATGTCGATATAGTCACCTTGGTAAGTGGAAACTTCCTCAGCTAGTTCGGAAAACCCAGTTCCAGTTCTGCTGTTCTTGCTTGTCTGGGGTACAAATTCTTCGACAAAATCCGCTTCAATATGATAGATAAACGGCTCTAAACAGCGAGAACACTCAAGTATCACACTTGTAGCTAAGGTTCCTGTAACCAGAAAGCCATCCTCTGTTTTCACAGCTGTACCTCGAACTGTGAGGGGAGAATGAAACTCACCGACTTGGGCTAATTCTGGATATTCTTTAACAGGAATCTCTTCTTCAAAAGCCAGCATACTACCAACTTTACTTAGGGCAGAAATTTTTATCTGCATGCTGTTCACCTCATAAATTATACAAAGATTGGCTGTAACTGTCAAGCCTAACACAGCCTTTACGTTAATTATTACTCGCTCCCACTAATACTAACCGGGAACTTCATCAGAATATATTGGCTGATCAGAAGAAAATTCCTGCTCAGATCCTGTTTTCGCAGTTATTATTTAAAGATCTGATTGATGTCCTCAATCATGATTTTAGTCCCTGTCAGTCCTCCCGAAGCAGCGTACCAAACTTGAGAAGTCAGGTAGATAATTCGATCAGATTTATAAGCATTTAAAGACCGGACAATCTCATTATCCAGCACCTGCTCTGCAGATATACTACCGCCAACTGTAGCAGCCCGGTCGACTACAAACAGAAAATCCGGATTAATCCGAGCTAAATATTCAAAGGAGACATTCTGGCCGTGATTGGCAATCTCAATATTTGGATCTGCAGGGGGAAAACCAAATTCTTTATGAATCACTCCAAAACGAGAGTTTGGACCAAATGCACTTAAAGCACCATCATTAGCCATTATCAACAGTCCATTGGCACCAAGGTTGGCAGCTTCTGCCTGGATTGCCGCAAATTCTTGTTCAATTTTGGCAAGTTCCGCTTCAACAAACTCTTTTTGATCGAAAATTTCCCCAAGAATCCGCAGATTGTGGGCAAAAGAACCTAAATAATCAGCTGTATCGATCGTCAAGTATACAGTTGGTGCAATGCGAGCCAATTCAGGATAGACCGAAGCCTGGCGTCCCCCAATCAAAATCAGATCAGGCCGCAGTTCATAAACCTTCTCAAAATTCGGTTCAAACAGGGTTCCTACATCAACATACTCCCGGCCATTATAGTGGGCAAGATAGGCCGGAATGCTTGACTTAGGCAAACCCACTACTTTAACTCCCATATTATCCAAAGTATCTAAAATTGCGTAATCAAATACAACGACAGTTTGCGGGTTTTTCGGCACTACCGCGGTACCGAGCTCATGAGAAATCTTAATTTGGGCTTGAACTTGAGCGCTGCCTGCTGTTACTACAAAAATCAGCAGCACAGCCGCAAAAATCTGAGTTAACTTCTTCACTTTGATCATGCTGATCACCTCGTAAATTAGTAATAGATGCAGATGCGGTTGTTATTGACAGTCTCAATGTGGAAATCAAGATCGTAGATGTCTGTTAACAGCGACCGATCAATTATTTCGTTAGCAGTGCCAACTTTTACTACTGCGCCATTATTCATGGCAATAATGAAATCTGAATAACAGGAGGCAAAGTTAATGTCATGAATTACGATAATCACTGTTTTACCTAAATCTTCCACCAGCCGCCGCAGCATTTTCATAATCTCTACCGAATGCTTCATATCAAGGTTGTTCAGGGGTTCATCAAGGAGAATATATTCTGTGTCCTGTGCTATTACCATAGCAATATAAGCCCGCTGCCGTTGACCGCCGCTTAACTGATCCAGATATTTATCCTGAATATCTGCTAGTCCCATATAGCTGATGGCTAAGTCTACCTGATCCCAATCAGCTTTAGTCAAATTTCCGCGGCAGTGGGGAAATCGACCAAAACTAACCAGCTCCCTAATTGTTAAGCGCAGATCAGTATGGTTAGTCTGTTTTAAGATAGAAATCTTTTTTGCCAGTTCCCGGTTATCCCAGTCACTCAGCTCAATCTGATCGATATATACCTCCCCTCCATCTTTTGGAATCAACCTGCTAATAACAGCCAATAAGGTACTTTTACCAGCGCCATTAGGTCCAATAAGAGATGTAATCTTCCCCTTAGGAATACGGATGCAGACTTCATCGACAACCTTCAAATCACCATAGCTCTTAGTTACATTGCGAACCTCAATCACAGTCTACTTCTCCTTTACAAGTAATCTGATAAAGTAAATTCCGCCGCAGAGATTAATTAAAGTACTAATCGGTACTGCGAAATTTAAGATATGTTCTACAAACAACTGGCCGCCAACCAAAGTGATAATGCTGAGGAGAAAGGCTCCAAGAATAATTGTGCGGTGGCGGTAGGCAGCCAGCAGCTGCCAAGCTAAATTAACCACCAACAATCCGAGAAAAGTAAGGGGACCAACCAAAGCAGTGGCGGTAGATACCAGGATAACCACCATTACTAAAAGGCGCCAAACAAGCTGATCATAGGCCACTCCTAAATTTACTGCTTGATCTCTGCCTAAAGCGAGCACATCAAGGACCGAGAAATACCGCCAGCTGAGCAGGAACACCACGCCACAGCTGATTACAGCAATTGTGAGGATGTTCAAGTTTATACTGTTGAAACTAGCAAACATTCTCCCCTGCAGAATTGTAAATTCGTTGGGATCGATTATCATCTGCATAAAGGAGGACAAACTCTGAAACAGAGTCCCGATAATTAATCCGACCAGCAGTAGAAAGAATACATTGCCAGCTTCCCGCCTCATTATCGTTTTAAAAACCAGCAGAGTAAAACCGACCATCAATAACACCGTTACAATAAAGTTTAAATTTACATTGCGCACTAAAAGACTGCTGGACCCTGAGAAGAAAATAATCACAGTCTGCCAGAGCATGTAAAGAGAATCAAGTCCCATCACGCTCGGTGTTAAGATGCGATTGTGAGTTATGGTCTGAAATATGGCGGTCGAGAGAGAAATCGCTGCACCAGTAATAATAATTGCCAAAATCCGAGGCAGCCGCCTTGACAGAGCATAATCCCAGTTGCGTGCATTTAGTCCAATTGTTAAATAAAGTCCAGCAACCGCTACAGCTAGAACTGTTAAAATTATCAATCTTTGTTTGTTGCTCATTGTCCTCTCCTTCGCACCACTAAATACAAGAAGATGATACTGCCCACAACCCCCACGGTCAGTCCTATGGGAATTTCGTAGGGATAAATCATAATCCGGCTGAAGATATCACAGACCAGCAAGAAAACTGCGCCAAATAAAGCGGTTGTGATGATGGTATTGCGCAGATTATCTCCCTTATAGAGCGCTACGATATTAGGAATAACCAGACCCAAGAACGGAATCCGCCCCACAGTAATGATCACTAAAGCAGTAATCAGGGCAACTATAGCAACGCCGGTGTTGACAACCAAATGATAGTTTAGAGCTAAGTTAGTTGCGAAGTCTTCCCCCATTCCAGCAATGGTAAACTGCTGCGCATATAGGTAAGCCACCACCAGTAAAGGAATACTTAAATAGAGCAGCTCATAGCGGCCTTTAATTACCATGGAGAAGTTGCCCATCATCCAAGTGGAAATATTCTGCACCAGATCGTAGCGATAGGCAATTACCGTTGTTACCGCGTCAATTACACTTCCCAACATGATCCCGATTAAAGGAACAAAAATTGTGTTTTTCTGCTTTAAACTCTGCAATATGGTCATAAACAACAGTGTTCCCAGGAGGGCTGCAGCAAACGCAGTGACCATCTTCACTAAGGAACCGGAAGCAGGAAACAGGATTAATGATATCAAAACTCCAAATTTCGCCGCGTCAACCGTGGTAGCAGTGGTAGGAGCGGCAAACTTATTGCGGCTCAACTGCTGCATAATTACTCCAGCGATGCTCATTCCCATCCCTGCAATTATTACTGCTATCACCCTTGGGACCCGGCTCAATAGGAGGATATTTACCTCATCGTTCATTAAATCGGCAGCGCCAATGCTGACTGAAATTACTGCCAAGACTACTAAGATTACAAGTAAATAGATGTTTTTCATACTGCACCTACCTAACAGCACCAATGGAGCACTTCATTTGGATGAGAACGATTCTCACTCTCAACCCATGTCTATCTTACCACCGCCTTTAGGAAAAATCAAGTAAAAAACCCAGGCTTTCGAAAGCCTGGGTAGGATTTAAGCTATGCATAAATAAGAACAAATCTCAATAAGTATAGTACAGACCTTAAAGGAGGGAGCGCAATGACTGGAACCCGATCAAGTCAAATGAAGATCTACCTAACAGCAGTGCTTGGTTTTGCTCTTACTTCAGCTCTGATAATTTTTCCAAAAGAAGCTTTTATAGCATCACTGGAAGGTTTGAAATTATGGTTTGAAGTGGTGATGCCAGCTCTGCTCCCGTTCCTAATCATGGCAAAACTGCTAATGAGCTTAGGGGTAGTAAATTTTATCGGCGCATTGTTAGAACCGATTATGCAGCCGATCTTCCGCATCCCTGGCACAGGTGCTTTTGCCGTGGCTATTGGGCTTGCTTCTGGCTATCCAATCGGCGCAAAAATCACAGCAGATCTCCGGAGAAGCAAACTCTGCACCCAAATTGAAGCTGAACGGCTGCTCTGTTTTGCAAACACCGCAGGTCCGCTGTTTATTGCCGGCGCAGTCAGTGTCGGTATGTTCGGTATGCCGGAACTAGCGGTAACCTTATTTTTAGCCCACTATCTCTCTGCCATTGCAGTAGGGCTGTTCATGCGCTATCACGGCCGCGGTCAAGAAGAACAATCTAAAACAAAGCAGAAAAAAATATCCCTAACCGAAGCGGTGCATGCCCTTGTAGAGGCACGCAAACAGGACAACCGGCCGTTAGGCCAGCTGTTTCACGAAGCTGTATCCACAAGCTTTCCATCCCTGTTCTTCATCGGCGGTTGTATCGCTGCATTTTCTGTTCTATCTCGCATACTTGAACTCACAGGCATTACGCCCCTGTTAGCAGATATCGTATCACCGGTGCTGGCAGCTGCCAACATCAATCATGACCTGATCAAGGCTGTCTTTGCTGGATTTTTAGAAATTGATATTGGGGCTGCAGCAATCAGTCAGAGCACGGCGTCGATAGTGCAGAAAGCCGCTGCAGTCAGTGCAGTCCTTGCCTGGAGTGGACTTTCAGTCCATGCACAAGTAGCAGCCATGATCCATGATACCGACTTGAGAATGAAACCTTACATCATTGCCCGGGCACTCCATGCTATCTGCGCCGGGATAACAGCCGCCATTGTTTACCGACCTCTCCAGAATGTCTGGCAGCGCTTCAGCTTTGCTGTGCCAGTCTTCTCCAGTTACACTGAAGCCACAACACCCTTTTTCCCAGTTTTAACCGCTTCGGTAAAAGCAGCAGTCGGGATTGGCGCTGTAATAATCGCTGCAGTATTAATTTTATGTACCCTCAATCGAGTGATCGTCTTTTGGGTTAACCAGCGATCTTAAGTCAGCTGTTAACAGCGGTAGTAGTATTCCGATTTTCTTTCTTTAGTTCTTCCTGTCCTCTAATCACCACTTTTAGAGTTTTATCTAATGTTTGCCTTAAGTCAGACAGGACGCCATGGGCATATTCCTCCGAACCCTTGATTAGTTCCTGGGCTCTTTGATGTGCTTCTGCTAAAATCTGCTTAGCTTCTTGTTGGGCCTGGCGGTAAATCTCACTTTCTTTCAGCATTCTAGCTGCCTGTTCTTTAGCTTGGGCAATAATCCGTTCCGCCCGCTGCTGTCCTTCCGAAATAACGCGATCCTTTTCAGTAGAAACAATCTCTGCCCGCTTCACTTCTTCAGGTACTGCATTGCGAATCTTCTCAATTAGTTCTAACAGCTCGTCCGAATCCAAAAGCACCCGCCCGGTTAATGGGATCTCGGGAGCGTTGTCGATCAGATCCTCTAACTTATCGAGAAGAATGATCAAATTTATCCTATTCAATCCAGCCTACCCCTTTCGTGCAATCTTATACTTGGCATAAAGGCGTTCAGCAACAGCCGGTGCTACCCACTGCGAAACATCACCGCCAAAACTAGCTACTTCTTTAACTGCCGAAGAACTTAAAAATGAATACTGACTGCTGGTCATCATAAACACGGTTTCAATTTCCGGAGCCAGATTGCGGTTCATTGCCGCCAGCTTAAACTCATATTCGAAATCGGTTACAGCCCGCAGTCCCCTCACTATAGCCAAGGCACCTTTTTCCCGTGCATAGTCCACCACCAGACCATCGAAGCTTTCTACTGAAACATTGGTCAAATGTTTCACACAATCCTTCAGCATTTCGAGGCGTTCACTAGTGGTAAAGCATGCTGTTTTGCCGCGATTCTGCAGTACTGCTACATATACATGATCGAAAATTTCTGATGCTCTTTGAATAATATCTATGTGACCATATGTAACCGGATCAAAGCTACCGGGACATACGCTGATTTTCACACTAATCCTCCTCAGCACGATAAAATCCTAAGACTGTATCTCCGTATTGTTGTTCCCTTACTCGAGATAAATTCAACGCAAATTGAATAATTTCCTCTTTCTTGCCATATTCTGCAATCACCAAGCCGCCTGGTGTGAGCAGATTACTAGAGCTGATCTGCACGAGTGCCTTTTCCACCAAGCCGCTCTGGTATGGCGGATCTAAAAATATCAGGTCAAACTGCTGTCCCTTCCTACCTAAAATCCCTAAAGCCTGCAGAACATCATTAGTATAAACTTGTGCCCGATCTAAGAACCCGACAATCTCCAAATTTGTCCGAATCATTTTGGTACAGGTACGACTTTTATCAATAAAGACAGCACTCCTAGCGCCCCGGCTTAAAGCCTCAATCCCAACTCCCCCGTTTCCAGCAAACAAATCGAGAAATGCAGCATTATTAACTGCACTGCCGAGAATGTTGAATAGATTTTCCTTCACGCGATCTGTTGTTGGTCTGGTATTGGTGCCGGGTACACTTTTCAGTCTTCTGCCACGGGCACTACCCGCAATCACTCGCACAGCCATTCCTCCTAAGACTGGAAAAAACTACCGCATCCATTTTTGAATATTTGATGGGGCTTCTGCCACATAATAGCAGTGAAGAGATTGACCCTCCCCAAAAGGCACAGGAAGTGCAACCATTTATTTGGTTCTATTCTTCCTCCGGTTTCTCCTCTCCCTTATGCAGCAGCCCTTTAAGGCTGCTGCCTTTTTATTTCAGCGGCCAGCACAGGATAATTTTGCAATAACGGATCGCTTGAGAGCAGTTTTCGAGCTTCCTGCGCTGCCTGTTCCAGCAGCGGCTGATCGCGAATAATATCAGCAAGCTTAAACCAGGGCTGACCCGACTGTCTGGTCCCCAACAGGTCACCTGGTCCCCGCAGCCTAAGATCAGCTTCCGCAATTTTTAATCCATCATTAGTATGCCTAATGATATTCAACCGTTCTCGAGCCAGATCTGTTTTGGGATCTGCAATCAAAAAACAGTAAGCCTGCAGCTCAGCCCGGCCAACGCGACCCCGGAGCTGATGCAATTGGGCGAGACCAAAGCGATCCGCGTTTTCGATAACCATTACTGTCGCCGATGGCACATTCATGCCTACCTCAATAACAGTAGTTGAAATCAGCACATCCAGTTTTTTATCGTAAAAATCCTGCATTACCTCATCTTTAGCTTTGCCCATCTGGCCGTGCACAAGACCAACCCGCACATCCGCCAGTTGATACCGGGTCAGATTCTCCATTTCTTGAATAGCCGCTCTGGCATCAAGCTTGTCCGATTCCTCAACGAGAGGAAAGACTACAAAAGCTTGCTCTCCTGCTTTAACTCTTTTGACCACAAATCGATAGACATCATCCCGCTGATTAGGATGAATCAGCCTTGTATCAATCGGTTTGCGCCCAGCAGGCAGATCTCTAATAATGGTGGTATTTAAGTCTCCATACAGAGTTAGGGCTAAAGACCTCGGTATCGGCGTTGCACTCATCACCAACAGGTCTGCACTGCCTTTATCACTTAAAGCTAAGCGCTGACGCACGCCAAAGCGGTGCTGTTCGTCAATTACAGCCAGGGTTAAATTGGCAAACCGAACTGTTTCCGAAATTAAAGCATGAGTACCTACCAAAACTGAGATTTCTCCGGCAGCCAGCTCCTCCAGGATCTTTTCCCGCTGTTTTGGAGTTGTTTTACCGATCAGCAGCGCCATCTTTACGCCTAGTGGCGTAAACGCTGCTTCCATCCGGTCAAACATCTGCTTGGCCAGCACTTCTGTCGGCACCATAATCGCTACCTGTCCACCAGAATCAACCGCTTTCAAACAGGCATACTGGGCGATTACTGTTTTACCTGAACCCACATCACCCTGAATCAAGCGGCGCATCTGCAGTTCAGATTCCATATCATTTCTGACATCATCAATCGCTCGTTTTTGGCCTTCAGTCAGTTGAAAGGGTAGATTAGCTAAAAATGACTTAGTCAAACTGCCGTCCGGCTGATTGGCAACTGATACCCGATTATGGCTGATTGCTCCCAAACTGATATGAAACAAAAAAAACTCCTCAAAAATCAAGCGTTTTTTAGCTTGAGCTAACTCTTCTTGGCTGGTGGGAAAGTGAATCGCGCGGATCGCCTGCTTTCTAGGGATAAATTGACTTAAAAGATGGGGCGGCAGGCATTCCTCGACCAGGTCTAGATACTGCAGCGCAAATTCGATCCACTCTAACCGCATTCGATTGGTTACACCTGACACCAGAGGATATACCGGGACAAGGC
>JAAYLQ010000134.1 GCA_012521805.1 Bacillota bacterium
GTGCTGCGGGCCCAGGTGTATGTCAACAACTACTGGTGGCCGATCTGGGTCACACTAACCGCCGCTTTTCTGGTTGCCGCTGCAGCGTTAAAGCTGAACACCCTCCGGGATTTAGAAACAGCGTTTATAGCTGCCAAACCGGGCAGAAAGTACGCTTTTCCTTGGCTTCAGAGCACCCTTGGCTTGGTGCTCCGCTTAGAAAGAACCACCATTATTGGGTGGGCAGTGGGCATGCTGGTACTGGGCGCTTCCTACGGCTCTATCTACGGTGAGGTGGAGAGCTTTATCCAGACAAGTGAGCTCTACCAGCAGATGCTGCCCAGCGTAGTGGGATATTCCCTGCTGGATCAGTTTACAGCGACGCTGTTATCGGTAATGTCCATGATTGCCGCGGTCCCAGCCCTGCTGGTTGTGTTTAAGCTGCGGGGAGAAGAACGGGTCAACCGCACTGAACATCTGTTAGCCCGGGCTGTATCCCGCTCCCGGCTGATGGGCAGCTTTGTGGGAACAGCTTTATTGACTGCTGTGCTGATGCAGGTTTTAAGTGTGCTCGGACTGTGGGCGGCAGCTTCCGCTGTGGTAGAAAACCCGTTTAATCTGGGAGAAATCACTGCAGCAGCTTTGGCTTACGTACCGCTGATCTGGATTTTAATCGGGACTGGAGCTGCCCTGATTGGTCTTGCGCCCAAGCGAGCTGGCTTAGCCTGGCTTTACTTAGGCTATACATTCTTTGTTATGTTTATCGGTAAAATGCTCCAGCTGCCAGCCTGGCTGGAAAAGCTCACTCCCTGGGGCTATATTCCCAACGTGCCGCTAGAGCCCCTCAAGACCGGGGTACTGCTCTTAACCCTGCTGACAGCAGCGGTCCTGATCGGTCTTGGGTTCTACGGCTACCGCAAGCGGGATCTTTACGGATAAACTCTTAACAGGATACAAAAAATGGACTCCCTTTCGCGGAGTCCATTTTGATGCTGCTCCCGGTTATTCAACTAAGACGATGGATACATCGTCTACATAGTAGACTACACCCCTCTGGGCGCTCTCAATGATCAGTGTCCATTCGTTCTCAAGGAGCTCTTCAGGTACAAACTCAGTTGTGATCGCTGTCCAAGCCTTGGGTGGAACAGTCACTTCAGCTAACCTGTTCCATCCTCCATCTGTGCCATCCCGATATCTAACCACATTAATGCCTACCTCTTCGTTTGTATCCATATAAATCCATGCAGTTAGTTCGTATTTCTTGCCTATTTCGATGACGGATTCGTCACCAAAGATTAGGCGGCGGCTGAAATGATTCCATTCCCATTCGCCACTTTCTTTTTCTTCAACTGTTACCTTAGCGCTGGAACTACCAGTTCTAGCCATCTCCTGGGAAGTTTCCGCACTAGCGTTTGCAGCTCCCCATCCGCTCAGTCCATTTTCAAAATCACTGTACAGAACTTCATTTTCCGGGACTGCTGTGAATGCTAAGCCTATCTCCAGATTATCGTTCACAACCAGCTCAAGCTTATCACTATTGGGATCGTTTTCACCCACATCGCCGTCCCAATTGCCGAAGCGGTACCCAGTGTTCGGCTTAGCTACAAGATTCAGCTTTGTTCCTTCAAGAATCTTATTTGGATCCTCCGGCAGACCTGCTACTGTGCCTTGGCTCTCATCAAATTCCAGATTGAGAGCATAGAAAACAAGCTCATCTTCGGAAACAAATACAGCTTCAAGCTTCATGTTTTTGTCAACTTTAATTTTCAGTGGATTATCCCTTTTGTTCTTGTCGGTAATGCCATCACCTTTCCACTCAATGAATGCATAGCCTTCTTTAGGCTCGGCTTTAATTTCTACAACTGATCCTGATTGAATTTTATCGGCGTTATCCGGGAGTACAACATTACCAAAATCTTTATTCCAAGTTACTTCTAAACTGTAAGTCTTTTTCTTGAAAATTCCCAAACATCCTGTTGTCAGCGAAACAACCAGCAATAAAACGATGATAGATGCTGCTCTCCTGAATTTGTTAGTCATTTTTTTCACCTCCACGTTTGTTAGAAAACAAAAAAGTGAAATAACTAACTCCCACCTCCGTTGCCTTGTTAACCGATCTTACCTATCCCAATTATACTTTTTTTCTGTTTATTGATCAATATCACCCTAGCTGGGATTATCCAACTCTAGCTTGCCTGATCTACTATTAAATTTTCTAAGTTTAAGATAGGGATATTACCAATAGAACAAAAAATGGACTCAGTCAAATGAGTCCATTTTTTATCTTAGTATGCTATTCAACACGTTTAACGGAAATATCATCTACGTAGTAAGTGAGTTCGTTATTGCATTCAACGAAGAGAACGAACTCGTCTTGGATGCCGAAATCTGCTTCAAAGGTATTGGTTAAGGCAGTCCAAGTCTTGTTGGGGATGGTCTCGTTTCCGCCCAGCCATTTAAAGTCTCCGTTCATTAACCTGACTAGGTGGAATTGAATGTCATCGCCCGCTTCGTGGTAAATCCAGACTGTTACCTCATAAGTCTTGCCTTCTTCGACCAGCCCTGCAAGATTATACCTGAACTGGTTCCAGCCAGAGCCAAGGGTTGTCACCTTAGCGCTGTAATCGCCGGATTTGGCAAAGTCTTTGCTGACCTCAGCCTCGGCATTACCTGCCTCCCAATTATTTAAGCTGCCATTGTCGAAGTTTTCTTTGAGAACGAACCCTTCCGGATCTTCGTCAGTGAACACCGCTTTGATGTTCATATCCCGCCGCACAGTAAGTTGCAGCGGATTTTTAGCAGCCTGGGATTCGGATACACCTTTCCACGCTTCGAAGAACAAACCTTCTGCGGCAATAGCTTCCAGTTCAATCTCTGCCGCCGGTTCTACCTCACCGGAATACCCCGAACTGATCTGTTCTCCGTTGAGCTTAACAACTCCCATCTCTTCATTGTACTCAACGGTAACTACCCGCGGCTCTCCATCATCAGCGCAGCCGGTAGTCAAAGCTACTGTCAGCAGGAGCACCAACAGATACAGTGTTCGTCTCAATTTCATGTTAATATCAATCACCCCCGGTTTGGATGCAGACACACCATTAGATGTTCTTATTCAGCAACTTCTACAACCATGATATCATCGAGGTAGAATGTGTTCTGCTTATGGTCGCCATTTACAATCTCAAAGAAGAAGAGGAAAGTATCATCTCTGATATTTTCGGGAACAAGCCGCTCTTGTTCAAACTTAACCCATTCGCCGCTGGGAACCTCAGGGATGTGGTGAAGCCAGTCATATTTTTCTTCGCCTTTTTCGGTGCCATCATCCAGGATGTACTGGGCCTGCATGGTAACAGCAATCGGGGTCTCAGACTCATGATACAGCCAACCGCTGAAGCTGTACTTAACACCGGCCTCAATATAGTCTTTTAACTGGACTGA
>JAAYLQ010000135.1 GCA_012521805.1 Bacillota bacterium
ACTAATCCCAACCCAAACTTGTTTATGAGTCTGGTCGGCGGATGCTTAGCTCTATTTTTCGCTTTAACCGTGTTCTTGTTTTATTCCAGTTTCAGCAGTTATTTCTTGTTAGCAGTAATTGGCTTAATTTGCGCTTTTGGCATTTTAGTTTTACTCGGTCTGACTTTTACACTCCGCCGCGGCAAAACAATTCCAGGATTAGAGGTTCCAACCCTGTGGCTGATCAACTTTTTCTATCCAGCAGCGGTTAACCTCGGCAGTTTAGTTGGTATAGATAAAGATCGGGTACGCGGCTCATTTATTGCGATTCGTAACCGCTTGACGCGTCTGCATTCGGTCAAAGCGGATCCGGATCAAATTCTGGTGTTGCTGCCTCACTGCCTGCAGCTTGCGGACTGTAAGTTTAAAGTTACAACTGACGTCAATAACTGCCGCCGCTGCGGCAGGTGCGTTATTGCAGATATTTTAGAGCTGAAAGCTCGCTACAACATCCAAGTGGTAATTGCGACAGGCGGTACCATTGCCCGCAGGCAGGTTAAAGAAATTAAGCCGAAAGTGGTGCTGGCTGTTGCCTGTGAGAGGGATTTAGCTAGCGGGATTGCGGATATTGAGCAGATTCAGGTATATGGTATAACTAATCAGCGTCCTTTTGGTCCCTGCTACAACACCACAGTTGATCTTCAGGAGATTGAAAGGGCAATTCAAGCTATTTTGGAGTAAAATTTTATAATCTGCGAAAACTATAGGAAGGGAGTGCTGATATGTTCTTTTATTATGATCCAACGTATATACTGGTTTTGCCGGCATTGATCTTTGCGGTGTGGGCTCAAACAAAAGTAAGCTCGACATTCCGGAAATATCTGCGAGTTTTTGCCTCCTCAAATTACACAGGAGCGCAGGTGGCCCGCTATCTGCTCGATGCCAATGGACTCCACGAAGTGCGCATTGAAATGGCTAGGGGAACTCTAACAGATCATTACGATCCCCGCACTCGGGTGCTGCGCCTATCCAAACAGGTATACGAAAGCAGCAGTGTGGCAGCCTTAGGCGTTGCAGCCCACGAAACAGGTCATGCAGTACAGCATGCTCAAAATTATATTCCGCTGGGAATTCGCAATAATCTCTGGCCTGTTGCAAATTTTGGTTCACAGGCTGCCTTTCCCCTATTTTTTATCGGTTTGTTTTTTGGAATTCCAACTCTAACGACAGTAGGCATTTGGTTTTTTATTGCCGCGCTGGCTTTCCAAGTTGTTACCCTGCCTGTTGAGTTTAACGCCTCGCGGCGGGCTCTCAGCATGCTCACTGAGGGTGGATTTATCACCCAATCAGAGCGCTCAAAAGCGAAAGAAGTGCTTTCCGCTGCAGCGCTGACTTATGTTGCTGCGGTTGCAGTATCAGCAATGCAGCTGCTCCGTTTAGTCCTACTGCGTAATGCTAGAGAAAGATAGAACTGCCGGCGAATTTTTCGCCGGTTTTTTTGAGGTGTGAACTAGGATGAGAAGTAAAACTAATCCCCGTGAAGCAGCGGTAGATGCATTAGTTAATGTTGAATTGGGCGCTTTTATCAGCGATGCCCTCAATCAAGCGCTGGCAGATTATCGCTTATCTGAACGAGATAAGGCATTAGCAGTTGAAATTGTTTATGGTACAGTAAGAATGAAGCAGGCCCTAGATTACCGGCTGGATGCGGTCAGCAAGCGGAAGATGGCAGCTCTTGAACCCCGGATGCGCAGTATTCTCCGCTCAGGAGCTTATCAGCTTATTTATCTTGACCGGATTCCACCCTCTGCCGCAGTTAATGAAAGTGTAAAGCTGATTCCAAGGAAGCAGCGGCAGAGTGCAGGCGGTTATGTCAATGCTGTACTGCGCAATCTAATTCGAAAATTGGATCAGATCCAGTTTCCCAGTATAGAATCGGATCCGGTCAGTCATATTGCGGTGAAATATTCCCATCCTGAATGGATTGTCGAAAGGTGGGTGAAGCGGTATGGCATTGCAAATACCGTTAAATTTTGTCAGATCAATAATCGCAGTCCTCAGCTGCAGGTTCGGGTCAACAGTTTAAAAACAGATCTGCCGCAGCTCCAGAGCTACTTTGCATCTCAGGGGATCCAAGCAGCTAAAGCTCGCTATGCGCCGGATGTTTTACATTGTGACAGAGGCATCGATCCTAATTCTGAGCCGCTTTTTCAAGCTGGCCATTATTATGTGCAGAATGAAAGTTCTGCCTTGGCAGCCCATGCAGTTGATCCGCAGCCTGGTGAGGTGGTTTACGATCTCTGCGCCGCACCTGGTGGCAAAACTACTCATCTGGCCCAACTGATGCAGAATCAGGGTCAAATTGTAGCTGTTGATCAGACAGAAGCAAAGGTTTCACTGGTTAAAGAAAACGCTGCCCGGCTTGGTGTATCTATAATTGACGTTATAATTGGAGATGCAGCCAGCATAGAACTGCCCCGCGCTGACAGGGTCCTAGTTGATGCTCCCTGCTCTGGATTGGGCGTGCTGCGGCACAAGCCGGATGCCCGCTGGCGCAAACGGGAACAGGATATCAGCGCCTTAAGCAAACTGCAGCGGGAGATTTTAACTAATGCGGCGCGCTTAGTTAAGCCCGGTGGGACTCTTGTTTATTCGACATGCACAACCGAACCAGAGGAAAATCAAGAAGTTATTAAGTGGTTTTTAGAAAAGTATCCTTATTTTCGTCCATCAGCCCTGCCTACCTGGTTTCCAGCTTCCCAAAATTTGGGAATGGTAACGATTCTACCGTTTCTTTATGAAATTGATGGGTTCTTTATCTGCAAATTGGTAAACAGTCAATTTTGAGCAGGAAAGTTAAATTTTGTGTCGAATCGAAAAATTATAACCTATTTTGGAAAGAAAGGGATGATGGTTGTTTAAAATGATGCGGATACTGGTTGTCGATAACAATGTAGAGTTGTGCAGTATATTGGCGGAATTTTTCGACAGTCAGCCGGACATGGAAACAGTGGGTGTTGCCTATGACGGAGAGGAAGCCTTAGTTAAGCTGACAGAACTGCAGTCTGATGTAATGATTCTTGATATTACCATGCCTCACCTAGATGGGATTGGGGTACTTGAGCGCATGGAGACAATGGATTTAAATCCCAGGCCGCGGATTATCGTGCTTACTGCTTTCAGCCGCGATGAACTGCTATCGCGCTTGACTGAGCTGGGAGTCGACTATTTCGTGGTGAAACCATTTAACCTGACTCTGCTTGCAGATCGCATTAGGGAATTTGCCCAAGAAGCTCCTGATACAGTACGGGAAACCTCCCATCAGGATTTGGCGAAATATCAAAGACCTGTACGGGAGTCGCCAGAAAAAAGGATTGTGCGAATTCTGCACGAAATGGGAATCCCACCCCACTTTAAAGGTTTTACTTATCTGCGCGATGCAGTACTTATGTGTCAAACCCGGGGTTATGTGGGCGGCGCCCTAACAAAAGAAATTTATCCAGCTTTAGCAAGCAAGTACAATGCGACTATTGGAGGGGTAGAAGCTGCAATTCGCAATGCTGTTGTTGTTGCGTGGGAAAATGGCAACACCGAGTATATCAGCGAATTGTGCGGCACGCATAGAGGTGATAGAGTACCGACAAACTCATTGATTATTGCCAAGTTAGCGGAGGAAATCACTGTAGCTGCAATGTGAACTGCTGTTGAGGCCCGCTCCGATTGCTTAGAGGGATCGCAAAACTGTGTATTTTAAATCAAGAGATTTGGATATGTATATTATTGACAAATACCCACTCTAACGTTATAATATTCTAGTAAGCTATCGGGGCGTGGCTCAGTTTGGTAGAGCGTCGCGTTCGGGACGCGAAGGTCGCACGTTCAAATCGTGTCGCCCCGACCAGAGTGTGAAAAACTGGATGAGCAATCATCTAGTTTTTTTTAATATTAAGGAAAGATTTTCGATAGCAAGAACCTCGCTGCTAAATTCAAAAAATTTGCGGAGAGTTTTGCGCAGACGGTTTTTATACGATGTAGATTGGGCACAATGATTGATGAAGTCCATTACATCCTCTTCACTAATATTTGCCAATAAATAGCGGAGGAAACGACTGGCATCGCCGACATAATATTCTTCAGAGCGGATTCCATTACTTAATAGGTATTCAACATAAGCTGTCAGGAAATGTACTTTACTGCTTTTGTGCATCATATCACCTCATCTAATAGATTAACCTTTGTACGACGGCTCTATCCGATGGGATTTGGGAGGAAAGATTGTGCAGAAAATGGATAAACTAGAGATTAATAACCTAACTTTAGGCGAATTACAGGGAATTTTACAGCAGGACCAGATCCCTCGTTTCCGTGCGGCCCAGATCTTTCGCTGGATTCACAAAAACGGAGTAAATAATCCCTGGGAGATGACCAACATTCCCCAAACTTTGAAGAATTATATTAACGAGCGCTTTTATTTCACTGTCTTAGAATTAGTAACCAAACAAGTCAGCCGCGATGGCACAGTTAAATACCTATTTCGCTTAAATGATGGCTGTACGATTGAATCGGTGCTGATCCCAGAACAAACTCGGGTCACTATTTGTGTTTCTTCACAAGTGGGCTGCGCCATGGGCTGCACATTCTGTGCTACTGGCAGCGCCGGCTTTGAACGTGATTTGACCGCTGGCGAAATCTCCCGACAAATTGAGTTGATCAGCGCAGAATCTGATGGGATTACCAATGTAGTTTTTATGGGTATGGGCGAACCGCTTCATAACTATCGCTCGGTACTGCGGGCAGTTGAGATTATGAACTGCAGCGAAGGTATGAACCTGGGTTTGCGGAGATTTACCATTTCCACCTGCGGGATCGTTCCCAGAATTTATCAGCTGGCTGACGAAAACGATCAGATTGGACTGGCAGTGTCGCTCCATGCAGCTGATGATGCTAAGCGAAAAAGCATCATGCCGATTGCTGGTAGGTATTCGCTGGCTGAGCTGATGGCGGTCTGCCGCTATTACTGTGATCAAACAAAGCGGCGGATTACTTTTGAATATGCATTAATTCAAGGTTTTAATAATGGACTCTCCGATGCCAAGGCGTTAGTTGAGCTTTTAGCTGGATTAAACTGCCATGTTAATTTAATCCCAATTAATCCTGTCCAGGTCCAGTACAAGCGGCCGCGACAGCACGTGACTAGAGAGTTTATGAATTACCTTGTGCAGCATCAGATTCCCGCCAGTATCAGGCGGGAACGGGGTACAGACATTGATGCTGCTTGTGGGCAGCTAAAACAGGCAACTAGGGAGGATCTTAATGAAGATTCTTGATCGTATTGAGGATCTGATTGAAAGCTTGCTGGAGGGTGTGTTCCGCAAAAACAACCCCAGCCCAATCCAGCCGGTGGAAATTGGCAAAAAATTACTGAAAGTAATGGAAGGACATAAGCGCGTTAGTATTGCGAAAACTTATGTGCCGAATAAATATCAGATTTATCTCCACCCCGATCAACTTCAGGAATTTGTATCATTACAGCATACTCTTGCCCAGGAATTAAGAGGAGTTTTACAGCAAAAAGCAGAAAAAGAGAACTTAAGTTTTATTGGTAGTTTATGGATCGATTTTACAGCTGATCCCGGTCTAGATTTGGGTTCGATCAAGATTGATGCAGCCTTTGTGGAGCAGAGCGAGACGGCTACAGGCGAATTTGTTTCATCGGTGCCCAATTTCCAAGATTTTAACCATACCCAAGTTTTTAGTCCTTCAGACAGGGCTCAGCAGAGTGCTCTGCTGATTATCAAAGATCAGGACCAGGAATTTTCCTATACTTTGACTGACGGGCGCCACAGCATTGGCCGCAGCCACAAGTGTGACTTGGCGATTAAAGATCAGAATGTCAGCCGCATTCACGCTTGGTTAGAATCGTTCGAGGGACAGTGGAAGCTGACCGATAATGACAGTACCAATGGTACATACATCAATAATCAGCGGATTCAAGACCAAACTCTGAAAAACGGTGATCGGATTAGAGTCGGCACCACAACAATCATTTTTCGGGATGGGGAGTAATGATGCACCAGCTCCAGGGTTTTGTTAAGGTGGTGATTGTTTTTTGGCTCTTGCGTTTTTGCTGGC
>JAAYLQ010000136.1 GCA_012521805.1 Bacillota bacterium
CAAATCTTTAAGTTCGCCGTTAAACCGGCCGCAGACAGCTGCTTTAGCCAAGCGGCTGCCGATGGAAGCAGCAACATCTGCTATTGTGGTACCTGCTTCTACTTCTTTAATGTCACCATTTGGTAATGTCAGTTTAATCAGTTCCACTGTTTTCACTCCTTGCCTTTCAATTAAATTTACTTCTGTAGACAAAACAAAAACTCGTCCCAATAATAGGGACGAGTATACCGCGGTTCCACCCTGATTAACCAAGAAAAATTATCCTTGGTTCACCTTAATTAGCGAGATAACGGCTCAACCGATTTGGCTTACTGGGAATTCGGCCAAACAGCTCCGGGGTGGTTTTCCAATAAACATTGCCTTAAAGAAGCTTCCAGCCGCCGGCTTCTTCTCTCTGGAAGGATATTTATCGTACTCTTCCCCATCACAGCTTTTTGAAATGTTTCTTTTAAAATACCACATTAAAATTATTTGTCAAGAGGTTTAGATTAAATATGAGCACTCCAGTTTGATTGTTTCATCTTCAGTAACATAGCGGTCGGAATAAGCAAACTTGTAATGTCCAGCGTCGATTACACCACTGCCTTTTTTAATCCGGATATTCTCAGCATTCCCGGGAAGCGCGAGATAAAGGCCGGATTTGGCATGATCATCAAGAGTATTGCTCAATTCTCCGATCATCAGATTCGGAGCTTCCAGAGTGCTTCTGACCCAACTTCGATTCTCCAGAAACACTGAGGCCATGGTATGGAGCGGATAAACCTTTTTCATGCACTTGTAGACCACTCTTGTGATGCTGGGATTGTGGGGGTAAGGATAACTTTCATATTCGATCTTATTGCCCTCATTATCGAATTCACCAAGCAGTTCCATGTTTGAGTCATATCCCCAGCTGAACCAGTTTTCTCCTTCTGGAATCCTGCCTGCTGTTTGCGTCAAAATCGAGTTTGCTTGTTCGTAAAAACCATGCATCGGCACACGGAACTCTGAATAGGTCAGGGTCTGCCCATTCTGAAGTGGTATTGAAATCAAGATATGCCGCTTTTCATCCTCCTGCGCAGGAGCAATATGGGGAATCAAGCTTGCTAACGAACTAACAATCCTTTTGCAGTCATCGCACACAGCAATGTGGCGCTCCACCTTCACCCGATCTTCAATCGCAATCTTTCCTTTAGCATATTGATAATAAAATGGATAACTCTCTCTGCAGCTCATAATATAACCTCCTTCCACAAGGTATTGGGCAATTCGGTTTTTTACCTTTGCTAAACCGTAATAACTTTTTGATTTCACTGAACCTACCGGCTGATTCGTAATTTTGGCTGTCATATTAACACTGAAATCCTGTATGTAGCGGTAATAAACAACCTGACGCTGGTGATCAGGCAGTTCATTAATCGCTGCTAATATCTGCTGCAGCAGCTCCCTGTCAAAAGCATCCCGTTCAGGGGATTCAGCACCTGCTAAAGTGTCCAGTATGTACAAATCATCGTCAGCAGAGCCTAAATCCGCGTAAATCGATACCATCTGGCGATCCTCTGCCTGCAGGTGGCGAACAGCCATATTGCGGGCGATAATCCGCAGCCAATTCCTAAGCTTTCCCCGTTCCTCATAGCAGTCCCAGCTGCGATAAGCACTGATAAATACTTCTTGAACCAGATCTTCTGCAGTCTGCTTGTTCTTGACCATGCTGAGAATGTATCTGTACAGCCAATCTTGGTTGGCAGTTACTATTTGTTCAAATTCTGCTTTTAAATCCAACTGTTCACCCCCTGCTCCCCGCCTTGGGCTGTTTAATATTAATAATACTTGGGATAGGATTTAGGTTCAAACTAAACGAAAACATTTTTAGCGAACCGCATCAAGGTAACACCCCACTATATGGGTGAAGCTGCACCTGTCCGGACAAAATGTGTCAGCTGAATAAATGCGTTGAGGAGTCTGACAATGGAACTCAATCACGATTATATCGAAAAAG
>JAAYLQ010000137.1 GCA_012521805.1 Bacillota bacterium
TTAAATTAGGCACTCCTGGGGAATACTTAAAGCGATACCCTGTGAATCAGGTTGCTCAGCCATCCATGTCCAGCTGGGGCTATAACGGTTACAACGAAGTGTGGCTTCATGACTCTAATTATTGGATCTACCGTCACCTCTCCCAGATGGCAAAAACCATGATTGAGCTGGCTAATTTTGAGACAAATGATGACTTGATCTACAGGGCGCTGAATCAAGCTGTCAGGGAATTGCTGCTCGCTCAAAGCAGTGACTGGGCGTTTATTATGAACGCAGGTACGATGACTGAGTATGCGGTCAAACGAACCTGCGAGCATATCCATCAATTTTGGCAGCTGGAAAAGCAGATTCGTTCCGGAAGCGTAGATCTGGATTATCTTTCTGCTTTGGAAGCAAAAA
The DNA here is from genome assembly GCA_012521805.1 of Bacillota bacterium. Lineage (GTDB taxonomy): Bacteria > Bacillota > Limnochordia > Darwinibacteriales > DTU012 > DTU012. Next base: position 400 of record JAAYLQ010000137.1, read on the forward strand.
ATAATATTTTCCCCGATCTTGATTACCGCATTTATCGTCAAGGAGCTGCAGCCAAGTCGTTAGCACACATTATTTAAGAAGGAGTGAAATTGATGGGGACCTATATTCATCGTAAACCAAAGGTAGCGTACTTCTGTATGGAATTTGGTTTAGATGAAAGCTTTCCGATTTATTCCGGAGGATTAGGAGTTTTGGCAGGTGATCTGTTAAAGTCTGCAAAGGATCTCAATTTACCCATGGTGGGAGTAGGTATTCTGTGGGATGAAGGTTATACTGATCAATTTATTGACAAAGATAATGTCCCTTATGATTGTGCTCAGGAATATTCCCGGGATCATCTAGAAGATACAGGTGTGAGTATCAGGGTATGGGTGCGGGGAGAAGAAGTAACCTGCAAAGTGTGGAAAACTGAGAAGTTTGGCAACGTGCCGCTGTATCTGCTGGATGCAAATACTCCGGACAGCAACCACGGCTGGATGACCCGTCAGCTCTATTATGGAGACGGTCAGGACCGTGTAGCGGCCGAAATTATTCTGGGTATTGGCGGTGTGAGAGCACTGCGGGCGCTAGATATTGATGTTGATATCTATCATTTGAATGAAGGACACGCTGTCTTTTGTGGTTTTGAACTGATCCGTGAATATATGGAACAGGGTAAGTCTTTTGAGGAGGCATGGGAAGCAGCGCGGCAGCAGATTGTCTTTACTACACACACTCCAGTTATGGCTGGAAATGAGGAGCATTCCCATGATCTGCTCCAGTTTATGGGGGCGTATAATGGACTAAATTATGATCAGGCGGTGCAAATTGGTGGGGATCCCTTCAATATGACTGTGGCTGCTCTGCGGTTAAGTTATATTGCTAATGGTGTATCTCAGCTCCACGGAATGACTGCCCGTTCAATGTGGAGAGGGAATATGGGAACTTCCCCAATTATTGCCATTACCAACGGGGTACACCAAAAGACCTGGCAGCATCCGCAGATCTGGCAGATTTTCCAAACCCAGGGCAATGTTTGGCGTCCCCATATGACTGCCAAGCGGCAGTTAATTAAATATATTGAAGATAAGACTGGCATTCGGTTGGAGCAGGATAACTTAATTATTGGTTTTGCCCGGAGGTTTGCCGCTTATAAGCGCAGTGGTTTAATCTTCCACAACCCTGAAATAATTGAGCCTCTGCTTAAAGAGCGGGTTGTTCAGCTGGTATTCGCTGGAAAAGCACATCCCTTAGATGAAGTAGGAAAACAAGTGATCCAAAAACTAATGCATTACGTCAAACGTTTTCCTGAGAGCGTTATTTTCCTTGAAAACTACAATATGGCCATCGGCCGCCTAATGACATCCGGCTGCGATGTTTGGCTGAACAATCCCCAGCGGCCGCTGGAGGCCTCAGGAACATCAGGAATGAAAGCAGCCTTAAACGGTGTATTGAATATCAGCACCCTTGATGGATGGTGGCCTGAAGGCTGTGAACACGGTGAAAATGGATGGCAGATAAGTGGAGGTTATGAGGGACCGGAGCAGACCCGGGTTGATGCAGCCAACCTATATGATGTGCTGTTAAATGAGATAATCCCAACCTATTATGAAAATCGCAAAAAATGGGTAGAAATGATGAACAACAGCATTGCAATGGCGGTCAACCGGTTTACTACTGACCGCACTTTGACCGAATATTATAATCTTCTGTATCAGCCAGCTTTCAGCTTAAAGGAAATCAAAAGACAGGTTTTGAATATTGAGGCAATCCAAACCGTTTACAGTGAAGATTCACCCCAGCCCGTCAATGTATGAAGTTTAAAGGCATCTGGCGACAGATGCCTTTAAAACTAGCAGGAATTTGAAGACTGGCGTAGAAAAGCCCTACTGGTGATGAATAATGGATAAATTAGACTTTTACAAGGAATTAAA
>JAAYLQ010000138.1 GCA_012521805.1 Bacillota bacterium
AGCCATTTCAAATTCCTCCTCTCAGAATTTTGGTTTCTCCAACTTCTATTCTAACTGAGGAATTTGTTAATGGCTTTCCTATTTTTTCAGAAAACCATTTTTACACCATTATACGGACTCAACTGGACAAGGGGAGTGATTCCCAAAATCACATCCTCAAAGAGTTTATTGTTTTTCGCAATAAATTATGGTAAAATACTGGCGGACTTCACCATGATTTACTTCTAATACAAGCAGGAGAATTTACTGCAATTAGCTAATAAGGTAAAGTGGAGATTAGAGTGCCACAGGTGAATTTGTGATTTTTGCCGCGACCTATTCATCCTGTGTGATCTAATAACATATATAAGGAGGCATCATACAAAATGGCCAAGAGAACAATCGATGGCAATACCGCAGCAGCGCATATAGCTTATGCATTAAGTGATGTTGCGGCTATTTATCCCATTACTCCTTCTTCGCCAATGGGCGAATTAGCCGATGAATGGGCTGCCCATGGTGTGAAGAATATCTTTGGACAAGAAGTAAGAGTTGTAGAAATGCAATCTGAAGCTGGTGCGGCAGGAGCTGTCCACGGCTCGCTGGCATCGGGAGCATTAACAACTACCTTCACAGCATCCCAAGGTTTGCTGTTAATGATTCCAAATATGTATAAAATTGCTGGTGAACTGCTGCCAACAGTATTCCACGTAACTGCGCGGACTGTTGCTACTCACGCCCTGTCCATTTTTGGCGATCACTCAGACGTAATGGCAGTCAGACAGACTGGTTTTGCGATGATTGCATCAAACTCTGTGCAAGAAGCTATGGATCTGGCATTAGTCAGTCACTTAGCAACTCTGAAGAGCAGAGTTCCTTTCCTCCATTTCTTTGATGGGTTTAGAACTTCCCATGAGATCCAAAAGGTTGATATGATCGAATATGAGGACATTGCCAAGCTGGTTGACTACGAAGCAGTTGAAGCCTTCAGAAAACGTGGCCTTAACCCAGAAAGACCAGTTCAACGTGGTACTGCCCAAAATCCTGACGTGTTCTTCCAAAATAGGGAAGCAGCTAATGCATTCTACGATAGAGTTCCAGATATCGTAGCTGAAGTTATGAAGCAGGTTGGGGAGCTGACCGGCCGTCATTATAAACCTTTTGATTATTATGGCTGCGAAGATCCTGAGCAGGTAGTGGTCCTGATGGGTTCCGGAGCAGAAGCAGTTGAAGAAACAATCGACTACCTTGCAGCTCGCGGATATAAAGTTGGTATGATTAAAGTTCGCCTCTATCGTCCGTTCTCAGCTAAGTATTTCTTAGATGTTCTGCCGAAGAGCGTTAAGGTAATTACTGTTCTAGATCGGACCAAAGAACCTGGCGCAGCTGGCGAACCATTGTATGAAGATGTGTGCACCGTGCTGAAAGAAGCCGGTATCACTGTTCCTGTGCTGGGCGGCCGCTATGGTCTCAGCTCCAAGGAATTTAACCCATCTATGATCAAAGCTGTCTTTGATAACGCTGTAAGTGAAAATCCGAAAAATCACTTTACTGTTGGTATCAATGATGATGTAACCTTCACATCATTAGATATTACCGAAAAGATTAATGCAGCTCCAGACGGATTAATCAGCTGCAAATTCTATGGTCTTGGTTCTGATGGTACAGTTGGAGCAAACAAGAACTCAATTAAGATCATCGGTGACCACACCGATATGTACGCTCAAGGTTACTTTGTCTACGATTCGAAGAAATCGGGCGGTTTAACTGTATCTCACTTGAGATTTGGTAAAACTCCCATTAAATCAACTTACATCATTGACCAAGCTGATTTTGTGGCCTGCCATAATCCTGCATATGTAAATATGTATGATGTACTGGAAGGCATTAAAGAAGGCGGAGTGTTCCTGCTTAACTCTCCATGGACATTAGAAGAGATGGAGACTCGTCTGCCCGCTTCCATGAAGCGCACTATTGCCGAGAAGAAGCTGCAGTTCTACAATATTGATGCGAACAAGATCGCAGCTGAAATTGGCTTAGGCGGAAGGGTAAATACCATTTTACAGGCAGCATTCTTCAAGATTGCTAATGTAATTCCGGCTGATGATGCCATTAAGTATATTAAGCAGTCCATTCAAGAAACTTACGGCAGCAAAGGTGAAAAAATTGTTAACATGAACTATGCTGCTGTTGACGCTGGAGTAAATCAACTGCAGAAAGTTGATTATCCAGAATCCTGGGCTGATGCAGTTGATGAAGCTGCTGCTGTTGCTGAAAGCGTGCCAGAATACGTTGAAAAAGTTGTACGTACAATCGCAGCTCAAAAAGGTGACGATCTTCCAGTAAGTGCTTTCGATCCAGATGGTACTGTTCCAACTGGTACAGCTAAATATGAAAAACGCGGAATTGCGATCAATATTCCAATCTGGGTTGTTGACAACTGCATTCAATGTAACCAATGTGCATTTGTCTGCCCTCATGCCGCGATTCGTCCATTCCTGGCTACTGAGGAATCACTGGCAAATGCTCCTGAAACCTTTGTAACCAAGAACGCAGTTGGCAAAAACTATCAAGGCTTGCAGTATCGCATTCAAGTTTCTGCCCTTGATTGTACTGGCTGCGGCAACTGTGCCCAGGTATGTCCATCTAAGGAAAAATCCTTAGTTATGGAGCCATTAGCTGATCACGCTGAAGTAGAAGCAGCTAACTGGGAATTTGCAGTTGAACTGCCTGAAGTAGATGTAGAAATCAACCCAACCACTGTTAAAGATAGTCAGTTTTTACAGCCGCTGTTTGAATTCTCCGGTGCTTGCGCTGGATGCGGTGAAACACCTTATGTGAAACTGGCTACCCAATTGTTTGGTGATCGGATGATCATTGCCAACGCAACTGGCTGCTCATCTATTTACGGTGGTTCTTCACCAACCTGTCCGTACACCACTAATTCCAGAGGTCACGGACCGGCATGGGCTAACTCACTCTTTGAAGATAATGCTGAGTTTGGTTTCGGAATGCACCTTGCTTATCAGCAGCGCCGGGCCAAATTAGCAGATGTAATCGAGAAGTTGATGGATGCAGAAATTCCAGCCGATCTAAAAGCTGGTTTTGCCGCTTGGCTGGAGGATCCACAGGATGCTAAAGGTACCAAGTCTGCTGCTGAGCAGATTAAAGCAGCACTGCCTGCAGCTTTAGAAACTGTGGATGGAGATGCCGCTGAGTCCTTGAAATACGTTGCGAACAATACCGAGCTGTTAGTGAAAAAATCGATTTGGATTTTCGGTGGAGACGGCTGGGCATACGACATCGGTTTTGGCGGCTTAGACCATGTACTGGCATCCGGTGAAGACGTAAACGTACTGGTATTAGATACAGAAGTTTACTCTAACACTGGTGGTCAGGCATCGAAATCAACTCCAACTGGTGCGATTGCTAAGTTTGCTGCTTCCGGTAAGAAGATCCGCAAAAAGGATTTAGGCCGGATTGCCATGACCTATGGCTATGTCTATGTGGCAAGCGTGAGCGTTGGTGCAAACCGCAACCAGTTGCTGAAAGCTATGCTGGAAGCTGAAAGCTACAGAGGCCCATCCTTAATCATTGCTTATTCACCATGCATTAACCATGGTATCAATATGAGCATGACTGCTGAGCAGGGTAAACGCGCTGTTGAGTGCGGCTACTGGCCACTGTATCGCTACAATCCAATGTTAGAACTTGAAGGCAAGAATCCATTTATCCTGGATTCAAAAGAGCCAACTGGTGATTTCAGAGAGTTTATCTTAAGTGAAAACCGGTACGCACGTCTGCTGAGACAGTTCCCAGAAACAGCTGAAGATCTGCTCACCCGAGCAGAGCAAGATGCGAAAAGACGCTGGGAGCTTTACAAGCGGATGGCTGAAATGTAAATTCCTAGTTTATTAACCCTATCAGCTGCTTTTGCGAGCAGCTGATGGGGTTTTTGTGCTATTATGGGAAAATCGTGCTTTTTCAGCGGCAATTTTCGTCTATATACTGATGGAATCATATGCCAGTTGATTGGGGGTTAAAATGTGTTTCGAAGCTTAGCCAAAATTACCTCTATCGTCTTGAAATATGGCAGACTGCCGGCAGTACTGCTGCTGATTCAAATTGTTACCAATGGTGCACTGATGCCAATCAATATCTACCTCTAGCAGCAGATCATTGACATTTTGATCAATGAAGTTAAGTCAGGGGGCAGCATTTCTCCCGTGTTACCGTACATACTCGCCTATATCTTGATTTTAGCTCTTTACAATCTGCGAGAGCTGTTTGAACAGATTACTAGAATTAAGCTCACTCAATCTCCTTCCAAAAATATCGGATAAGGTCCTCGATTTAGAATATAAGTATTTTGAAGATCTGGAAATTCACGATTTAATTATGCGTGTCGGAAGCAGTCCGGAAGAGCAATTTGTTCAAACTTATTGGGAACTGCTGTTTGTGCCCAGCAGTTTTATCGCTATTGTTGGGTATGCACTGCTGATTTTTAAAGCTTCTTGGTGGGCTCCTACCCCTGGTTGTTATTTTAGCAGTTCCTGCTCTAATAATAGCAGTTACTGAAAGCTCGGAGCGGTTTTCTTTAAGCTGGCAGCAGACTCTAGAGGAACGCAAGAGGATATTTATCATCACTGATCACCGGCAGGGATGCTGTTAAAGAAATAAGGGTGTTTGGGCTGAACGGTTATTTAAGTCAAAAATGGTATGAACTAAAGACCAAGCTGATTGGGGAAAAACATGCTTTAACTATTAAGCAGCGCAAGCGAGGTATTCTGTTAGAGATTTGGAAGAGAAAATGATACAGCTGGAGCAGATAATGGAGGAAGTAATCGGTGACAGTCTATTACTAATGAATGAATCCTTTTCGTCAACAAACTCCCGTGAAGGTGCTGTTATTGCTGAAGAAATTCTTAAGGCCTTGAGTGTCATCGGTAGTCGGGTAGTTTTTGTCACCCATTTGTACGAGTTAGCAAAAAGGGTAGATGCAATTAATGCAGACACTAACGGTATAACTAAATTATTCAGTATGGTTGCTGGTATAGATGAATCCAGCTGTCGTGAGGATAGTAATAACAAAGCCATTAGGCGGACTTACTTAGTTAGACCTGGAGAACCACTCCCCACTGGTTTTGCAAGTGATATTGCCTATCAATATGGTATCAGTTATGAGAAACTGATACGAAACCAATAAAAACTGGTTTTGAGCTGTTAGCGGATGGATCTTTCCCGGGATGAGGACCGAGCTAATCGCGACTGAATACGGACAAGTACGATATAATATAGAGTAAGTATTTATCAGGAGGAATAAGTTATGAAAATCGTGTTATTAGAACCACTAGGAATCACAGAGGAAAAACTTTCAGCTCTGGTCCAGCCGCTTCTGAACGAAGGCCATACGTTTACCGCGCTTCCCAAAAATAGTGCTCAGGACGCTTTGATTTCCTCAGCAGAGGACGCGGATGTTCTTGTTATTGGAAACATGCCGCTGCCAGGAGAGGTAATTGCTAAATGTGCACGTCTGCAGTTCATTTCCATCGCTTTTACCGGGTTTGATCACGTCGATATTGAGCAGTGCCGGAAGCAGGGAATAGCGGTTTCGAATGCATCAGGTTATGCGAACGCAGCGGTTGCTGAAGCAACCATTGGGATGATGATCAGCACTATGCGCCGTTTTAAAGAAACGGAACAGCGCTGCCGCGCTGGCGGTACCAAGAATGGATTAGTTGGTCCACTACTGACAGGCAAAACTGTGGGAGTAGTGGGGACTGGGGCTATCGGCTCTGCAGTGATTAAGCTTCTGAATGCCTTTGGCTGCCGCGTGCTGGGTTATTCTCCTTCGGACAAGTCTCCGGAAGAAGTTCGGAAGATTGGCTATGAGAAAGTATCGTTTCAGGAGCTGCTTGCTGAATCTGATGTGGTCACCCTTCACTGTCCCCTCAATGACTCTACCCGAGGTTTAATTGGTGCAGCAGAAATCGGGATGATGAAGGATGGAGCTTACTTATTTAACCTGGCCAGAGGACCTATTGTGGACAGCCACGCTTTGGCTGAAGCATTAAACAGCGGCAAATTGGCAGGTGCGGGTGTTGATGTGTATGAAGTTGAACCGCCACTGCCGCAAGACCACCCACTGCTCCATGCTAAAAACATTGTCACCCTGCCCCATATTGCTTGGTACTCAGAACAATCTTTAGAGTTAAGGGCGGAGATTGCCTTTGAAAATATCCGCCAGTGGATGGCCGGGAACCAGCAGAACATAGTGGTGTAATCACGTTACAGTCATTTTG
>JAAYLQ010000139.1 GCA_012521805.1 Bacillota bacterium
AAATAGCGCTTAATGCTATTGACAAATGCAATCAGCAAACGTATAATTAAGTAAAAGTGTGTGAAATCACTAACAAACCCTGCTGACCGGCGGGTTAATTTTATGTAAGGGCATGTTAAAATAATCACAATATAGTTAAGATGAATAGAAAGGATGGGGAAGTTATGGGTTGTGTGTGTGGTCATGGAAAAGAAAGTTATGAAAAGTATCTCGAACCGTTAAACGAGATCTTAAGCAATTACACCAAAGAACCCCACAATTTAATACCGATACTTCAAGATGCGCAAGAACAGTATGGCTATTTACCCCAAGATGTATTAAACAAAATTGCCAAACATCTAGGATTGTCGCCTGCTAAAGTTTATGGTGTAGTAACTTTTTATACCCAATTCCATCTGCAGCCGCGGGGCAGAAATGTAATCAAGGTCTGCACCGGAACAGCCTGCCACGTGAGAGGTGGAGCTGAAGTTCTGAAAGCAATTGAAAAGGAATTAGGTATCCAGAGCGGCGGGACTACTGAGGATTTAGAATTCACCCTAGAAACAGTAGCCTGCATTGGTGCGTGCGGATTAGCGCCGGTAATCATGATTAACGACGATACTCACGGCCGCCTCACCCCAAACAGTGTTGCTGAAGTTTTGAATGGGTACAGAGGTAAGAGTGCGGACAAAAAAGCGGATGCTCACGCTGCTGTTTCGCAGTAACGGCTAACCTTAGGAGAGCTTATGCGTGAACTATCACTGCATATTTTGGACATCGCTCAAAATTCTATCGCAGCTTCTGCTTCGCTGATCAGTATCAGTATTGATGAAAATCCAGCAGTTGATCTGTTAACGATTGTAATCAGCGACAACGGCAGTGGAATTGCCCCAAAACACTTAAACCAGATAACTGATCCATTTTATACTTCGCGCAAGACACGGGAAGTAGGGTTAGGTCTTGCCCTCTTTTCCCAGGCGGCTCGGAGAAGCGGTGGGGAACTTAAGGTAAACTCCACAGTTGGCAGAGGCACAGAAGTTACTGCGACTTTCCGCTACAGCCATATCGATCGACCTCCGTTAGGAGATCTAGCAGGAACTCTGCTTGGACTGATTGTTCTTAATCCTGAAATTGACATCGTTTATCATCATCAATATAAAGCTAAAACTTTTGCACTTGATACCCGAGTTATTAAGAAGGAATTAGGCGGAGTTGCTGTTAATCACCGAGCTGTGGTCAGCTGGCTGAAAGGATTTATATATGAAGGATTGGATGACCTATATGGAGGTGAGTGATCAGTGAAATCACTTGAAGAGCTGAGAAAATTAAGAGCAGAACTTGAAAAGGAACTTGCTGCAAGAAACAGCGAAGGCAAACCAAAGATTATTATTGGCATGGGCACTTGTGGAATCGCTGCTGGTGCTCGTGAGATCCTCCAAGCTGTTCTGCAGGAACTGGAAAAACGCAATTTGGATGTTATCACAACCCAAACCGGATGTATCGGCATGTGTGAACAGGAGCCCCTCCTGGATGTAGAGTTACCCGGTAAAGAACGGATAACTTATGGAAAGGTAACACCAAAAGACGTAGAGCGAATTATTGTTGAGCACGTGGTTAATGGCAATGTTGTGGAAGATTTGGCCATTGCCCGCTTAGAGGAAGGAGGAATATAGTCGTGAACCCCAAATTTTACCGCTCTCATGTTTTGATTTGTACAGGAACAGGCTGTGTTTCCTCCGGTTCTAATAATATCAAAAGCAGATTAACAGCAAAACTAGAGGAATCTGGCTTACAGGATGAAGTTAAGGTTGTTGAAACAGGTTGTCATGGATTTTGTGAAAAGGGTCCCATCGTAATTGTTTATCCTGAAGGGGTATTCTATTGCCAAGTTGAAGCAGATGACATCAATGAGATTGTAGAAGAACACCTGCTTAAAGGCAGAGTTGTGGAAAGACTGCTTTATACTGAGCTGGGAACCGAGAAAAAAATACCTGCTTACAGCGAAATAGACTTCTATAAAAAACAACATAGGATTGTATTGGCCAACTGCGGCAGAATTAACCCGGAAAGCATAAAGGAGTATATAGCAGTTGGTGGATATGAAGCCTGTGGAAAAGCGCTAACCGAAATGACGCCGGAGGAAGTGATTGCTGAAGTTAAAAAATCAGGCCTCCGCGGTCGTGGTGGTGCTGGATTCCCAACTGGCTTAAAGTGGGAGTTTACCAGACAAACCCCAGGTGACAAGAAATACGTAATCTGCAATGCTGACGAGGGAGACCCCGGTGCATTTATGGATCGGAGTCTGCTTGAAGGTGACCCCCATCGCATTATTGAAGGAATGATTATCGCAGCCTATGCTATTGGTGCTGATGAGGGCTACATTTATGTTCGCGCCGAGTATCCCCTGGCAATTCGCCGCCTCGAGATTGCGTTAGAACAGGCAAGAGAATATGGATTCTTAGGTGAAAATATTTTCGGAAGCGGCTTTAATTTTGATTTGAAGATTAAAAAAGGTGCTGGAGCTTTTGTCTGCGGTGAAGAAACAGCATTGATGGCTTCGATTGAAGGTAAACGCGGAATGCCTCGGCCGAAACCACCGTTCCCATCTGTATCCGGTTTGTGGGGCAAGCCTACAAATATTAATAACGTGGAAACCTTTGGTAATGTACCAGATATTATCCGGAACGGTGCAGATGCTTATAGGGCAATTGGAACAGAAAAATCTACTGGAACTAAAGTATTTGCTTTAACTGGTAAAATCAATAATACTGGTTTAGTAGAAGTTCCAATGGGAATGACTTTAAGAGAGATTATCTATGATATCGGCGGCGGGGTCAGCAATGGCGGAAAACTGAAAGCGGTTCAAATCGGCGGTCCTTCAGGTGGATGTATTCCAGCTGACCTGTTAGATCTGCCAATCGATTATGAATCCCTGCAGGAAGCCGGAGCCATGATGGGTTCAGGTGGTATGGTAGTTATGGACGAAACTACCTGTATGGTTGACGTAGCCCGCTTCTTCCTCCAGTTTACCCAGAGCGAATCCTGCGGTAAATGCACCCCTTGTCGGGAAGGTACTAAACGTATGTTAGAAATTCTCGACCGTATCTGCTCAGGAGAGGGTAGGGAAGGTGATTTGGAGCTGTTAGAAGAGCTGGGTGATCATATTGTCAGTACATCCTTATGCCAGTTAGGAGGTTCTGCTCCGAACCCTGTGCTCAGCACGTTAAAGTATTTCAGAGAAGAGTACGAAGCCCATATTAAGGATAAACGCTGTCCTGCTAATGTCTGTGCTGGTATGAGCGCTGCTTATGTAATTGACCCAGAAACTTGTATTGGATGTACAGCGTGCACCAGAGTTTGTCCGACAGGAGCAATCAGCGGTGAACGGAAGCAGCCGCATGTTATTAATTCTCAGCTCTGCATCAGCTGCGGCGCCTGTGCCGAGAAGTGTCCGGTCGGTGCAATTGCACAGGGTTAAGAAGCGGGATTAGAAAGGAGTGTAGGTTGATGAACAAGATCACCTTAACGATAGATGATCAAGTTGTAGAGGTAGAAGCTGGTACTACCATTTTGGAAGCAGCTCGAAAGGCTGGAGTTGAAATTCCCACATTATGTTATCATCCGGATTTATCATTACATGGTTCCTGCCGGGTATGTGTAGTGGAAGATCTAGATTCCAATCGGCTGCTGGCGTCTTGTGTAGTTCCTGCACAGGACGGAATGAAAATCAGCACCCGCAGTGCTAAGGCCCGTAAAGCCAGAAAGATGAATGTGGAGTTACTCCTGGCGAATCATCCCAATGATTGTCTGGGATGCGACCGCAGTGGAAACTGTGAGCTGCAGGATCTCACCTATAATCTGGGAATCACTCGGGAGTCAGTGAATAGGTTTGCAGGTGAAAAACGCGAGGTGCCTCTTGATACTGCAGGAGTTGCCCTCAAGCGTGATCCGAATAAGTGCATTCTCTGCGGCCGCTGTGTCCGGGTTTGCAAAGAGATTCAAGGACTCGGCACTTTAGAGTTCTCAGGATGTGGTTTTGATTCAGTAGTAACTACTGCTTTTGATCTGCCTCAAAGTGAGGTTAACTGTGCAAAATGCGGACAATGTGCTGCAATCTGCCCCGTTGGCGCCATTACTGAGGTTAATGATATTGAGAAGGTCTGGGATGCATTAGCTGATCCGGAGAAGCATGTAGTTGTACAGACTGCTCCCACAATTCAAGTTAGTATTGGTGAGGAGTTTGGCTTTGAACCTGGTACTGTAGTAACCGGAAAATTGATTGCAGCTTTAAGAAGACTCGGTTTTGATAAGGTGTTCTCTACTGAGTTCAGCGCAGATTTAACGATCTTGGAAGAGGGCAACGAGTTTATCAACAGGATCAAAGGCAATAAAAACCTGCCCCATATTACCTCCTGCTGTCCAGGATGGGTTAAATATGCAGAGCAGAATTATCCAGATTTGCTGGAGCATTTATCAACAGCAAAGTCTCCGCAGCAGATGTTCTCAACAATTACAAAAACTTACTATGCTGAAAAGGCTGAGATCGATCCAAAAAATATCTTTACTGTATCTATAATGCCTTGTACCGCTAAGAAGTTTGAAAGCTCTCGTGACGAACATCGCGACAGTGGTTTCCAGGATACCGATGCGGTATTAACCACCCGGGAACTGGCGCGGATGATCAAAGAGGCTGGAATTGATTTTGTAAACTTAGCAGATGAAGAATATGATCAGATCATGGGCAGTGCTACTGGTGCCGGTACTATCTTTGGTACTACCGGTGGTGTAACAGAAGCTGCACTGCGGACTGTGAAAGAAGTATTAACCGGAGAGACCTTGGATAAATTAGAACTTGGAATCATGGGTGTTAGAGAAGCTGAGGTGGAAATTGCTGACCGCACATATAAAATTGCGATAGTAAGCGGTCTAGCTAATGCTGCTAAAGTTCTTGATGATGTTAGAGCAGGCAAATCCGAATACGATTGGATCGAAATTATGGCCTGCCCCCATGGCTGTGTTGGCGGTGGTGGTCAGCCAATCCCAACCAACCTCGAAATCAAAAAGAAACGCGCTGCTGGTTTATCCAGCATCGATCAAACCAGCACAATCCGTAAATCTCATGAAAATCCAGATGTCCTCAAGTTGTACGAAGAATATCTCGGTGAACCTTTAAGCGGTAAGTCGCATGAACTGCTGCATACTACCTATCAAGCTCGATAAACTCTCCTAACAGGAGGTAATCTGTCATGAAAACAAAACAGAGATTAGCAATGATAATAGCTGCGGTTCTTCTGGTTCTGCTTGGCTCCAGCCTAACTGTGGGTACTGAGGTTGATACAATTATCATTCAAACTCCGCCCACAGTTGGCGCCCTTCCTTTAATCTGGATGAAAGAACAAGGAGTTTTAGCAGATAAAGTAGAACTGGATATCAGGGTTTCTCCCGATCATCAACGGGGACTTGCGCTAATGGCTCAAAAAGACATTGAAATGCTGGTAACCGGGGTTAATGTGGGAGCAAAAGCCTACAACAAAGGAATCGATGTACGATTAGTCAACACCAATATTTGGGGAATCGACTATCTGTTGACCAGTGGTTTTAAAGCGGAAAGCTGGTCTGATTTGATAGGTAAAACATTGAGTCTGCCTCTCATGGGTGGCCCCCTAGACTTCTTAGCCCGATATTTTCTGATCCACAACGGTGTTGATCCTGATGAGGTTGAATATGTCTATGCGCCATCTGCCAACGCGGCAAAGAGTTTTCAATTAGGGCAGCTGGATGCGATCGTTCTGCCTGAGCCGATGGTCACCACTACCCTCAACAATTATGATCAGGCTGTTTTGTCCTTCGATCTGCAGGAAGAGTGGGCCAAGCTTCATGACGGCGATAATCGGATTCCTTTTGTCGGCTTGTTTGTTAGAGGGGACTTAGCTGAGGATAATCCCGATCTGATTGCAGCACTTAAAGCTTATTATCAGCAGGGAGTAGAGTGGGTGAAAGCTAATCCAGCAGATGCCGCACGTTATGCCGAAAAGTACTTTGGTCAGCCGGCAGCTGTTGTTGAAGAATCATTTACCCGGATCAACTTGAATGTTTACCCCGATGATGAGACCCGGGCATTGATAGAAGTGTATTTTAATGCTATCATTGAACTCTATCCAGAGATGATAGGTGGTAAGCTTCCTGATGAACAATTTTACTTCTAAATTAAATCATGTACTCAAGAAAGCCCTAATAAGCACTACTGGTATTCTAGTAGTGCTTATTTTGTGGAATATTTTAGCAAAAAAATATCATCCACTGATCCTGCCTTCTCCAAAGGAAACTCTTGGAGCCCTTAAACACTTAGTGGAGTCAGGACAGGTGTGGACAAATACAATCATTACATTCCGCAGGACTGCCGCAGGATATGCAGCTGCCCTGGTATTTGGGCTGTTAACCGCACTGCTGTTGAAGGCCAGCCATTTTCTGCAGAGCCTAATCCGGCCGGTGATTACAGTTGTTCAGATCATCCCACCGGTGATTTGGGTAGTGTTGGCTGTGCTCTGGTTTGGGATAGCAGATGATTTAACTCCTGTTTTTCTAATTTTCATTGTAACTTTCCCAATTGTTTTTATTAATATTTTTACAGGTCTGGAGAGTATTGATGTCAACCTTGTAGAAATGGCTGTGGTCTACCGCTGTTCTAAAACCAAAATCATTACTAATATTTATCTGCCGGCATTAGTTCCTCATTTTGTTTCTGCCCTCAGCTTAGGTTTATCCTTTGCTTGGAAATCAACTATTTTTGCTGAGTTTATTGGCAGCTCAAGCGGGATTGGATTTGCTTTAAGCATGGCCAATGCCAATCTTGAAACCGAAAAATTGTTTGCTTGGACAATCATTTTAGTCTTAGTAATGCTGGTGTTTGAGTATGGGCTGCTATATCCTTTAAATAAAAAGGTGACAAGGTGGAAACAGCATGGGTAAGAATGCAGAAATTTTAGAACTTCGCAGAGTATATAAGAGTTTTAGAAGCAAAAATGGCGGCCTGAAAGTGCTTGCAGATATTTCCCTTTCAGTTTATGCTGGTGAAGTTATTGCATTAGTAGGACCTTCCGGCTGTGGGAAGACCACTCTATTAAACATTGTTGCAGGACTGTTAGATCCGGACCAGGGTGATGTGAATCAGAAGCAGGGTCTCAGAACAGCCTACATTTTTCAAGAGCCGCGGCTGCTGCCCTGGAAAACCGTCGAGGCTAATCTGAGTTTTGTTCAGCACAATTTTTTGCTGCCGTCAGAAGCTGCAGAGGTGAGGGATAATTTGCTTCAAAGGACAGGTTTAGAGCCATATAGAAACGTCTATCCTGCTCAGCTGAGCGGTGGGATGAAGCAGAGACTGGAGATAGTTCGAGCGTTATCCATTAGGCCACAGCTGCTGCTGATGGATGAACCATTCAAGTCTTTGGATCTTGCTTTGAAGTATCAGCTGCAGGAGTTGATTTTTGAGCGTCATGCAGAAGAAAAGTTTGCAATTCTTCTGATCACCCATGATCCGGAAGAAGCAGTGATGCAGGCGGATCGGATCATTGTCCTTACTGATAAACCAACAAATATTTACCGGGAAATAATAATTGATCTGCCGCGAAGGGAAAGAAGCATCAAAAATCCTGAATTATACCAAAAATTAGAGGAGATTTTAGGGTTTTTGCTTAAGAAACAGCAATAGCGAGCAGAAATACTAGATGAGAGGAGTCCTGAATATGCTCACCAGAACCCTATGGGAATATAAAACGCTTGAGTTTGACAGCAAAGGCTTTGTGGGTGGCGCCCTTGATATCACCAGATTTGATGAGTCGCTGAATGCTTCCGGTCGGGACGGATGGGAGCTGGTAAGCGTTTTTACCACTAATCAGGCTTATGGCTCAAGCCGAAAGGTAATCGCTGTATTTAAGAGACCACGGTAACTTGAAAAGCAGGTTTGGGAGGTAAAAATGAACTGTGATGCTCAAAAGCTGTATGTAATTTATGGGGACAACCCTGATGAAATGATTAATAAACTATTTTCGAAGGTTAAAATTGAAGAACGGATTGATAAAAATGCCCGCATCGGGATTAAACCAAATTTAGTGGTAGCCAAACCAGCCGATTTAGGAGCCACCACCTCAGAAAAACTCTGCGAGGCAGTGATCGCATATCTTAAAGCCCAGGGCTTTACTGATATTGTTATTTTAGAAGGTTCCTGGATTGGAGAAAGTACAGCGCGGGCGTTTTCAGTCTGTGGTTATACACAGCTATCAGAAAAGTATGGTGTGCCTTTAATCGATCTCCAGCGGGATGCTTATTCCAGCGTGACTGTTGATGGTATTGAGATCGCTGTCTGCGATGCGGTTCGTGGTGTGGATTACTTTATCAATATGCCTGTATTAAAAGGACACTGCCAAACCAAGATTACCTGTGCCCTCAAAAATTTAAAAGGATGCATCCCAAATTCTGAAAAGCGCCGCTTCCACCGCCTGGGACTGCACAAACCTATTGCTGTTTTAAACAAAGCGATCAAGACAGATTTGATAATCGTAGACGGCTTAGTTGGAGACTTAAATTTTGAAGAAGGCGGCAATCCGGTACAGATGGATCGGATTATTGTCGGTTTCGATCCGGTCTTGGTGGACTCCTATGCTGCCGAACTATTGGGATACAGCCCTGAGGAGATTGAGTACATTACCATGGCTGAGGAGCTCGGCGTTGGCAAGTGTCTTGAAAATAAGGAGCAAGTTGTGGAGCTGAACCCTCAAAAACACTCCAAAAAGATTCCCCATTCGCGGGAGGTAGCTCAATTAGCTCGGTATCTTGATGACCTGGATGCCTGCTCGGCATGCTATGGAAGTGCCATTCACGCTCTGGCAAGATTGGATGATCAGGGCTTGCTGGATCGGATCAACACTAAACTGGTAATTGGACAGGGTTATCAAGGTATGACAGGCGATTCGGCAGTGGGAATCGGCAGCTGCACCGGGGGGTTTACCCGTCACATCAAAGGCTGTCCACCGACAGCAAAAACGATCATAGACAAGTTAATGGAACAATTTGTATTGAAATAGAACTGCTGGAGCCAATCGTTTCAGCAGTTTTTTGCTAAGAAAAGGAAACAATTCAAAAATGCAGAAGTTAGCCAGCAGGGGTATGTAGAAAAATTGTTTGAATTAATATTTGTAAGGGAAGTGAATAAAATACTGAGGAGGAATTCTGTGAAAAAAGCGCTGCTGGTTGCTGTCATGTTGGTGATAATATCTGGAGTGGTGTGCGCGAACTTAGAGGACCTAGGCGGTACCGGTAACATCAGCGAAACCAGCAGCAGGCGTGGAGCTGCATAATCTGATCGCTTTCCCCCGTTCTATTGATATTGAGATCCCTCAGTATGCCGCAGCGGTTACGCCGGATTTTGAAAGTTACCAAATTTATAAGGAAATGACCGAGAATTGGGAAGTTGAGCAATGGCTGACCAGAGAACTTTTTACTGCTGGACTAGGAAATGTAATTGAATGGATCATCAGCGGTGCTGCTGAACCCACCGAGGCGATTGATGAAGTGGCCGCTACGATTCAGGTAATTTTGGAGCGGATGGCAGGTTTTGGTGACTGACCGCAAAAAGAACGAGCAAGCAGGGAGCGGATCTTCGCTCCCTTTATTATAAAATTATTTCAAGGAGCAGTGGGATTGTTACCATTGAAATCAAAGTGGTAAGCGAAACGATCACAGCTGCATAATCTTTCTCGTTGTTGAAGCTTTGGGCAAAGATCGAGGTCATTGCCGAAGCGGGCATTGCAGTCATAATGATTACCGAATTGACCGCTGTAGAGGTTAGACCAGTTAACAGCGTGAGCGAATACACAATTAGGGGGATTAGCAGCAGTTTGCAGGCAGCTCCGTAGTATAATGTCCAGTCTTTGGTGTAACTGCCTATTTTGGCTCCCGACAGGATCACGCCAAAGATCAGCATCGATAAAGGTCCTGTCATGCTGCCGAGATTTCTGATACTGATGAGAAGCGCATTGGGCAGTTGGATATCAAATGCCATGATTAATATTCCCACATAAACAGCCAGCACTGATGGATTAAGGAGGGTTTTTTTGAGTTCCTGACGCAGATTCGTTCGATCCAGAGTACCCCTATAGATAATCACGCCATACGTCCAGACAAATATTACAAAAAATAAATTAAAAACAGAACCATAGACAATGCCTTCTGGCCCATAGATAGATTGGAGAACTGGAAAGCCGACATAACCGGTATTGGGAAAAACATTGGCAAAGTGAAGGACAGTTTTTTTGTTGCCTTTAACCGGCTTTAGGAGCAGATAAGAGCAGATAATCATCGTTATATAGGCTGTCAGGCTGTAGTAGAATGTTTTGACTACTTCAGATTTAATTTCTGCATTGTATGAATAAATGAATGAAGATAAGATCATGATCGGAAGGACAATTTGAATTAACAGGTTAACTAAAGCGTTGTTAGTATCAGGAGTGATGATCTTTTTGCGAGCAGTATAGACACCGACTAAGATCATGAGAAACAGTGAAACAACGCTCTCGAATACTGCGGTTGATGGCATAGTGAAGCCTCCTTTCGACCTATGCCATCCATACTATGCCGGCGTGAAATAGGAAGTTACTTCTATTGAATAGCTTGGTAGTTTTTTACACAAAACAGATCAGGGAAGAAAGGAGCAGGCTGCTATGGAAGAACTCCTGAACATACTGCAGATTCGGTTTGATCAGCATAGGGAGCGTCACCCTAGTATTAAGTGGGCTGATGTGGAAGGTAAGCTGAAAAACAATAGCGCTAAACTGCACTCTCTCTGGAAAATGGAAAGAACCGGAGGCGAGCCCGATGTTGTGGAATTTAGGGACGAACCAGGAAAAATTATTTTTATAGACTGTTCTCCCGAAAGTCCAATTGGACGAAGAAGTCTTTGCTACGATCGAAAAGCGCGGATTTCCCGGAGAAAGAACCCCCCTGAGGGCAGTGCGCTGGAACTGGCTGCTGAAATAGGGATTGGAATTCTCACCGAAGAACAGTACCGCTACCTGCAGACCTTAGGCGCTTTTGATTTAAAAACATCCAGCTGGGTTAAAACACCGGAAAAAATAAGACAGCTCGGTGGCGCACTGTTCTGCGACCGCCGCTACGACACGGTTTTTGTTTATCATAA
>JAAYLQ010000140.1 GCA_012521805.1 Bacillota bacterium
AGACCTCACCTAAGCGATGGTGAGGTCTTTTGCAATAAATGGGGTTTATTCTATCTCGATTCTCTGATAGTTTTCCCACAGGCCGTGAATATTGCAGTAGGCGAGGGCCATCAGCGTTCCGGAAGATTTGAGCTTAATAATTGTAGTAGCTTTCGGTTCGGTATAAGCCGGGCCTTCATTGGGTCCCGCTACAGATTCGCCATGGGCTGTAAATTGGAAATCTGCCAATTCATAGGTAAAGTTGTCGTTATCCGGCTGGAAGCAAACTTTAATCCAGCGGATATGGTGTTCTGTGGTGTTCGGGTGGGGAATATCCGAACCAACATGAACGGTAATGGTAATATCATCATCAGCTTTTGCGGTTTCAGGGGCAATAATGGTTGGTACATGTTTTTCGTTTTTCCAATCGCCACTGCGCAGAACATCAGCAAATTTTTTCATTCTAGGAATCCTCCTTAGTTTATTAGTAATAGTTATGGTTTAAACCTTTCGTGATAACTTTGGAAAATCCTGCTTGTGATCCAATCATTTTCCAGCTGCCGCGCTGGTATAGTTCACCTAGTATAGTTCTGCCCCTCCTGGCTAAGCTAAGCGAAGTATACTCATGGGGGTAGATGTTAATGATTAAATGTCCAGTTTGCAAACAATCTATGCAGAATATAGCTGGTACAGAATATAATGGTTATCTAGATGCCTATCTTTGTGAATCCTGCGGCTTGGAACAGGCAGTACATTGGAACAGTGGTGAACGCATAGTAATGCGGCGCAAACCCAAACAAACGAACTAGGAGTGGTAAATTGCGATTACTTATTTTAGTGCTGATATCACTGTTCCCTGGAATTCTGTGGGTCTGGTTTTTTCGTATCAAAGACCGGTTTGAAAGGGAGCCGGTATCACTGCTCATCAGAACTTTCGTGTTAGGGGCAATTGCAGTAGGTTTTTCAGCCTTAATTGAGCTGCCGTTTAAAACTTGGGTACTGCCGGATGCGCCCCTGGTGCTGCAGGCAGCCGCCGCTTTTGGAATTATTGGCTTAGGAGAAGAGTTTTTAAAAGCTTCTGCTGTTTATTTAGCTGTATTCCGCCACCATGAGTTTAATGAGTCAGTCGATGGCATTATTTATGGGGTTACGGCAGGGATCGGCTTTTCGGTGGTGGAAAATGTCCTTTACTCCCTCACCTTTGGTTTAAGTGTTGCCCCAGTTCGAGCCCTAATTGCGTCCTTAGCCCATGCCTGTTTTTCAGGAATATTTGGTGTGTTTTGTGGACAAGCCAAATTCTCGGAACAACCAACAGCTTTGCTGGTCAAAGGACTGCTCTATGCTAGTGTTATGCATGGACTGTACGACTTTATTCTCATTTCCCAAATTCTATCTCCCTTTGCTGCGATTGCCATTGTGGTAATACTGTACTTTGTTCTCCAGTATTACATTCGGCAAGCACTAGTCGATTCGCCGTTTAGCTAGTGTGTTTAAAGCGATCGCTATTGGCAATTGAGCCTAGCTGTGCTAGAATATGGATGGAAAGGAAGTGGGAATGTGGCAGGACATTCGAAGTGGGCTAATATTAAGCATAGAAAAGCTGCCCAAGACGCAAAGCGCGGCCAAATGTTTACCAAACTGGCCCGTCAGATAACTGTGGCTGTTAAGGAAGGCGGGCCGGATCCTGAAATGAATTTTAGGCTGCGCCTGGCAATTGACAAAGCACGCAGTGTTAACATGCCAAACGATAATATCGAGCGCGCCATCGCTAGAGGTGTGGGCGGTCAAGATGGTGATAATTACGAGGAAATTGTCTATGAAGGCTACGGTCCGAATGGTGTTGCGATCATGATGGATGTGCTGACAGATAATCGCAACCGTACTGCCGGTGATGTTAGACATGTGTTAAGTAAGTATGGTGGAAATCTTGGTGAATCGGGCTGTGTTGCTTGGATGTTTAATAAAAAAGGCCTAATTGTTATTGAGAAAAATGAGAGTATTGACGAAGACGAGTTAATGATGGCTGCCCTCGAAGCTGGGGCTGAAGATATCGAGGCTGAAACAGATGTTTTTAAAATTGAAACAGATCCCAGCAGCTTTTCAGAAGTTAAGGAGGCTCTGGCTGAGGCTGGTTACGAGTTTCTAGTAGCAGAGGTTAGTATGGTGCCTCAGAATTCTGTTCCGATTTCGGAAGAAGAAAGCGATAAAATTGAAAAGTTAATCGAAGCATTGGAAGAGTTAGATGATGTGCAGCAGGTATATACTAACTATGAGATAACAGACTAAACACGGCGCTTCTAGGCCGTGTTTTATAGTATAATAGTATTTCACCCTGGAAATAATGTACAAAAGGGGTGAATACTATGGGGCGAAAAGGTTTAGTGATTGTTTTTGCCGGTCTATTTTGTTTTGCGGCGAGCTTTTTCTTTACCGTGTGGCTCACTAACCGAACCAACTTTTTTGGTCAGAATGCCCACCAAGTTGGTGATAATCTCTTGGAACCTGAAATTGCAGAGGCAGATCAACTCGAGGTCGAGGAGAGCAATATTCAGGAATATTACATTGGAATTTATGGCAGTAATGTTGCGATTTTTCAGGGTCGACCGGGCAAGGGTGGAATCTTAATCGAAACCACTAATATCCCGCTCGACAAAATACCGGAATTTGAAATTAGAAATCTGCATGCAGGGATCCCGTTTTCCGACCAGGAAGAGAAATATAGGATTTTAGAAGGACTGCATTTTCCTTTATGAACTGCTTAATCGCGTTAAGCAGTTTATTTTTTTGGATTTTACTGGCAGAGGACTCTCTGTAAAAATGTCGAAGTTGAATGGGTAAGGAAGTGTTGCAATGATTATATTGGGAATAGACCCTGGAACTGCCATCAGCGGATTTGGGGTAATTCAGACAGACCGCCGTGGAAAGCTTAAGGTATTAGGTTACGGAGCGATTCGCACATCGGCGAAACTGAGTATGGACCGGAGATTGGTCCAAATCCATGATAGCGTTCAGCACCTGATTGATGAATATAGTCCCGATTGCATGGCGATTGAAGAATTGTTCTTTAACCGCAACGTTTCTACCGCATTAACTGTTGGACAGGCTCGAGGAGTTATTATACTAGCTGCAGCTAAGCGGGGGCTGCCAGTGGCAGAATATACTCCCCTGCAGGTAAAACAGTCTGTAACTGGGGTAGGTAGAGCACCAAAAGAGCAGGTTGGATATATGGTTCGTTTATTGCTGGGATTAGAGAAAATCCCCCAACCAGATGACGTTGCTGATGCATTAGCGGTGGGCATTTGTCATGCGCATAATGGACTAGGATGGAGAGAGCACCTATGATTGCATTGTTGAAGGGAAAGCTGATCAGTCAAAATGAAAATGTGATCATTTTAGAGGTTAATGGAATTGGGTATCAGCTGAGCGTCAGTGGAGCGGCCCTGAACTTAGTGAGCAAAAATCCTGATCAGGTAGTTCTGCATACTCATCTGCACGTCAAAGATGATGGGATAGATTTATACGGGTTTGCTTCAGCAGATGAAAAGCAGCTGTTTCAAAAGATTATTACTGTGTCGGGAATGGGCTGCAAAACAGCGTTAAATATATTAAAAACCATGAGTAAAAATCAGTTCGTCGCTGCAATTGCCCTTGGTGATCGCAGTGCTTTAACTAAAGTTAACGGCATTGGTAAAAAGACCGCTGACCGGTTAATTTTGGAGTTGAAAGATGACTTTGCGGATACATATTTCGCTGCTGAAGCGTCTGCCGGTGCAGAAGTACCGGTATCAACCGCCAATGATGTGTTTCAAGACGCATTATCTGCACTGCTGGCTTTGGGTTTTAGTTATGGTGAAGCAGAAACCATGGTTCGTACAGCCCAGGCAGAGATTGGCGAAAATGATGATCTGCAGGTTTTGTTGAAAACTGCTCTGGCTTCTGTTGGAAAGCGAGGGAGAGCATAGATGGAGATGGAACGTTTGATCAGCGGCTTGAAGCGCCCGGAGGATCTTGATCTAGATCTGACACTCCGGCCGCGATCATTAGCGGAATACATCGGCCAGGAGAAGGTAAAACAGCAGATGGAGCTTTTTATTACAGCAGCAAAACAGCGGCGGGAAGCCCTGGATCATGTTCTGTTGTATGGCCCTCCTGGATTGGGGAAAACAAGTTTAGCTTATATTATCGCTAATGAGATGGGGGTCGGTATCCATACAACATCTGGACCGGCAATAGAAAGACAAGGTGACTTGGTTGCGATTTTGACCAACCTAGAACCAAAAGATGTCCTGTTTATTGATGAAATTCACCGGCTTAACCGCACAGTAGAAGAGATTCTCTATCCCGCGATGGAAGATGGAGTTGTGGATATTATTATTGGAAAAGGTCCTGGTGCTCGTTCGGTGCGGTTGGAACTGCCGGAATTTACCTTAGTAGGAGCAACTACTAGAGCAGGAATGTTAACCGGACCCCTCCGGGACCGATTTGGAGTGATTAACCGGCTGGAATTTTACACTACCTCTGAATTAAAAGTGATTGTAGAGCGTTCTGCACGCATTATTGGGGTTAAGATCGATGAAGCTGGTGCTGTAGAAATTGCCAAAAGGGCTAGAGGTACGCCGCGGGTAGCAAACCGACTGCTGCGCCGGGTGCGGGATTTTGCTCAGGTAAAGGCTGACAATTACATTACCCAAGCAGTGGCTCAAGAGGCCCTCACCCTTTTTGAGGTAGATCAGTACGGATTGGACCACATCGACCGCAAACTTTTAACCACAATTGTTCAGGTTTTTAACGGAGGTCCAGTTGGCATAGATACTATTGCCGCTGCTATCAGCGAAGAAGCAGCTACAATAGAAGATGTCTACGAACCATACCTGCTGCAGTTGGGTTTTCTTCAGCGAACCAGCCGCGGTAGAGTAGTAACTCATCTAGCATACCAATATTTAGGCATACCTTGTCCTCATGAACAGTAGAAAGCAAAGTTGTTTCGAGCATAACCTTTTCTCTGATGGGTAGGATATTGAACAGAGGGAGGTGGCTTGCTGTGTCAAGCAGCAGTGTCTTTTGGAACATGTTCATGGAAACCGGTGCGATTGGTCTCTATCTGCTCTATAAATACGTGAATGATCCTGGTAGCGAGGTTGAAGCAGAGGGAGAAATCGAATTGGATGAGGTTGCCTCCGAGAGAGGATGAAAAATGTTTGTACAAGACTGAGGGTGTGATTCTGCGCACCAGAAATTTAGGTGAAGCAGACAAAATAGTTACGCTGTATACAAAAGCCAGAGGCAAGGTTGTGGCAACCGCTAGAGGTGCCCGCCGCACCCGCAACCGCCTGCTGGGACCAACTCAAATTTTTACCCATGGACGTTATTTAATTTTTGAAGGGAAGTCCATGGACACACTCAGTCAAGGTGAGATTATCAATTCCAATCAACCCCTGCGGGATGATTTGGAAAAAATGGCAGCTGCTATGTATTTGTGCGAATTAGTGGATGTTATGGTAGAAGTTGAAGCAGCAAATGAGGCAACATTTACTTTGATTTGTAATACATTAAGAATGATCGATACAGGTGCAATTAGTTTTGCCCTGCGGGGTTTTGAACTGAAATTTATGCAGCAATTAGGGTATCAGCCTCAGCTGGAATGGTGTATCAGCTGTGGTGCACCAATTACCGAACAAGCTTTTTTTTCACGCGAAGGAGGAGTAGTGTGCAATCGCTGCAGAGCAAGTGCAGGTCCGGTGCATGCAGTTTCTAAAGGTACGGTTGAACTTATCAAACGAGTACTAGAATGGGACTGGTCGCGAATAACAATTCTCCATCCTTCAGACCAGAGTTTGAGAGAATTAGCAGTGTGTATGCGTGCATATATAGACTTTCGTCTGGATAAACCGATGCGCTCATTAGAATTCATCCAGACCTTAAATGATTCTTACGATTCGGAGGTGACGAGCTAGATGACAGCAGAGCTGCTCCACGAAGAACTGCAGAAAATTGATGTGATCCGCGAACGTACTGGTCTTAATTTTGCTGAAGCGCGGGAGTTACTGGAAATCAGTAATTGGGATGTAATGGAAGCCTTGATTGTCCATGATCAGCAGTCTACCAAGACTGTCTGGGAAGTACGGGGCAGAGAGGTAGTGGATAGAGTTAAACAGCTGATCCGCAAGGGCAATGTCACCAATATTCGGATTAAGGCTAATGACCGTGTAATAATGGAACTGCCGGTTACGGCCGGGGTAATAGGAACAGTGATTGCTCCTAAGTTGGCACTGCTGGGTGGAATTGCCTGCCTGCTCACTAAATGTTCAATAGAGTTTGATCAGGCACCGAACGAAAGTTAGTAAATTTGGTGTGCTGCCGCCTGCGGCACACCTTGACAGCTTTGACAGATTTTGCTATATTGAGAGCAGTTTCATAACAGCGATGAGAAAGAGGAGTATCTGCACAGATGCGGACAGAGAACCTAGGGTAGGTGAGAGCTA
>JAAYLQ010000141.1 GCA_012521805.1 Bacillota bacterium
ACAATACTTGCCAAGGCTGCTGGAGCTAGTTTTGAAACTTTTGGCAACATCCCTTCGCTTCGAACAGGCCGAAGATCATATCAGCCATTGCTGCGGCAAATATCCAATGCATCATTGCATTTATAACGAAATACCAGTTGACTCGTTTCCTTAGGGTTGGTGGGTCTTATTTCATCCTACAGTTGCTTGACACGATCGACACTTTAGAAGATCTTGACAATGGTGTGCTGTAAAACATAAAATAGCACATAAGGAGGGGAGCAAATGAGAACTGTTACTAGTATTTTAGATTTAGTTGGGCAGACCCCATTGGTTAAGCTTAATCGTATTGTCCCAGAAAATTCAGCTGAAGTTTGGGTAAAACTGGAATCTTATAATCCAGGTGGCAGTGTTAAAGACAGAATTGCGTTAAGCATGATCAGAGCTGCTGAGCGGGAAGGAAAGCTTCAGCCGGGGGGTTTGGTTGTTGAGCCAACAAGCGGAAATACAGGCATTGGCTTAGCGATGGTATGCGCAGCACTGGGTTACCGATTAATACTCTGCATGCCTGAAACCATGTCAGTTGAGCGCCGTAAACTGCTTCAAGCCTATGGAGCTGAATTGGTGCTGACGCCGGGCAGCGAGGGAATGAAGGGTGCCATCAAGAAGGCGGAGGAAATTGCTGCAGAAAATCCAGGTGCCTTTATTCCGCAGCAGTTTGAAAATATGGCTAATCCGGAAATTCATCGTAAAACTACCGCTGTTGAAGTTTTAGAGCAGACAGGAGAACAATTGGATGCGTTTGTTTCCGGGATCGGAACAGGCGGAACCATCACTGGCGTTGGTGAAGTGATCAAACAAAAGCTCCCTCATGTTAAGGTATATGCTGTGGAACCAGTTGGTTCTCCAGTGTTATCTGGGGGAGAACCTGGTCCCCATCGAATTCAGGGTATTGGTGCCGGCTTTGTACCCAAAGTCTTGAATACTGAGATTTATGATCGGGTTATTCAAGTTAAAGATGAGGATGCGATTGCAGCTGCAGGGTTGTTAGCTAAAAAGGAAGGTATTTTAGCTGGAATATCTTCTGGTGCTGCTCTCCATGCTGGTCTGCAGGTTGCTGAGGACCTAGGTCCCGGCAAGAAGGTGGTAGTGGTCCTGCCTGATACTGGGGAAAGATACTTAAGTATTCCAGATGTGTTTGCTTAAAGAGGGAACAGGTTCCCTCTTTTTTCATGGACTAATTTCTTCAAAGGTTTATTTTGAATCTAAAGAGAAAATAATTTGAAGGTAGTGAACAAATGGAGATCATTTTAGCATCGAAATCACCAAGAAGAGTAGAACTGCTGCAGCAGTTTAACATAAAATTCCGCGTTCAGGTCGCTAATGTTCCAGAAGAGCAGAGGGACAGTCCTAAACAAACAGCAATCAGCAATGCCTCTGCGAAGGCGCGGGCTGTTTTAGAGCTGTTTCCCAAGAGTTTGATTATTGGAGCTGATACTATTGTTGTTGTGGATCAAGAAATTTTAGGTAAGCCGCGGGACCGGGAGGATGCAGCTAAAATGCTGCGTTTATTGAGCGGCAGAAAACATCATGTTATTACCGGAGTTGCCCTCGTAACAGAAAAAGTTCAGCGAACCTTTTATGAAGAGACAGCCGTTTTTTTTCGCACTCTAGCAGATTACGAAATCCGTACTTACCTTAACACAGGAGAACCATTTGATAAAGCAGGTGCATATGCCATCCAAGGAATTGGCGGTGCTTTTGTCGAAAGTATATCAGGATGCTACTATAATGTGGTAGGATTACCTATTCCACGTCTCCTACTTGAACTCCGAGACTTTGGAATTGACGTGTTTGCCTAAGGGGGAGTACAAGGAGGAACGCTGTGAGTTATCAAATTTTGATCAAAGATTTACCTGTACAAGAGCGCCCACGCGAAAGATTACTGCAGTATGGACCTGAGTATCTATCAAATCGGGAATTACTAGCGATTTTACTCGAAACAGGAACTAGAAACCAATCTGTCTTTGCTCTAGCAGATCAATTGATAGCGCACTTTGGTTCTTTAAGGGCGCTAGCGTGTGCTACATATGAGGAAATGGCGGAAATTAAGGGGATCGGTCCAGCAAAAGCCGCTCGCGTGATAGCCGCATTTGAGCTGACTAAAAGATTAAGCAACTCCAGCTTAGAGGTGCGTGAGGTTATTCGCAGTCCGCAGGATGCTGCAGATATTGTGATGGATGAAATGAGTCTTTTAGACCGAGAACATTTTGTAATTTTGATGCTGAATACTAAACATGCAGTTATCGCTAAAAAAGTTGTATCCATCGGACACCTCAACGCTTCGTTAGTCCATCCGCGGGAGTTGTTTAAAGATGTGATCAAAAAAAGCAGTGCGGCGGTTATCCTGGTTCACAATCACCCCAGCGGCGATCCGACGCCCAGCGAGGATGATATCAGGGTAACACAGAGATTGTGCGAAGCTGGGCGATTGCTGGGAATTTCGGTTTTAGATCATATTGTTATCGGAGATAAAAGTTATGTAAGTTTTCGCGAACAGGGTTTAATCTAAGTAGCAGGGACAAGCTGAAAGGGGATTCGAACATGTTTGGTCGCTTAGGAAAGGATATTGGTATTGATTTAGGAACTGCAAATACACTAGTTTATGTACGCGGTCGAGGTATTGTAATTAATGAGCCGTCAGTAGTAGCACGGGACCAAGAAACAAAAGAAATTTTAGCTGTAGGTAATAAAGCTAAGGAAATGGTAGGGCGTACGCCTGGAAATATAATTGCGATCAGACCACTGCGTGATGGAGTAATCGCAGATTTTGATACTACCGAACGGATGCTGCGGGACTTTTTAATTAAAGCCAACCGCCGGATGGGGTGGGTGCGGCCGAGGGTAATCATTTCCGTTCCTTCAGGTGTTACTGAAGTAGAGAAACGGGCGGTTATCGATGCAGCTATTTCTGCAGGAGCTAAAGATGCTCGTGTTATAGAAGAACCAATGGCGGCAGCTATCGGTGTTGGCTTACCTGTTCAGGAGCCAACTGGAAATATGATAGTAGATATCGGTGGAGGCACAACGGAAGTAGCAGTGATATCACTTGGGGGAATTGTAGCACATCGGTCGATTCGGATTGGCGGCGATGAAATGGACGATTCTATCATTCAGCATATTCGGCGCCACTATAATCTGCTGATCGGTGAGCGGACAGCAGAAACAATCAAGAAGACGATCGGTACAGCTTGTCCCTTAGAAGAAGAGCGGTCTCTGGAGGTACGTGGTAGGGATTTGGTTACTGGTCTGCCAAAAACTGTCACAATTACTTCTGAGGAAGTGCGGGACGCCCTGGCAGAACCAATTGCCGCAATTGTGGAAGGCGTTAAAGTTACCCTCGAGCAGACACCACCGGAATTAGCAGCTGACATCATGGATCGAGGAATCATGATGGCCGGTGGCGGATCTTTGCTGGCGGGATTAGATCAGCTGATTGCCAATGAAACTGGAATGCCGGTACATGTAAACGAAGAACCTTTGACAGCGGTTGTGATGGGTACCGGTTTGGCGCTAGAGCACTACGATCTGCTGCAGCGGATTATGGTGGGACCAAAACGGTAGTGATCATTTGGTTAGGAGGTGAAGTGGTTTGTCCCGTTTTTTTGGTCGTGCTAAGCTGCTGTTGATTTTTGTAGTTATCATAGCTATAGCTGGGAGTATCCACTTTACCTCCAGTTCCCGTTCGCAAGTAACCGTTTTTGAACAGGCTGTGCGTGATATCCTAGCCCCAATCCAAACTCTTTTTATGCGGGTCTCTCGTTCGGTTAATTCACTGCTGACATCCATTGGCCGGATCGGCAGTCTGCAGGAGGAAAACGCCAAACTCAGGGCCCAAGTATTAGACCTGCAGCAGCAGGTGTACCAACTTGCTGAATATAAGCGGGAAAACGAATGGCTGCGGGAAGCACTGGAGTTTAAAAAGCAGGAAGCCTACCAAATGCAGGTTTGTGAGGTGATTGGCAGATCCCCAACGAACTTGTTCAGCTCAGTCACCATAAACCGGGGGCGTAATCATCAGGTGACTCAGGGGATGGCGGTGATGTCTGGGAACGGCGTGGTTGGAACGGTGCAGAGCGTCACAGCAACTACTGCTTCGGTTATTTTAGCAACTGACCCCCGCAGTGCTATCGGCGGTATGGTGCAGGATTCTGGGGATTTGGTTTTGGTAGAAGGCGATCCTGATTATTCTGGTATGCTTTTAGCCAAACCGTTATCTAAGGATGTGGAATTAGAGGTGGGAGATGTCCTGGTGACTTCAGGACTGTCTCAGTATTTTCCCAAGGGAATGCCAATTGGGGAAGTAGTGGAAATAATCCCCAGCCGCTATCAATTGTCATTCACTGCTTATGTCCGCCCCTTTGTGGATTTCAGCAGATTGGAATATGTGTTTGTGTTGTTAAGTGATGTTAAGTAGGTGCAGAGGATGGCTGTATTAATTTACAGTTTAATTATCATTTCGGCTTTAGTCATTCAGACAACCATTTTTACCTCGTGGTCCCTGTTTGCAGTGGTCCCTGATTTGATTCTGGTATTGGTTGTCTTATTTAGTTTAATCAATGGTCCGATTTTTGGTGCTAAATTCGGCTTTGCGGCTGGATTGGCTTTAGATCTTTTGGTTGGTGAGCTGATTGGGCTTAACGCATTGACCAAAATGATCATCGGTATAGTTGTAGGACTGCTGGCACTGCGTTTTTATAAAGAAAATTACGTTATTCCGCTGCTCTGCGTTATAGCTGCCACCATTGCAGATCAACTTTTGTACGCCCTGGGAATGACCATTTTTGGGGTTTCTGTGCCGCTGAAGCTGTTAGTAGAGCAGATACTGCTGCCTTTGATGCTGTACAATGGAATTCTGAGTTTATTACTGTATGTGCGCTTATATTACTTAAATAAAAAAATTCTTTATTGGGATGAGGTCTTTAGGCGTGCGGGGTGAGATTAGGAATTTGGAAGATAAAAAATTGGAGCAGCGCTTGCGGTCATTTTGGGCTGCTGTTATCATTATTCTGTTAATTTTAGGTGGGCGTTTGTGGGAACTCCAAATTCGCCAAGGAGACCATTATGCCAGTTTAGCGGAGGGGAATAGAATCCGCCGCATAAGAGTGATGCCTACTAGAGGCGTTATCTATGATCGCAATGGTGCAGAAATTGTCCGCAGTCGCCCCGCATTTACGGTTGCACTGGTTCCCGGCGGAATTCCCCAGAATGCAGAAGCTGTGCTGGAGTATTTAAGTGAGATTCTCGGCCTTACCGGTGAAGAATTGGAAGATGCAATCGCAAAGGGACGACGCAATCTGTACGAACCGGTTAGGATTATGCGGGATGTTGATCTGAGCACGGTTGTAGCAATCGAAGAAAACCGCATGCGGCTGCCGGGGGTTTTTATTGAAGAAGAATGGGTGCGGGAATACCTTTATCCTAATTTTGCCAGCCATATAATTGGCTATTTAGGCATTATCAGCGAAGAAGAATTAAAGCAGTTTGGATCTGAATACGGCAGTTCTGACCTAGTTGGCAAGACCGGATTGGAGGCGCTCTATGAGTCATTGCTCCGGGGTGAGTCCGGCTCAGTTACGGTCGAAGTAAATGCCTTAAGCCGTCCTGTGCAGACAGTTAGTTATATTGAATCGATTCCTGGCAGCAATATTGTAACCACACTTGACAGGGAGCTGCAGGCTGTCGCTCAAGAAGCTTTTGCGGCTCATACTGAAACTCTGCGCAAACCGGGGGATCCTCCGTTAAAAGGAGCTGTAGTTGCCTTAAATCCCAAAACCGGCGAGATTTTGGCTCTGGTCAGTCAGCCAACATATGATCCGGCGAAACTTTTGGATGCAAGGGAACGGAGCAGTTACTATGCCAGTTTAATTAACAGCAAAGACCAGCCGCTGTTTAACCGGGCTGTTCAGGGTCAGTATGGTCCGGGTTCAGTTTTTAAGCCTTTCATCGCAGTTGCCATGCTGGAGGAAAAGGTTGTTACTGCAGACCAAATTTTCAACGCAACTGGCGTTAGTGAGTATGGCGTTCGCGATTGGATAGTGGCACAGGGTGGAGCTCCTTTTGGACCGATTACTCTCCGGGAAGCCCTTGCTATGTCCAGCAACCATTATTTTGCAGAATTTGGAAAAGAGGTTGGAATTGATCGGTTATCTGTCTGGCTGCGGGAATTTGGTTTTGGTTCACCAACAAATGTAATTGGTGTTACTCAAGAGGCTTCTGGTTTAGTGCCGGATCGGGAGTGGAAGCGTAAGAGATTCAGCAGCTACCCAATCTATGATCAAGCGTGGTATCCTACAGACACCGAACAGATTTCCATTGGTCAGGGTTTTGTTACGGTCACTCCGCTCCAGATGGCAGTGGCTTACAGCGCGATTGCCAACCGCGGTGTGATCTATCAGCCGACATTAGTTAAGGAAATAGTGGCTCCCGATGGCAGCATTATCTATGAGCATACTCCTACTGTTGTAAAAACTATGGATGTGTCACACAGCACCTGGGAAGCAGTTATTGATGGGATGGAAGCTGTAATCACCCATCCCCGTGGAACTGCCCGCAGAATTTTTCAAGATTTTCCCCTTAGCATTGCTGGAAAGACCGGAAGTTATGAAATTCCGAGGCAGGAAGCCCATGCTCTCTTTGCCGCTTTTGCCCCTGTGGATGATCCGGAACTAGTGGTTGTAGTGATTGTTGAGCATGGCGTTGGCGGCGCTTCTGGAGCAGCTCCCATTGCCCGTGCTGTTCTAGACGCGTATTTTGGCTTATATGAGCAGGAATCGTCTGAGTAAAAGCGAAATGTAAAAACAGGTAATGAAAGGGATTTGAGGAGAGACTCGTAATGAGCAAAGAAGCATGTATTATTAAAGGAAATAAACATGGATTGTCCATCTCAATTCCAAGGGAGATGGATTTTGCAGAAGTTTTATCACAACTGCGGACACGACTGGCTTCGGCTCAAGAGTTTTTTGCAGGTGCAGCGGTTTATGTTTCGGCAGCTGATCGTGATTTAGAACCAGAAGAAAAGCAGCAATTAGCAAAAACTGTAGAAGAATTTGGATTGAGCATAACCGAACCGGAGGCTGATGAAGCACCAGCCCCTGCTGTTGAGAGCGGTAAGGATGAGTTCAAGGAAGATACACTGCTGCTGCGCCGCACGATTCGTTCTGGCCAGAAAATACGGTACGATGGGAATGTAGTGGTTTTAGGTGATGTAAATCCTGGAGCTGAAAT
The DNA here is from genome assembly GCA_012521805.1 of Bacillota bacterium. GTDB lineage: Bacteria > Bacillota > Limnochordia > Darwinibacteriales > DTU012 > DTU012. Next base: position 7,267 of record JAAYLQ010000141.1, read on the forward strand.
TATCTGCAGCGGCGATATCCTAGTGTTAGGAAGCCTGCGTGGGGTAGCCCATGCCGGATGCACTGGGAACGTTAATGCATCTGTATTTGCCTTTAGATTAGAACCAACTCAATTAAGGATTGCAAACTATATTTCTCGCTCCCCAGATGAGAAGTTGCCTAAGCCGCTTGGACCGGAATTAGCACGTGTTTGTGATAATGTAATTCAGATTACTGCATATCAGAGCTGAGGGTAAATTGGGGAGGTGCTTATATGGGAAAATCTATAGTGATTACAAGTGGTAAAGGTGGAGTAGGAAAAACAACAACAACTGCCAATATTGGGACCGGATTAGCTCAGATTGGCAGAAAGGTGTGCTTGGTGGATGCAGACATAGGGCTGCGCAACCTTGATGTAGTAATGGGGTTAGAAAACCGCATTGTTTATGATCTGATTGATGTGGTTGAAGGCCACTGTCGTGTTCGATCAGCGCTGATCAAGGATAAACGTTTTGATAATTTGTTTCTACTTCCAGCTGCCCAAACCCGTGAAAAAGATGCGGTTAATCCTGAGCAGATGGAAAAGCTAATTACCGAATTAAAGCAGGAATTTGATTATGTATTAGTGGATTGCCCAGCCGGAATTGAACAGGGTTTTAAAAATGCTATCGCTGGGGCTGATCTGGCTATTATTGTGACAACTCCTGAAGTATCGGCTGTTAGGGATGCTGATCGGATTATTGGTTTATTGGAAGCAGACGAACTGTTTGAGCCTCAGCTGATCGTAAACCGCATTCGTCCCGATATGATTCGGAGGGGCGATATGATGACCACTGATGATATGATCGATATTTTAGCTATTAAGTTGTTAGGAATTGTCCCTGATGATGAAAGCATCATTGTATCAACCAATAAAGGTGAACCAGCTGTTTTAGATAAGAAATCCGTATCGGGACAAGCTTTTCGTAATATTGTGAGGAGACTTGAAGGCGCATCTGTTCCGTTTTTAGCTTTGGAAGAGGAGAACATGGTGAAACGATTGATGCGCTTCATCGGCATAGGAGGCAAAAGCTAAGGAGGGTCAGCCGTGTTGGAATGGTTAGCAAAGCTGTTTGGTACCACCGAAAGTAGTAAAGATCGTGCAAAGGAACGGCTGCGTCTTGTATTAGTGCAGGATCGGGCTATACTCTCCCCGGGATTGCTGGAAGCCTTGAAAGAAGATATGATTGCAGTATTGTCTAAGTATATGGAAATTGATGAAGAGGCTTTAGAGGTCAATCTTGACAGCAGCGATGATTCGGTTGCATTGGTTGCAAATATTCCGGTACGCAGTGTAAGACGCAAAATATAGAAACCTTTTCCTCTCAGGAAGAGGTTTTTTGTTATGATTTAGTCCTTTGGCTAATATATTTAACTAACAGCCAAAGGAGGTGATGGGTATGGCAATTCGTCTGCCAAACAGTGTTTATGCAGCCGTTATCATTTTTGTTATGATTGGATTGCTTTACGAAGTCAATTTACCGATTATTTTGGAGTTAAATCGCTATTTAGAATTTGTTCTTACTACCGACTTCGATATGCAGTTTATTACCAGACCAATTGAACAACTGAAGCAGACATTCACCAATTTTGAAATGGAAGCGTTAGTTCAAAGTTTACCGCGGATTGCTACGGGATGGTGAGTAAATGCGTATCGGCTCGATCATGGGGATTGTTATTAAAGTCAATCCCTTTTTTTTTTGCTGCTGCCTGTGGCTTCTGTTTACGGTCAGCTAATACCTACTTTGGTTGTGTTTGCAGTTGTGCTCTGGCACGAAGCAGTTCATGTCCTCACCGCTCTGTATTATGGGATGCGGGTTGTAGAAATAGAAATCCTACCATTTGGCGGAGTAGCCCGCATGGACGATCTAATGCAGTTTGAACCGCATATTGATGCTGCTGTTGCAGCTGTGGGTCCCATCAGCAATTTGGTGCTTTTGGGTATTTTTTGCTTGTGGCATAATTATTATCCAATTGATCCTGATTGGATGGATTTTATTGCCAGGGCTAACATTAGTATGGCTGCCCTCAATCTGCTGCCAGCTTTACCCCTTGATGGTGGACGGATTTTGCGCAGCCGCCTAATCAGCAGCATGGGTATCCGCCGAGCGACTGAAATTGCGGCTCTAATTGGTCAGCTTTTTGCTGTTGGCTTTATATTAATAGGCTTAGCCGGAATCTTTTTTTATACAAGTGTCAATGCAGGAATC
>JAAYLQ010000142.1 GCA_012521805.1 Bacillota bacterium
AGCCATTTCAAATTCCTCCTCTCAGAATTTTGGTTTCTCCAACTTCTATTCTAACTGAGGAATTTGTTAATGGCTTTCCTATTTTTTCAGAAAACCATTTTTACACCATTATACGGACTCAACTGGATCTAGCAATTGGTATTGTATTGTTAATCACCTACTTTCTACTCATTTTCTATGCAGCACGGGGCGGAAATCTAATGATTGGATTTCTGGGAATGGGTGTTATATGGACAGCCTTATGCATAGTCGGTGGAGAATTGTCCTGGAGCGATGCCATGGTCAATATCTTCCAAGGAGGACCAGAAAGCTGGGGAGCAACAGCAGTTAATGTTATCTTCGGGAGCTGGTTTGGAAGGGTACTTGTAGATACAGGTATTGCTAAAAAACTAATTAGGAGTGTCACGGAATTAGGAGGAGATAATCCTCTAATTGTTACAATTCTTTTATCAATAGTTACAGGGATTATTTTCACTTCGACTTTTGGAGCAGGAGCAGTAGTCGCAATCGGAGTTATCGTTTTACCGATTCTAATGTCGTTAGGTGTATCTAAACCACTAGCTGTCACCAGTTACCTGATGAGTGTTGGCAGTGGAATGTATATCAATACAGTACTGTTCAGCCAAATGCAGGCAATCTTCCCAGATATGGTTTACGGCAGCAGTTACCTTTCTTGGGCATTCCCTGCCATGGCCATTCAACTGCTGTTGGTGGCTGTTATGTTGACGTTTAATATGCGGACCAAAAGAACAAGAAGAAAAGCTTGAGCACTGCAGATTGGTGATGATTTACAGGAAAAGGAAATTCCGGCTATTTCATTAATTACACCAATCATCCCTACAACATTATCAATTGCCTTTGGTTGGCTGACTATTCCAGCTTTTATAGTTGGAGCTTTGTTTGGACTAGCAGTAACAGGAAACTTCCCCTCGTTTAAAGCGGCAAGCCGTGTGATTTCGAGCACATTCTATGATGGGGTTGTGGATGTAGCAAGCTTATTAGGCTTCTTGTTTGTGCTGCCGATCTTCAACAGAATTTCTGGAGTTGCAGCACCGTTTTTTGAACCAATTCTGGGCGGAATACTGCCAACTACAACTCTAGGATTAGTGCTTGCGTTTATCATTATCGCACCTTCTGGCTTGTTCCGGGGACCGCTGACAATTTTCGGAGCTGGAGCTGCAACAGTTGGAGTGATTAATGCGATTGGAACATTTGCAACACCTTTTCTGTTCACATTGATGTATGTTCCAACGATAGCAATGAACTTGTCGCAATGTCCAACTCAATCATGGAATATGTGGGCGTTGAACCACAGCAAAGTATCTGTAAAGGACTTTTTGAAAACAGGACTGTTTTGGACTTGGCTGATCACAGCGATAAATCTGGTTCTGGTATATTTCATTTTCGGTTAAGGAGGAACCATGGCTAATACAGGTGGTAATATGACAAAACGAAAGGTTAGGGTTGGAATTGACGTAGGAGGTACGAACACCAAGGCTGTCGCTGTAGATAATGAGACATTTGAAATAATTGGTGTAGGTATCGTACCCACAACTCATGATCATGAACTTGGGGTTTCAGCAGGTGTTATAGAATCTTTTAAGAAATGTTTGGATGAAAATGGAATTGATGCTAAGGAAGTTGTATTTATCGCCCACTCTACCACCCAGGCAACAAATGCTCTGCTTGAAGGAGACGTTGCCAAGGTTGGTATTATTGGTGTAGCGAAAGGTGTTGTGTCCGGCTTCCTTTCAAGGATGCAGGGCAATATTCAGGATATCGTCCTTGATAAATCAGGTAAGCGAAAAATTACGACTGCCTATCGATTTATCTCTCAATCCGAGTTTTCCAGGGACAAGGCCAAGGAAGCTATTCAATCTCTGCTGGACGAAGGCTGTTCTGTTATTGCTGCCAGCAAAACCTTTGGTGTTGACAACATGAAGGAAGAACTCATCATCCAGGAAACAGCTAGAGCAATGGGTGTGGAAGCAACCTGCGCATCCGACATCTCTAAACTGTATGGCTTGACTAGACGAACAAGAACAGCTGTCATCAACAGCTCGATTTTGCCCAAGATGATCAGCACTGCTAATTCCACAGAAGATGCGGTCAGAACAGCCGGTATCGAGGCGCCGCTGATGATCATGAGAGGCGATGGCGGAGTAATGGATATCGAGGAAATGAGAAAACGTCCGGTACTCACTATGCTTTCGGGACCAGCTGCCTCTACTGTTGGTGCTTTGATGCACCTTAAAATATCTAATGGGATCTTTTTTGAAGTAGGGGGTACTTCAACAGATATTGGTGTAATCAAAAACGGTAGACCCATGATTGATTACGCTGTAGTTGGAGGACAGAGGACTATGGTAAACTCCATCGACGTCCATACTGGGGGAGTTGCTGGTGGCTCCATGATCAGGGCGGACAACGGAAAGATTATCCATGTAGGCCCTAGATCCTGTCATATAGCCAATCTCGCTTATGTTGCCTTTACCAGCCCGGACAAACTGGTCAATCCTAAAATCGTACAAATAGCGCCTGTGGAGGGAGACCCTTCCGATTATATTGCTGTCGAAACTGCGGATGGTTCTCGCTATGCTTTAACCACCACATGTGCTGCTAATGCCCTTGGCTATGTTAAGGAAGGAGACTATTCGTACGGCTACCCTGAAAGCTGCAGAAAAGCTTTTGAGGCGCTGGGGAGATTCTTAAATATGAGCTGGAAGGATGCGGCTTTAGGAGTTCTGGATAATGCAGCAGCAACATGTATTCAGATTATTGAAGAACTGATGGAAAAGTATAAGATTGAAAGAGGTCAAATTTCCTTAGTGGGCGGTGGTGGTGGAGCCAAGGTTCTGCTTCCCAGAACCGCTGAAATTATGCAGCTTCGCTATCAAATTGCTGAGCAGGCAGAAGTAATTTCTTCAATCGGTGTAGCGCTGGCATTGGTTCGCGATACAGTTGAAAGGGTTATTCCAAACCCGACACAGGAAGACATTATGCGTTTGAGAGAAGAAGCAACCGACGCAGTAGTCAGATCAGGAGCTACAGCAGATTCAGTTGAAATTCAGATCGAAATTGATGCTCAAGCCCAAAAGGTCAGGGCAATTGCTACCGGTACTACAGAAATTGCCACCCAAGATTTAGCTCGGTTAGTTGATGAAGATGAAGCTCGTCGGCTGGCAGCTGAATCTATGGGAGTTGAGTCAAGGGAAGTAAAACTTATCGAAGCTAACGAGCATTTCTGGGTCTTTGGCCGCCAGGTTAAAGATAAGCAGGAGATTCGGGTAGTAAACAAAAAAGGGTTCATCCAGCGGCAGCGGGAGGATGGAACAGCTGCTGCCACCACTGTTGCGGGGGTTAGATCATTAGTTGCCAAGCTTTGGGAGGAATATTTAGTCTACAAATCAGATATTATTCTCACGCCCGATATCTATCTGTGTATTGGGCCTAAAATTATCGATTTTGAAGGGCTCCAGACCTTCGAACAATTAACGATGCTGATGTATTCTGAATTGATGTTAAGATCCGGTAATGAGCCTGTCCTTGCTGTAGTAGCAAGAAGCCACATTTAAAATTAGTAACGAGGAGAATTTTTCTCCTCGTTATTCTGTGTGTGCCTGGCATGCTTACTGCGCCGATGGGCTGAAAGAAGCCCTGTCGCCTAACCAGCGGGAAGACAACCAGCAGGCAAGGGCGACACTGGTAACAGTGTTGTCTGGAGGAAGCCGAGGGGGA
>JAAYLQ010000143.1 GCA_012521805.1 Bacillota bacterium
CTTCTTCCCATGTAGAGCCCTGATCCGCCGGCTGACGCAGATAGTTGTTAATCTGATCAATATGGCGAATAGCATCGTCAATTCTTGGATTAGCGCCATGGGCATAGGCACCGATATTAATTAGATCCTCAGCTTCCCGATAGGTCGCCAATCTGGACTTGAACAGCGCAGCCAGTTCACGGTGATTTGGATCAATAACACTCGGCATCACTCTGCTTACACTTGCCAGTACATCAATCGCTGGATAGTGCTGCTGTTCAGCCAGTTTGCGGGATAGGACAATATGCCCGTCTAAGATCCCCCGCACAGCGTCGGCAATCGGCTCGTTAAAATCATCTCCATCCACCAATACAGTGTAGAAAGCAGTAATGGTTCCATCTTTACCTGGTCCAGTACGCTCAAGCAGTTTAGGCAGGTTGGCAAAAACTGATGGGGTGTATCCCCGCGTAGCAGGAGGTTCACCAACCGCCAAGCCCACTTCCCGCTGAGCTAAAGCGTATCTGGTAACAGAATCCATCATAAACAGTACATCATGGCCGCGGTCACGAAAATACTCAGCGATGGTAGTAGCTGTTAACGCACCTTTGAGTCTGACCATGGCGAGCTGGTCGGATGTAGCTACAACTACCACTGATCTGGCCAATCCTTCAGGACCTAAGTCTTTCTCAATAAACTCCCTTACCTCTCGCCCCCGCTCACCAATCAGACCGATTACGTTAATTTCGGCTGTGGTGCTCCTGGCCATCATACCTAAAAGCGTACTTTTACCCACACCACTGCCTGCAAAAATCCCAAGCCGCTGACCTTTTCCGCAGGTAAGCAAACCATCAATAGCTCTTACCCCAACCGCAAGCGGTTCTCGAATCATCTGCCGTTCTAGTGGCTTAACTGTACTGTTGATCAGGGGGCGGTATTCCTCATATTCAATGGGTCCTAACCCGTCAATAGGTCTACCAAAAGCATCAAGTACTCTGCCTAAGAGCTTCGGACCGACACCTACTCGCAGCGGATGACCTAAGCTGCGGACATAACAGCCTGGTCCAATTCCCACCATGTCCGATAATGGCATCAAGATGATTGACTGGTCACGAAAACCGACAACTTCACCATAGACCTCACTACCGTCTTGAGTGGAAATTAGACATACATCTCCGATATTGGCCGCAGGACCATGGGATTCGATCGTTAATCCGACGATTTTCGTAACTCTGCCGATTTGCTCTAGATCATCAAACTCAGCGACAATCCTCTGGTAATGATTTAGACGTCTGCTATTCGACATAGATCTGCTCCCTCAAGGCAGCACCCAATTTGGCAAATCGACTGTCCAAACTGGCATCAATTGCGCCAAACTCGGTTTCAATTATACAGTCGTTAACTCCAAGAGCCGAATCGCTTTCCCACCGAATCCTGCCGCTAAAAACATCAGCATACGCAGAGGCATTATGCAGAGTCTGATATGTTTCTGGACTTACACGGATTGTCACATAATCGTGATTAGCCAACTGCTCTAGTCCAGACCTAATTGTTGGAACTAACCAGGCAGGATCAGATTCAATTTCCCTCTTGATTAATTTTTCGGCTATATACAGGCTGAGCTTTAGGAAATCTTCTTCGAGTCTGCTTAAAGCAGCACTTCGTTTTTGAACAGCGGCGGAGATAATCGAATCGAGACTAGCTAGAAATTCGGCAGTTTGGTTTTTAACCTCTTGATACCCTGCCTCCAGACCTTCCTGATATCCAGCGGCAAACCCGTTCTGCTGAGCATTTTCGAAAACCTGGTCCAACTCTTTTTCAATCTGAGTTTTTTTCGCTTCGGCTTTCCTGATAATTTGATCCGCTTCTTGCCTAGCTTGTTCGATGATTTCTGCTGCTTTCTGCTTGGCGTCATCGATTAAGCTTGCCGCCTGCAGGATTGTGCCTTCGGACTGCGGCGCTATTTCACTGCTGGCAGAGGTTTCAGAACTTTCCCCACGAAAAACTTGGTCACTGCTGACAGGAACCAATACCTGAAGTTGAGCAGCCTTAATAATCTTAGACAATCAGCTCATCCTCCTCACCCCGTGAGATAATTAAGTCGCCTGATTCCTCTAAACGCCGTACCACAGAAACCACCCGTGATTGAGCTTCCTCAATATCCCGCAGCCGCACTGGACCCATAAACTCGATATCCTCTTTGAGGAGGTTAGCTGCCCGTTTGGACATGTTGCGGTAAATCCGGTCCGCGACTTCTTCAGACGCTGTTTTCAGGGCCAGTGCCAGGTCACGCGAATCTACCTCACGGATAATCAACTGGATTGCTCTATCATCCAGCGTGACAATGTCCTCGAAGACAAACATCCGCTTTCTAATCTCTTCTGCTAACTCAGGATCGTCTTCCTCCAGTGCTTCCATAATTGTTTTTTCTGTTGCACGGTCAACCTGATTCAGAATTTCAACTGCAGAGTCAATACCGCCGGCAGCAGTATAATCATGAATCTCATAAGCAGAGAGGCGCTGTTCCAATGTGCTCTCAATGTCCTCCAGTACCTCTGGGGTTGTTCGATCTAGGGTAGCAATACGCCTTGCTACATCGACCTGCTTTTCCGGCGGCAGGGCAGACAAAATCAAACTAGCCTGTTCAGGTCGTAGATACGCAAGCACTAATGCAATTGTCTGCGGATGTTCATTTTGAATAAAGCTCAAAATTTGAGTTGGTTCTGTCTTGCGGGCAAAATCAAACGGTCTCACTTGCAGAGTGGCAGTCAACCTTTCAATAATCATGCGCGCTTTTTCCTTGCCGAGGGCAGCTTCCAAAACTTCGCGAGCATAATTAATACCACCCTGCTCAACGTATTCCCGCGCCTGCATCATTTCACTAAATTCGGACAGGACGCGCTCCCGTACTTCTGAATCGATTTTACGCATGCTGGCAATCTGCAGAGTTAAATCTTCAATTTCATCATCAGATAAATGTTTAAATACCTGTGCAGATGCCTCTGGACCCAATGAAATCAATAGAATCGCAGCTTTTTCTTTGCCAGATAGTCTTCCTCTCAATTGCTACAACCCCTCAATCATCTAATAGCCAACTTCTAATCATTTGTGCAAAATCTTTCGGTCGATCAGCGGAATACTGCCTCAGCCGCTGCAGAACATCGACTTTTTCCTGCTCTGGCAGGCTGTGCTCAACTGCGGCATCATCAACCGCTGCTGCAACTTCAACTCCCTGGTCAAGTTGGCTTCGAGATTTTTCTAACCTAATATGACGAACAAGCACAAGCAGCAAAATAAGCACTAATAACCCAATCGCCACGAAATAGATCCACGGCAGCTCATATCCCATAGCTACAATCTCATCACTACTAACAAAACCAAAATCAGATTGAAAAGGCACTGATGCAACAGATATGTAATCCCCTCGTTCGGGCTTAATGCCTAAAGCTCCAGCTACAGATGCCTCAACTGCATCTAAATCCGTTCTAGACAGTTCGCCATCGATCCAGATCGACACACTCATATTTTTAACGCTTCCCGCTGGAGTGGTTTGGTAAATTTCAGTGCGGTTAAGCTCATAATTGATAATTGATTCCTGGCGGGAAGCACCGTTCCCATCTGGTTCAATCTGCACATAACCAGGAATGTTCGCGTCGACACCCGGTATTCCAGCACTGGCCAATTCATCAAATAAAATTCTGTAAATGTTTGTTCACTGCGGATTAGACCGCCGTCACGGGTAGGCGCAGAATATATTTCTTGATACCGCTCGATCGTGTCAAAATCGAGCTCAATATTGACCAAACAAACTACTTTCCCATATCCATAAACCCGTTCCAACATGGCCCGGATATTCGAAGCTAGCTGCTGCTCATAAGCTGTCTTCAGTTCTAGCTGCTGGGAAATAGCGCTCCCGATTAAACCGTCTGAACTGGAAAAGTCATGAAGAACATTACCGCGGGTATCAACAATGGTGATATTTTCGGGGAGCAGTCGTTCAACACTGGTGGCAATCAGATGGGCAATACCCCGAATCTGCTGTTGAGTGAGGGAACGTCCTGGTTTTAACCGCAGTAACACTGAAGCAGTAGAAGGTTGAGTTTCACGAATAAACAAACTGCTGGGTGGAATCACTAGGTGGACACGAGCATCCTCAATTTCGTCAATCGCACGAATAGTGCGCGTCAACTCGCCTTCCAGGGCTACACGATACCTAAGCTGCCGATCCGCTTCTGTTTCACCCAGCCGAGTAGTATTGAAAGTCTCGAAACCAACCACTCCGCCTGTCGGCAGGCCTTGAGCCGCCAGAGTTAGTCGTGTCTGGTAAACCAGGTCGGCTGGAACCAAAATTGTGCTGCCGTTATCGCTTAGCTTATAAGATATGCCATTTTCACTGAGTACCCTGGTGATTTCGGCAGCATCGCTGAGCTCTAGATTGGTGTACAGCGGTTGATAATCCGCTCCAGAAAATAGTGCAATCATCATCAGGAGCAGAAATGCTGTAACAGCTACTGCGCCACCGGCTATTCGTGTGCGTAAAGATAGATTGTTCCAAGTGTTTTTTAACGATGTGATTACTGTTTCCATGTCAGTCTCCTTAATCTACCTATACTTGCATCCGCATAATTTCCTGATAAGCTTCGAGCACTTTATTTCTAATTGCTATAGTGAGCTGCAGTGCCAGACTAGCTTTCTCAGCCATAATTACTGCATTGTGAATTTCCATCTGACCATTCGCTAAAAGGACTGCAGCTTGGTCTGCGCTCTGAATTTTGGCATTGACAGCTGTAAGAACGTCTTTCATCAGGTGAGCAAAATCCAGCTGAATTTCCGGTTTTGCCTCTAAACGAGAAATTTGACTAATATTGGGTAGTTCGCTTTGAATTCTCATCAGTCATCTCTCCTATCCGCGGCCGATATCCAATGCTTTCATTGCCATAGTCTTAGCAGCGTTAATCGCTGTGATATTTGCTTCATAAGCACGAGTAGCACTGATTAGATCCACCATCTCAGTCACTACATTGATGTTGGGCATTGCCACGTAACCATCGCTGTTGGCATCTGGGTGCTGTGGGTCATAAACCATCCGGGGAGGCAGGGAATCCTCTACTATACCCACTACCCTCACTCCGCGGCCTACTTTTTGGGATGGCGCCTTTCGATTTTCATCAGCTGCTGCCGCAAAGACTGCCATCTGCCTGCGGTATGGGCCACCATCTTCAGTTCTGGTTGTATTGGCATTCGCCAAATTGTTGGCAATCAAGTCCATTCGCAATCTTTCAGCTGTTAATCCAGAACCACTAATTCTGAACGAATCAAACATTCCCATTCAACCTATCTCCCTTCTCCAATAACCGTTCTTAAAAGGTTAAGCCTGCGTGAAATTACATCTGTCATAGCCTGATAATGCAGTTGATTTTCCAACAGCAGCACCATTTCCCGATCCACGTCGACATTACTACCATCGTTGCGCAGTGCAGTAGTTCGATCCTGAATTATGCGTGCCTCTGTTCCTTTCTTACGAATACTGGGAATATGCCTACTGTGAGTAGTAACGACAGGTAAGGTTGCAGACTGCTGGAAAATCGTGGAGAAATCAACATCTGAGCGGCGAAAATGAGGTGTGTTGGCGTTAGCCAGGTTATTGCTCAAAACTTTATGACGCAGGTTGGTAGCATCAAGCCCTTTAGCCATCAAATCGACTAACTTAAACATGATCCAACCCTCCACAAAGAACTGGATAGTTATTGCATACATTTCTACAATTACCACAAGAATCCTCCAAATCTCGAAGATTTCTTAGCAAATAAAAAAAAAGAGCAGTAACAAGCTACTGCCCTTTCTGCAAAAATCCTTCTTTAGCGAGTGCGGTGCTTCGCTAATTCATCTAAGAAAAATTCATTTAACACCCGGATATAGGTGCCTTTCATTCCTAACGAACGGGACTCAATCACACCGGCGCTTTCCAGCTTTCTGAGAGCATTGACAATAACTGATCGGGTAATGCCGACGCTGTCAGCAATTTTGCTGGCAACCAGCAGTCCTTCTTCTCCGTCAAGTTCATCGAAAATATGCTCAACAGCTTCCTGCTCTGAAAATGAGAGAGTACCAATGGCAATTTGACAGGCGGCTTTTTTGCGCACTTCATCTTCAAGCCTGTCAGAACGGGATCTAACAATTTCCAGTCCAACCACAGTTGCTGCATATTCAGCTAAAATTAAGTCAGCATCAGTAAACTCACCATCCGCTTTAGCTAGAATCAGAGTACCTAGGCGCTCTCCACCTCCGGCTAAAGGTACAATTGTGATATTCTTGTCAGCAAATGGACTGACAACCTCTGGATTATAAAGGGTTTGGTTCTCACCTTTAAGATTTGCGCTGGTAACATCGATCTTTAACAGCTCTTGATTAAATTCGACTGAAAGTCTTGCTTCAGCTAAAACATCATCTTCCAGCACACTGGTACCAAACTGCTCATACACAGCTGAACCTAAGAGTTTACCTTTATTGCTGAACACATAAACTGTGGCCTCCATAATTTCAGAAACCAATTCAGCCATTTCGTTAAAATCAACTTGGTAACCAACTTTCTGTTGGATTGTCCGAGTAATTTTTCTTGTCTTTTCTAGTAAACTTTTCATCCTTCTAAAGCCTCCAATTTTTAATGTAGTTTATTTCTACAATATATATCTGCTTAGGTCCCGATCAGCGACTATTGAACTAAGTTGCTCCTGCACATAAGCCCTATCTACAGCAACTTTCAGACCATCTTGATCCGCTTGGAACATGACATTTTCCAACAATTTTTCCAGAATAGTATGAAGTCTGCGCGCTCCAATATCTTCAGTATTTTTATTTACTTCCTCAGCGATGGCAGCAATTTCATCGATGCCATCAGGCGTGAACTCTATTTCAATATTTTCCGTTTTCATTAACTCTGTGTACTGCTTGATTAATGCATTTTTTGGTTCAGTTAGAATTCGTTTAAAGTCTTCCCTTTTCAAACTGGACAATTCCACTCTGATGGGAAATCTTCCCTGAAGTTCTGGAATCAGATCTGATGGCTTTGCTATATGAAATGCACCAGCAGCAATGAACAAAATATGATCAGTCTTGACCGGACCATATTTCGTAATTACTGTGCTTCCTTCGACTATCGGCAGAATGTCTCTCTGCACTCCCTCCCGGGAAACATCAGGACCAGATTGGGATTTACCAGCAATCTTATCAATTTCATCAATAAATACAATTCCCGATTGCTCACACCGCTCCACAGCTTCTGCTGCAATCGAATCCATATCTATCAACTTGGCGGCTTCTTCCTGAGTGAAAATTTTCCGCGCTTCCCTTACTGTAGTGCGGCGTTTCCGTTTCCGCTTAGGGAGCATGCCGCCAAGGGCATCCTGAAGATTCATGCTGATATCTTCCATACCTGTGCCTGCAAACACTTCAAAAAACTGAGGAGCCCGATCCTCAACTTCGATTTCAATTATATTATTCTCCAATTCACCCAGTTCTAGAAGTTTGCGGTAGCGTTCTCTTTCAAGTTTTATTTCCTCAGCAGTTTCCTCTGAGTAATCAGAACTATCCTGCTGGTAGTTTTGATTTGTAAGTCCAAACATAAATCCAAATGGATTATTTCGCTTGGTACTACCCGGCAGCGGAACTAAGATGTTTAAAATCCGCTCTTCCGCGGCCCGCATCGCCTTTTCCTCTACAGCCTTAATTTTCTCGGCTCTAACCATTCTCACTGCAGATTCTACTAAATCTCGGATGATTGACTCGACATCTCTGCCAACATATCCAACCTCAGTAAATTTAGTAGCTTCCACTTTGATAAACGGTGCATTTGCTAATTTAGCCAACCTTCTCGCAATCTCAGTTTTCCCAACACCCGTCGGACCAATCATCAAAATATTCTTTGGAATGACCTCATCCCTAATTTCCGGCGGCAGTTTACTGCGGCGATAGCGGTTGCGCAGGGCAATTGCCACTGCTTTTTTAGCTTCATTCTGTCCTACGATATATTTATCGAGCCGCTCTACGATTTGCCTAGGAGTTAGTTCCACTCTCATGCGCCCCCTCTTCAGCTGGAAGTTCCATCACATGTATTTGATCATTAGTATAGACACAGATCTCAGCAGCAATCTTTAAAGCTTCTAAAGCAATTTCTTTCGCTGACAGCTGAGAATGTTTGAGAAGAGCTTTAGCTGCAGCTAGGGCGTATGCTCCACCTGAACCAATAGCAATAACATCCTGGTCTGGTTCAATAATATCTCCTGCACCAGAGATAAGAAGCATTTTTTCAGAATTAGCCACTAAAATAAGGGCTTCTAGGTTGCGGATTACCCGATCGGTCCGCCATTCCTTAACTAACTCCACCGCAGCCCGGTCTAAATGCCCCCGATATTCTTCGAGCTTTCTTTCAAATCTCTCAAATAATGTAAACGCATCTGCTGCTGCCCCAGCAAATCCGACTAAGACAGTATCATGATAAAGCAGGCGAATTTTCCTCGCTTTATGCTTCATAATCATATTTTCCCCAAAAGTAACCTGTCCATCGCCGGCCATGGCAATCTTTCCATCTTTACGAACAGCAGCTATGGTTGTAGCTTTAAAAAAATTCATAATCACCTCTCCTTTGAGCTGCACTAAATTACGCACGAGGGTGAGCTTGATTATATACCGATTTTAGTTTGCTCTGACTGATGCGGGTATAGATCTGAGTAGTCGATAAATTTGCATGACCCAACAGTTCTTGGACTGCCCTTAAATCAGCGCCAGCGTCAAGGAGATGGGTGGCGAAACTGTGGCGCAGACTGTGGGGCGAGATCTTTTTGTTAATTGCTGTCTGCTCAATATGCTTACTTAATAAGTATTGAACACCCCTTGGAGTTAGACGACCACCGCGGCTGTTAACAAACAAAGCTGATTCGCCAGGCTTTGCCAAGAGCGGTCTTCCATCAGCTAAATAATCTGATAAAGCTTGTACCGCATACTCTCCTATAGGAACAATTCGCTCCTTACGCCCTTTACCCAACACCCGTACAAACTCCAACTGCAGATCTACCCGTTCAACGTCGAGCGCAGTCAGCTCAGACAAGCGAATACCTGCTGCATACAGAAGTTCAAAAACAGCCCGATCACGCAATCCCAAAGGAGTTGTGGTATCAATGCTCGATAACAGTACATCGGCCTCGTCAACGCTTAAAACCTGAGGCAGACGTTTGTTTTGTTTCGGAACACGAATAGCTTGGGTAGGATTGGACTTAATGTGGCCAAATTTCGCTAGATACTGATAAAAACTGCGCAGTGCTGCTAACTGCTGCGCAATGCTGCTGTTTTTATAACCCTTCCTATGCAGCACTGCCAGATAGTCGCGAATCAGATGGCGATCCACTTCTGTCAGATCAATCTGCCAGTATTCAGAGATAAAATCCGAAAACGCCTTTAAATCCCGTTTATATGCTTTGAGTGTATTCTCAGATAAATTCCGCTGCACTCGCAGGTATTGAAAGTAGTGCTCAATGACTTGATTCATATCAAATCAGCTCACGATCTTTATGAAAATAAGCCAGAGAACGCTCAGCATAAGCCTGTTTTCTAGCCGCCTTGTTCCGCACTGTTTTGGTTAGCGGCGGAAGAATACCAAAATTGGCGTTCATCGGCTGAAAGTCATCTCCTGCAGTAGTAATATATTTCGCCAAAGCTCCAATCATAGTTTCTTCGGGAAATACCAGAGGGGTTTGACCGTTTGCTAAACGCACAGCATTAATCCCCGCAGTCAAACCAGAAGACACACTCTCGACATAGCCTTCCACTCCTGTTATCTGCCCTGCCAACAGGATGTGGGGATGATTGCGAAGCTGATAAGTACGCTCTAGAATCTCTGGAGCATTTACAAAGGTATTGCGGTGCATTACCCCATATCTGACAAACTGAGCCCGATGAAGGGCAGGAATTAACCGGAAAACTCGTTTCTGCTCGCCCCATTTTAGCCGTGTTTGAAATCCAACTAGATTAAATAAAGTCTTCTCAGTATTTTCTAATCTTAACTGGACAACCGCATACGGCCTTTTCCCATCTTTGTCAAGAAGTCCAACCGGCCTTAAGGGGCCAAACCGCAGTGTGTGGATTCCCCTTTGAGCCATGATTTCAATTGGGATGCAGCCCTCAAAAACATTAGGATCTTCAATCCCTTCATGGAGAGGAGCCTGCTCAGCGTTTACCAATTCATGCCAAAAATGCTCATACTCTTCCTTGGTCATCGGGCAGTTGAAATAATCAGCTGATCCCTTATTGTATCTTGCTCCCCAAAATCCTTGCTCATAATCTATCGAATCACCAGTTACAATCGGAGCTGCTGCATCATAGAAAAAGAGCTGTTCACTGCCGGTAAGCTTCTGGATTATCTCAGTCATGGCAGGTGAAGACAGGGGACCTGTTGCAATAATAACAATCCCTTCCGGCAGAGTAGTGCACTCTGAGCGAATCAGGTTGATTCGGGGATGTTGGGATATTTTTTCAGTTACCAGTGCCGCAAACTTATGGCGATCAACTGCAAGGGCACCTCCAGCCGGAACTTCACACATGTAGGCTGTCTCGATAATTAAAGAACCAAGTGCCTCCAGTTCAGCTTTAAGCAGTCCGTTAGCGCTGGTCACCTGTTTTGCACCTAAAGAATTGCTGCACACTAACTCTGCCAAACTGCTGCTTTGATGAGCCGGTGTGTTTTTCTCGGGCCGCATTTCGTAAAGATCTACAGCGAATCCCCTTTGAGCTACCTGCCAAGCAGCTTCGCTGCCGGCCAGCCCTCCGCCAATTACACTAATTTTCATTTACTGCTTCCCCCTGGACACTCTTTATTATCACAGACAGGATCCGCGTTTTTCTTTTTAATCACCAGCAAGCGACCGCAGTGAGGGCACTTTTGATCCACCGGCCGATACCAGCTGGAAAATTCGCAATCAGGATAATTTGAACAGCCATAAAATAACCTGCCCTTTTTAGTCCTGCGTTCCACGATTTCACCGTCTTTGCAGTCAGAGCAAGGTACACCAATCGTATTTAATAATGGTTTAGTATTTTTGCATTCTGGATAATTGGGGCAGGCTAAAAACTTGCCAAAGCGGCCCCATTTAATAACCATAAAGGATCCGCATTTTTCACACTGCTGATCTGATACTTCGTCTTCTATTTCGATCTTTTCTAGTTCTTGATGTGCCTTTTCTAAGTGCTGCTCAAACTCTTGGTAAAATTCATCAATAATGTCAACCCAGTTTGCTCTGCCCGCTTCAATATCATCAAGTTTCTGCTCCATTGAAGCAGTAAAGTCCACATCAATCAGTTCGGAAAAGTTCTCTTTAAGAATTTCCACCACAATTTTGCCTAATTCAGTAGGTTTAAATCTTTTATCTTCAAGCTCTACATAACCACGGCGCAGGATAGTATCGATAATCGGAGCATAAGTGCTGGGCCTGCCAATTCCTTTTTCCTCCATGGTTTTAACGAGCATCGCTTCAGTATAGCGAGCCGGCGGCTGGGTGAAATGCTGCTTCAGCTGCAGTTCTTTACATGTAACAGTTTCCTGATCCTTTAGCTCTGGCAGTGTGCCTTCTTTTTCTTCTGCTTCATCACTGCCCTCAACATAAATCTGAATAAAGCCTGGAAATTTCAAAGTGGAGCCATTAGCCCTAAATAAATATTCGCCAACCGCAATATCAGCGGAGACGCTGTCATAAACCGCAGCTGTCATCTGACTTGCCACAAAACGCTCCCAAATTAAACGGTACAGCCGCAGCTGATCTCGAGTTAAATAAGGCTTAACAGCATCAGGACTGCGCATTACACTGGTGGGACGAATTGCCTCATGAGCTTCCTGAGCTTGAGATTTGGCAGCATACTGATTGGGCTTTGCTGGTAGGTAGTCTTTACCAAACTGCTGATCAATCAGCTGCCTTACCTCATTCAACGCTTCATTGGAAACTCTGACAGCATCAGTACGCATATAAGTAATTAAACCTACGCTGCCTTCATCTCCAACATCCAAACCTTCGTATAACTGTTGAGCAATTCTCATTGTTTTCTTAGCAGTAAAATTCAGCTTTCTCGCTGCTTCCTGCTGCAGGGTGCTGGTAGTAAACGGCGGCGATGGATTGCGCTTCCTTTCCCTTTTGGTAACCTTTGTAATAATCCAAGGAAGATTCTGAATATCACTCTTTACTTTTTCAGCCTCTGCTTGATTCCGCAGCTCAATTTTTTTGTTCTTATACCTAAGTAGCTTAGCCTCAAATTCTTCTCCAGCCTCGGTCTTCAGTATACCAACAGCTGACCAATACTCTTTCGGAACAAAGGCTTCAATTTCCGCTTCCCGATCGCAAATTAGCCTTACCGCTACTGACTGCACCCGGCCGGCACTTAATCCTTTTTTAACTTTTGCCCATAGAAGCGGGGACAGTTTATATCCAACAATGCGGTCGAGAATTCGTCTCCCCTGTTGAGCTGCCACTAAGTTGTCGGAAATTGGTCTTGGATTCTTAACGGCATTGACGACTGCTTGTTTGGTAATTTCTCTAAACTCAATCCGGCATTTCTCATCTTGCAGCTTAAGAGCTTGAGCTAAATGCCAGGCAATCGCTTCACCTTCTCGATCCGGGTCGGTAGCCAGGAGAACTTGTTCTGCATTTTTGGCTGATTTCCGCAGCTCCTGAATGATACTGCCTTTGCCGCGAATAGTTATATATTTCGGTTGGTAGTCATTTTCGACATCGACGCCGAATTGGCTACGAGGCAAGTCCCGTACATGTCCCATTGATGCTTTTACTTCATATTTTCTTCCTAAAAACTTGCGAATCGTCTTGGCTTTAGTCGGTGATTCAACAATAACCAGAGATTTTGCCACATTTTCACCCCCTATTGGACTTACCAACCATTCCATACCATTATAGTGGTTTTGTGTTTATAATGCAAATATTTAGTTCCCCTAACAGCATATTAAGATCGGTTTGTTAGTAGTCCTTCAAGTTCCAATAAAGTAAGTGCATGCTGCACCTGTTGGACAGATAAACCTGTTACAGCCACAATTTTTTCCGGCGAGCAGCCCTGCAGGTAATATTTAAGCACAACCTCACGGATATGGTCAAGATGATTTTGATCCTGCGGGGAAATTTCGGGAAAGGTGCTGAGAATATCGTCAGGTGAATCTACCAAACCTGCACCCTGTTTAATTAGAGCATGAGTTCCCTGCCGCAGCGGATGGGAAATATCACCAGGAATCGCCCAGACGTCGCGGCCTATTTCCAGAGCAGCATCAACTGTTGACAGCGTACCGGATTTTAAGCCAGCTTCCACAACCAGTATTCCTTTGGATAGAGCAGCAATGATGCGGTTGCGTCTAGGAAAAAAATTTGGTCTGGTGCGGCTAGTGCTGGGGAACTCTGTAATCAAACAGCCAGATCCACTGATTTTAACTGCTAACTGTCGGTTTTCAGGTGGATAGATCTGGTCAATAGGTGTTGCCATTACAGCCACAGTAACTCCGTTAGCCGCTAGTGCACCTAAGTGAGCTTGGGTATCAATACCGCGAGCTAAGCCGCTGATAATCGGGATACCGCTCTCAGCAAGTCTTAACGCAAAATAAAACGCCTGATTCCTGCCGCTCTGAGTTGCTTTCCGCGAACCAACAACAGCTACTCCCAACTGCCTGGGCAGCCTGCCTCTGTAGTATAATACAGGTGGAGGATCGGCTAAATTGCTGAGCGGCTCAGGATAATCCCTATCATACCAGGTCACAATCTGAGCCTGATTCTGCTCAGCCCAGGCAATCTCCCGAATAGGATCGACTAGTTCCCGTTTTTCAATCAGCTTGGTCGCAAGCTTCGGACCAAGACCCGGCACCTGCATTAGTTCCTCCAGAGTGCTGTGCCAGGCCCGCTCTAAACTCCCGAAAGTAGAGATTAACGCATTAAGCCTGCGGAGACCAAAGCCCTCTACCATATTAAAGGCAATTAGATACTCCCGTAAACTCCAATGCATATCAATCCCCCCCAAGCATCTGTTTTAATCATCGTCGAAACCAAGGGACTGTTCCACCAGATTGTCAAGAATCTCTCTCAGCTCTTCTTCCCATTTTAACTGGTAGATCCGCAAGTCTAGCTCATGAACGATCGCCCCCGAGCTGCAGTTTGTACAGACAATCCCATATAGTTCCCCTTTATGGGCTCTTACGCTGTGGGGTGTATCCACGCTGCAGACAGGACAATTGAAGATTCGAGTACTGCCAATTTCTAAATCCATAAAGAACCCCTTCCCAAGATATCTCTCTAGTTAGGATTCCTAAAGCCTAGTGATTATATGTTAGTGCAGGACTTTTTCTGTTATTGGAGTATTTCAAATATTAGAGTTAAGGAAGGAGGTTCGTGCAATTAATACTCTGTGGCTGGCTAGGGTAACTTCTCCTGGTTGAATTTTTGATCCACCGCCCAGCAGACCAGCTGGTAATGTTATGGTGCGGCATCCGGATCGGTCGTTGTGAGATCAGCCCAGAATTAGGCGGCAGTAAACCGGCACAGCTGTAGATTTTTGTTATTTATAATTTCCTGGCGGGTTAGGGAAGGCATCAAGCTCAGAACAGATTTGGCTAATAAGGTTTTGCCAGTAC
>JAAYLQ010000024.1 GCA_012521805.1 Bacillota bacterium
ACTCTCTGGCTGAGCATCAATAAACCTACTAATCCCTCTCATCTCTTTTAGCTTTTCAGTTTTTTGGTTATGCTATCATTATTATATCCAGTAAGTAAAACCATGTCAATCAATGGACAGTGGAGGTGCAGAATGAAGCGAACCGTCCAAACTATCCTTATTATTATTGTCCTGGCTGCGGTTGTATACTGGGGCGCTGCTAGGTTAAAGGCTGACACTCCAGAGCGGATTGTGGAACAGGTGAACAAGATGGAAGAACCTGTTCCCAACCTTAAACTGATCAGCGCGGTCTGGGTTGACCAGCGGATTGTAGTCCAAGCTCAATATATCGGCACCGCTGATCAGGCGCCTGCCTCAGCACCGGAGTGGCATGAGCTAGCTTCACTTTGTGCCGAACGAATTTATCGGGCCATCGGGGAAACTTACCCCACGGAAGTCCAGCTCTTTCACAACCAGCTGTTCCGGGCAGTAGCAATTGTCGGCCTTTAAAACTCCTTAGTTAGAGTGACAGTAGCTAAGGCAGCGATCCCCTCACCGCGGCCGCAGAACCCAAGTCCTTCTGTAGTGGTCGCTTTCACATTAACCTGCTCTTTAGTGATCTTTATGATCTCAGCCAATACTGTATGCATCTGATCGATATAAGGTGCCAGCTTAGGCCGTTCCGCTATAATTACCAGATCCGCATTGTGGACGCGATAGCCTAACTGATTTAACTTCTCCATTACCTGCTTTAGAAGCTCGATACTAGAAATATCCTTATAGAGCGGATCTGTATCGGGAAAATGCCTGCCGATATCCCCCAAACCAGCCGCTCCAAGCAGAGCATCCATCAGAGCATGACAAGCTACATCGGCGTCTGAATGGCCTGCTAACCCTAGATGATAGTCAATTTCCACGCCAGCTAGAATTAAGGGGCGCCCAGCTGTTAAGCGATGCACATCATAGCCAATCCCAGTCCGTACCATACTTCCACCACCTTGAGTATTTTGCAGATATTGGGCCGCTGTGAGCAGATCCTCTGGGGTAGTAATTTTAAGATTTGAATAGGCACCATGAATCAGTTTAACCTTCACACCCAGCCGCTCTACCAGACTGCAGTCATCCGTTGCTTCCCAATTCTGCCGCTCTGCTTCTCGGTAAGCTTTTTTAATCAGTTCACAGCTGAAGACCTGCGGTGTCTGGACCGCCCACAGCTGCTCCCGAGGCGGTGTATTGATAATCATCTGCTCTGCATCAACAACTTTAATCGTATCCTTTACTGGAACAGCCACTGCCACCGCTCGGTACTGCTTAACCTGCTGATAGGCGGCGACGATGGTATCAGCAGCAATTAAAGGTCTGGCGGCATCGTGAATAAAAACCCAATCGACCCTCTCTGATAGGGCGTTGATTCCAGCAGCGACTGAATCCTGCCGCCGGCTGCCCCCAATCACCACTTTCGCTCCTGCAATCTGCCACTGCTGCATAAGCTCTGCTATCTGATTATAGTCTTCCCTGCGAACCACTACCACCAGCTCCCTAACCCATGGAAACTGGGCGAAAGCTTTAATACTGCGGATTAAAATCGGAATCCCACATAAGGGCAGAAGTACCTTATTCACATCCTGTCCCATGCGGGTACCGCTGCCTGCAGCTGCAATGATTACTCCCGCTTGTCCCATAAATCTTACCCCTCCAATAAAATAAGCCCGGTCTTAACCGGGCTCTATCTCTGTTATAATGCCTTTTCCATTGCTTTTGGTTTAGCAAAAATCATTCGCCCTGCAGCTGTCTGCAGAACGCTGGTGACTAAGACACCTATCGTTTCGCCAATATAGCGTCTTCCTCCATCAACCACAATCATCGTTCCGTCATCCAGATAGGCGACACCTTGCCCCTGTTCCTTACCGTCTTTAATCACATGCACCCGCAGTTCTTCACCGGGCAGTACCACCGGTTTGACTGCGTTGGCTAATTCGTTTATGTTCAACACTGAAACTCCGTGCAGTTCACAAACTTTGTTGAGGTTAAAATCATTGGTAATCACTTTGGCTCCCAACTCTTTAGCCAATTTCACTAATTTGGCATCAACTTCATGGGTGTCGTCGTAATCATGCTCCAGGATCTGAACTGTTACATAAGGTTCCTTTTGGATTTTATTCAAAATATCCAATCCTCGACGGCCGCGATTGCGCTTCAAAACATCGGATGAATCCGCTATATGCTGCAGTTCAGCTAAAACAAAACTCGGGACAATTAAAGACCCTTCAATAAAACCAGTTTTCGTTATATCGCTAATTCGTCCATCAATAATCACACTTGTATCCAGTATCTTGGCACTAACTCCACTGTTTTTGCCCACTAAAGGTGAACCAATATTCGACTTTTGAAATAATGATACAACTTCATCGCGCTTCCTAACTCCTATCGTCCAGCCTAAGGCAGCGAGCATAATCGTTACCAGCAGCGATAAGTAACCATTTTCCACTGCTAATCCATGCAGCGGAATCGAAGCCAAGATTGCCAGTAAAATACCAATTACCAAGCCGATTAAACCGCTGAGGATATCCCGCAGATGGAATTTTAATAAACCGCGAAACATGTTGTCAACAAGCGGACTGAGCAGCAGCCCAACCAGGGCACCCAGCGCAGTTCCAATCACAATTAAGTACGGAGAGGAGAAAGGAAGTTCAAGTACACTTACTCCTTGATAACCCAGAATTCCACCTAAGAGTGTAAGAATAATTCGAAAGAAAACTCCCAATCTTATTCTCACCTCCTTTTTCCCTATCTTATTTACTACTTAGTATTAGCAAATTAAAGAAAAGTATTCCAGATAAATCCGAAAATTTACCAGAAAAAGAAACACTGAAATCTAGTGCAGCCTGTCCAGTCCCCTCCTTTCAATCTAAGTGGCTGGAAATCAGCTCGTCAATCTCTGCTTCTGTCGAGCCGGTTACTAAAACAAGTTCACTGATCAAAATTTGGCGAGCGACATCCAGCATTTTTCGCTCACCGGCAGATAAGCCTTTTTCGTTGTCTCGAATTGTCAAGTTGCGCACCACTTCAGCTACCTCAAAAATATCTCCACTTTTAATTTTTTCCATATTGGCACGGTAACGTCTGTTCCAGTTTGAGGGCATTTTAGACATTTGTCCCTTTAATACTTCAATAACCTCACCAGCTTCTGCTTCGCTGATTACTTGGCGCAGTCCAATCTCATCGACAGCATCCAAAGGAATCATGACCTTCATGTCGCCAATCGGCATAGCCATGATATAATACTGCCGCTTTTCGCCTAATACTTCGCGCTCCTCGATGGCTTCGATAATTCCGGCACCATGCATAGGGTACACGACCTTATCCCCGACATTATACAAAGCCAGGACCTCCTATCTGCCCTTCACAAACCTCGGATCCTAACGGGCTTCATTTAGGTATCATTTTAAATTTACCACTTTTTGTGAAAAAAGTCAATCTCAATCCTTTATCCGTACAGGTTTCCCCATATATTAACGGATTCCGTATTCCCTGCCATAAATTATGTTACAGGTGGCGGTCAAGTAAAACTTGCTCCCGAATCCGGCGCAGTCCTTCTTGAATCGCTTTAGCCCGCACCTCACCGATTCCCTCAACATCATCCAGTTCCTCGATGGAAGCATCGCAGATCTCCGGCAGATATTGAAAGCGGGCCACCAAATTTTCAATAACAGGCATTGGCAGCCGGTGAATCTTGCTGAGAATCCGGTAACCTTTAGGTGTAACCGACTGCTCTAAATTACTGGCAGCGCCCCCATAGCCTAAAGCGCGAGCGATCATGTTCAAATTAAGGAGATCTTCTGAATCCCACTCACCCATCTCTGCCCAAATTTCTTCTGCTGTTTTTTCCGGATCAATGTAGTAATCTTTAACTACCAGCAGCCCCTCATCAGCAATGTCAGACATCAGCTCTTCCAGCTGCATGTTAACCAAGCGGCCTTCAGAACCCAGCTGGACAATGTACCGTTCAATTTCATGGGCAATACGGAATACCATCTGGCCCCGCTGAATTACTGTAGCTACATCTAGGAGTGTGACAAAGCTTTCGAACTCCAGGGCGCTTAAATTAATTAAGGACTGCTCCATTACACTCTTGTATTTTTCCAGTGTGGAAAGGGCTTGGTTGGCTTTTGCTAAGATTACGCTGACATCCCGCACCACATACTTATTGTTGCCCCAATACATAGTGATCACATTACGCCTCTGGGAAATGGCAATCACCAGCTGATTGGTCTGCTTAGCTACCCGTTCAGCGGTCCGATGCCGAGTTCCAGTTTCAAAACTGGGAATCATATGATCCGGAGTCAGCTGAACATTTGCATATAAAATCCGCTTAGCATCACTTGACAGCACGATCGCACCATCCATTTTAGCCAGCTCATAAAGGGCAGCAGGATGCATTTCAGCGTCAATCTTAAAGCCGCCATCGACCATATTCATGACTTCCGGATCGTCGCCAACTACAATCAAGCCGCCGGTGCGAGCTCTGAGCACATTTTCTAAAGCATCATATAACTGAGTACCCGGTGCAACTAAACTTAAATTCTTTAAAAACAACTGCTCTTGATCTGCTGTTTCTTTCATCCATTTACCCCCTTCCACAAATTATTCAAATACCGCATCCAAGGCCTGCGAGACTGTTTTCACCTGGATCACATCAAGATCCGACACAATATTTTCACCAACCGCGGGAACCACAGCCCGCTTGAAACCGAGTTTAGCCAATTCTTTTAAGCGCGCATTAATTTGGCTGACACCGCGAATTTCGCCAGACAGCCCTACCTCGCCGATTACAGCTAAATCAGGCGCGATCACATGGTTACGGTAACTGCTGGCTACTGCACAGGCTATGCCCAGATCCACACCTGGCTCGGTCAGTTTAAATCCACCAGCCACATTAACAAACACATCCTGAGTCTGGAGCTGATAGCCCTGACGTTTTTCTAACACCGCCAAAATGATGGAAAATCGGTGATAATCTACGCCAGTTGCCTGGCGCCTGGGCGTGCCGCTGAACGGTGTCTGGGCTACCAGAGCTTGAATTTCTACCAGCAGCGGCCGTGTCCCTTCCAAACAGGGAACCACCACTGAACCTGAGCTGTCGATCGGCCGTTCCGCTAAAAACAGACCCGAGGGATTATCAACCTCTACCAAGCCTTTGTCAGTCATATCAAAAATTCCTACTTCATTGGTAGAGCCAAAGCGATTTTTCACCCCGCGGATAATCCGGACTGACTGCTGATTGGTGCCCTCAAAATATAATACGTAATCAACAGCATGTTCTAACACTTTCGGACCAGCAAAAGAGCCGCCTTTAGTAACATGTCCGACTAAGATAATGGGAATCCCGGTGCTTTTTGCCAGTTTAAGGAAATAAGCTGCTCCTTCCCGCACCTGGGCCACACTGCCTGGAGCCGAGTTTAAATCAGGCAGATAGATCGTCTGAATTGAATCAATCAGCACCAGCTTCGGTTCAAGGGACTCAACGTAATCTCCGATGGTAAAGGCATTGGATTCAGAGAGAACCAGCAGCTGTTCAGTAAGCAAACCGAGGCGCTCAGCTCGCAGTTTTAGCTGACTGAGGGATTCCTCCCCTGATACGTAGAGCACCTTTCCCCCCCGACTCGCCGCTGTATAGGCAGCTACCTGCATCAACAGGGTAGATTTGCCAACTCCTGGTTCCCCCCCAAGCAGTCCTAGGGAACCAGGCACAATCCCACCGCCTAAGACCCGGTCAAGTTCGGCAATTCCAGTAGTGGACCGCGATTCAGCTGTGGAAACAACCTCGGTAATTGCCTGGGGAGCTTTCGACCCGCTGGGCTCCACCCATGGCTGATGTTTGGAGCGGGAACTGCGTACCCGTTCCTCAACCAATGTATTCCATTCCCCACAGCCAGAACATCTGCCCATCCATTTGGGGTACTCCGCTCCACAGTTTTGACAGACAAACCGGACCGCTGTCTTAGCCAAGGCAACCGCTCCTAATTAAAGTTTCTACATTAATTATAACATTTTACAGCGGTAGATACAATAAAAGGAAGCTAGGACATTAGTCCTAGCCACACTTTATGCAAAAACCAATTCCTGGTCCTGAACATCAACCCGAACAGTATCGCCATCTTTGTAGCGGCCTTGGAGAATCAGTTCAGCCAGGGGATTTTCAATCATCCGCTGAATCGCTCTGCGCAGCGGTCTGGCTCCAAAGTCAATATCAAATCCAGAATTGGCAACCAGCTGTTTAGCTGCTTCTGTAATCTCAAACTCCAAGCCTTTTTCCTTAAGCTGCTGACCTAAATCTAGAAGCATGATATCAATAATCTGAGAGATATGCTCCCTAGTTAAGGCGTGGAAGACAATAATCTCATCAATGCGATTTAAAAACTCCGGTCTGAAAGTCCGCTTCAGTTCTTCCATTACCTTATCTTTCATTGCTTCATAATTGTCCAGATCACTGTCGCTGATTCTAAATCCGATGGAAGTTTCACGCTGAATCTGCTGTGCCCCTACATTTGAGGTCATGATTACCACAGTGTTGCTGAAATCTACTGTACGGCCTTTAGAATCAGTTAAGCGTCCATCTTCCAGAACCTGCAGCAGGATGTTGAAAACTTCAGGATGGGCTTTTTCCACTTCGTCAAACAGCACTACTGAATACGGTCTGCGTCTCACTTTTTCAGTTAACTGTCCCGCCTCGTCATAACCAATATACCCGGGAGGTGCCCCCACTAAGCGGGCAACGCTGTGGCGCTCCATGTACTCAGACATATCGATGCGGACCATAGCATCCTCATCGCCGAAGAGGGACTCCGCTAACGCTTTAGCCAGCTCGGTTTTTCCAACTCCAGTGGGTCCAAGGAAGATAAAAGAGCCAATCGGCCGATTCGGAGCCTTTAAGCCGGCAAACGCTCTGCGGATTGCCCGGGACAGGGCCGCAATCGCTTCATCCTGAGCCACCACCCGCTGATGGAGAATCTGTTCCAGATTGAGCAGACGCTCCGACTCAGTTTGGGCGATCTGGTTGACAGGTATTCCGGTCCAGTTGGCCACCACATCAGCGATATCCTGGGCAGCAACATTGGCTTCATGGCGTCCCTGATTATTCTTCCACTGGGAACGCTTATCGTCCAGTTCATCCCGGAGTTTCTGTTCCTGATCCCGCAGGGAAGCTGCTTTTTCAAACTCTTCGTTTTTAATCGCTGCTTCTTTTTCAATCTTAACTTCTTCAATCTTTGCTTCCAAATCTTTCAATTCCTGGGGTACTACCAGACCCTTAAGCCTAACCTTAGATGCCGCTTCATCCAGCAAATCGATGGCCTTGTCCGGCAGATACCGATCGGTGATATAGCGGCTGGACAGCACTGCAGCAGCTTCAATCGCGCCATCACTGATCTGCACTCGATGGTGTGCCTCGTAGCGGTCCCTCAGACCTTTTAGAATCGCAACCGTTTCTTCAACTGTCGGCTCATCAACCATAACCGGTTGAAATCTCCGTTCCAGAGCGGCATCTTTCTCCACATGCTTCCGGTATTCATCAAGTGTGGTAGCACCAATCGCCTGCAGTTCGCCCCTGGCTAAAGCCGGTTTGAGGATATTGGATGCATCAATTGCCCCCTCCGCTGCTCCAGCCCCAATAATGGTATGCATCTCGTCAATAAAGAGAATTACATCCTGGGCCTGACGAATTTCGTCCATCACTTTCTTCAACCGCTCTTCAAACTCGCCGCGGAATTTCGAGCCTGCAACCATTGAACCCATATCGAGGGCAATTACCCTTTTATTTAATAGGTTTTCTGGCACATCATTATTAACAATTTGGATTGCTAAACCTTCGGCAATTGCGGTTTTGCCCACTCCCGGCTCACCGATTAATACCGGATTATTTTTTGTGCGGCGGCTCAGGATTTGAATTACCCGTTCAATTTCCCTTTCCCGGCCTATCACCGGATCCAGCTTGCCCTCTCTAGCCATTTCTGTTAAATCACGGCCGAACTGGTCTA
Source organism: Bacillota bacterium (assembly GCA_012521805.1). Taxonomy (GTDB): domain Bacteria; phylum Bacillota; class Limnochordia; order Darwinibacteriales; family DTU012; genus DTU012. Next base: position 8,016 of record JAAYLQ010000024.1, read on the forward strand.
GGGTTGGCGTTTTGGTGCGCCGCATGCCCGCTCCCGCCCCCTGGGGCGCATGCCCGCCGAGAAGCTCAATAACCTGCTTGCGCATACCCTCCAGATCAATATTCAAATTGCGGAGGACCTGAGCGGCAACTCCTTCCCCTTCCCTGATCAAACCTAACAAAATATGTTCTGTTCCTATATAAGTGTGGCCCAATTGACGAGCTTCATCAATAGCCAATTCAAACACCCGTTTAGTCCGGGGGGTAAATCCGATGGTACCTTTAATCGGCGCATCACTTCTGCCAATTACTTTTTCGATTTCCTGCTGAACCTTTTCCAAGCTGACACCCATGGCAGTTAATGCCTTGGCGCCCACACCCTCACCTTCAGCAATTAATCCCAGCAAAATATGCTCGGTTCCCACTACATTGTGGCCTAAACGGCGCGCCTGTTCCTGAGCAAGCACAATTACTCTTTGGGCACGATCTGTAAATCTACCAAACATATTTCTACCATCCTCTCTATCTTAGCGTTTCAGTCGTTCACGAATCAAACTAGCCCGTAAACGATCCCGTTCTTCAGGAGGCAGGCTCTGACCCATAATTTTCTGCAGATGCGCCTCCCTGATTTCCACCATCAACTCTTTTACCGAACAGCGTTCGAGATCTGGAATCAACGCCAAATCGATTCCTAATAAAATGGTAGACAGCAGTTTAAGAGCTTCTTTAGTGGTAATAAGGCGGGCATTGGTTAGAATTCCGTAAGCCCGGTAAACCTGATCTTCACTGGCAGTGCGGTTCTGTTCCTGGAGCAGATACTGGCGGGCCTGCCGCTCACTGTTAATCACCTGCTCTGCAACTTTAGCCAGATGATCCAGCATATCTAATTCTGAATGGCCGAGGGATATCTGATTAGAAATTTGATAAATATTGCCGAACGATTCACTGCCCTCACCATATAATCCCCGGACAACTAAACCAAAATGAGAAACCGATCGCAGCACATTGCCCAGCTGATTAATCCGGGCCAAAGCAGGCAGATGCAGCATAACTGAACCACGCATTCCAGTGCCTACATTTGAAGGGCAGGCGGTTAAGTAACCTATATCGGGGTCAAAGGCATATTTTACATTCGCTTCGATTAAGTCATCAACTTGATTGGCCAATTCCCACGCCTTTTTGAGCTGCAGCCCTGGAAACAACACTTGAATCCTGAGGTGATCTTCTTCATTAACCATAATACTAATATCCTCGTGTTCGGAAATAATTACTCCCTTACCGTTAGTATTTTGAGTATGCTCAGGGCTGATCAAGTGTTTTTCCATTAAGATCTGGCGCTCCAGCTCTTCCACTTCCGCAAGCTCATAAAACTTGACATTGGTCAGCTGCCTTAAACTAGAGGGAAACTGCTTAGCCTGCTGCAGCACCTGCCGGGCTTGTTCCCGATTGGCGACCGCAGGAAAGGGAATTTCAGCAAAATTCCGGGCCAATCTAATCCTTGTTCCTAATACGATATCCCCTTCAGGACCATCCTTTTTGATCCATGACTCACCCATAACTGATCCTCCTTTACCCCTGGGCTTGGCGCTCCAGAGCTCGAATCTGGTCCCTGATTCTCGCTGCTTCTTCATAATTTTCAATACTGATCACCTGCTGCAGCTTCTCCCGGAGCATTTTAATCTGCCGCTCAATGCTTAAAGAGGCATAAGCATGAGCGGGGATTTTTCCTTCATGACTGCTGCTGCCGTGAAGTCTGCGCAGTAATGGCTCAATTTCTTTTCTGAAGGTATGATAGCATTCGCTGCAGCCAAACTGATTGAGCTGGCGAAAATCTTCTAAAGTCAATTTGCAGGCGGGACAAGCCTTTGGTTGGGCAATCTGCCCGCCAAAATGGGAGTGGTCAAAAAAACTAGCAAAGAAATTAGGCAGATCGATATTTAAGTCAAACTCGCCTAAGCTCTGGGCACAATTCTGACATAAATGCATTTCTGTTTTCTGTCCATTAATTATTTTTGTCACGTGTACGCTGGCCGCCTGTTTTTGACACTTCTCACATAACATGGGTTACACCTCATTTTTATTTTTACACTGCATAATTAAGATGATTAAGCTCCGCAGGAGACTCGCCCTCAGTCTTGCCCTACCTTGGGGAACCTGAGCTGTTTCCTGCTGTAGCAGAGCTCTGATTACCCGTTTTTGCTGAACAGACAGCACCCCAAGTTCCCGAAAACTAGCTAGAAACTGCTCAGCTTGGCTTTCACTGATCTCAGGACCAATCTCTAACAGCAGCTGCTCTGCTAACTTGGGGCGCTCTCCCTGGTTAACCCGGACAATACGGATATACCCTCCGCCTCCCCGCCGGCTTTCAATCATGTAGCCCCGTTCAAGGGTAAAGCGGGTTGTCAGCACATAGTTTATCTGAGAGGGAACACAGCTGAACAGCTCAGCTAACTGAGCCCGACTGATGGCAATGGCCTGATTCTCACTGCTGCGGAGCTGCTGTTTGATATAACTTTCAATTAAGTCAGCCAAACTTGCCATGAACAGCCTCCTTTTCTGACCATACCTGACGTTCAATTTTATTATAACATTATTTGTCAAGTTATACACAACAATTTTTCTTGCTCCCCATCAATTTACCCCAATTAGCATGCTGGATCGCAAATTAAAGCAATAATCCTCAATAACTGGCATATCAATTTAGCAGTGGAGGTGACAACTTTGATCAATATTATTTGGTTTGCGATGCTGGCCAGCGGTGTGTTAGCCGCAGCAGTGCAAGGGGATATTCAATTGGTTACTCGCGCCACGATAGAAGGGGCTGAAGAGGCAGTGAAAATTGCCCTTGGCTTAATCGGCATCATTGCCTTTTGGTCTGGACTGATGAAAATCGCAGAAGATGCCGGATTGATGAAACTGATTGCAAAACTGATGCGGCCCTTAACTCGGGTGTTGTTCCCTGAAGTTCCCCCTGATCACCCGGCAGTGGGGGCAGTTCTCCTGGCAATGAGCGCTAATATACTTGGTCTGGGCAATGCCTGCACTCCCCTGGGCATTAAAGCCATGGAAGAACTGCAGACCCTGAATCCCAATAAGGATACCGCAAGTAATAGTATGTGTACATTTGTGGCAATTACTGCCTCCAGTCTCACCCTAATCCCAACTACAGTGATCGCCTTCCGCACAGCTGCCGGTTCTGCCAACCCAACTGCCGTGGTAGGCACCACAATCGTAGCCACCACCGCTTCTACACTGGCAGCAATTATTGTTGACCGCCTGCTGAGAAAACCTTACTTATAAAATGCGTAGGAGTGAAATTATGATTTCAATTATCAATACCATTTCAGCTTGGGCAATCCCAGTAATGTTAATTGGGATTCCGGTAATTGGTTTAGCCCGAGGGGTCAAAGTCTATGAGAGCTTTGTAGAAGGAGCAAAAGAAGGATTCGCTACAGCGATCCGCATTGTTCCGTTTCTGGTTGCGATGTTTGTGGCTATCAAAGTTTTTCAGCAGTCTGGGATGATGGGTGTCATTACAAAACTGATATCCCCCCTAACCTCCATTTTCAAGATTCCTGATGAGGTGATCCCCCTGGCTCTAATCAGACCTCTTTCCGGTTCTGGAGCACTTGGGGTGCTGGCATCGATTCTCGAAACTTATGGCCCCGACTCCCTGATTGGTTTGATGGCGTCCACCATCCAGGGGAGCACTGAAACAACTTTTTATGTTTTAACGGTATACTTTGGCGCTGTAGGGGTGCGCAAAGTGCGCCAGGCGCTGCCGGCAGCGGTAGCCGCAGATATTGCTGGGTTTTTGGTAGCAGCATTAATTGTCACTTTAGTCTTTTCCGGCTGAACCAACCAAAATTTGGATAATTATGGAATAAAAGGGGACTTGCCTGCACATACTGATAGTAGAACAGTGTTGGGGGGTATGCAGAATGACTAAACAGGAAAAGCTAAACATGATTAAACAGGCAATCGCAGCGATTGCTCAAGATCCGAAGCTGGATCCAAAAGCTAAAGAACGGGGGATGAAGTCATTAAAAGATGCTTACCGCCGTCACTCTCAAGCTTTAAACTAAATGTTTATCTTAAGATTTTACAGAATCTTTTCCTGGAGTTCATAAAGACGATGTTGTATTTTGCAGGATTTAAATACAAATTGCCGAATCTATCACGTGGACTTTTTAAGGAAGCGAGGTAGATTCATGAGTATAGCAGTCGGACTACAACTGCTTGGGGGCCTTGGGCTTTTTCTTTTTGGGATTGCCAAGATGGCTGAAGGCCTTCAAAATGCAGCAGGAGATAGGCTGAGACGAATTCTGGAATTATTCACATCGCGTCCGATCATCGCCATTCTGACCGGCGCCTTAGCCACCATGATCATCCAATCCAGCAGTTCAACTACAGTAATGGTAGTGGGATTTGTCAATGCAGGATTGATGAATCTAACCCAGGCAGTCGGGACGATTATGGGGGCGAACATCGGAACTACGATCACGGCACAGATTGTCGCATTTCAGATCACTGATTTTGCCCTACCGCTGATTGGAGTCGGGGCAATCTTAAACTTTCTCAGCCGGAGAAAAACAGTACAAAACGTTGGTCTCTCGATTCTCGGCTTCGGGATGCTCTTTTTTGGAATGGGAATTATGAGCGACAGTATTGCGCCGCTGAAAGAGTACGAGTCTTTCATCAACATGCTGGTTAAATTTGGCCAAAACCCACTCTTAGGAGTGCTGGTTGGTGCCTTATTTACCCTGATAATTCAAAGCAGCAGCGCAACTACCAGCGTTGCCATTGCTTTAAGTCTTCAAGGTTTAATTGATTTACCTTCCGGTATTGCTTTAACTCTTGGCGCTAATATTGGTACATGCATCACCGCTTTATTAGCCTCATTCGGTACTAATGTAACTGCTAAGCGGGCTGCGGTAGCCCATGTTTTGTTTAACTTTTTCGGAGCGGTTATCTTTCTAATTCTGTTCAAGCCCTTTACATACGTAGTTACTCATACCGGAACAACCGTTGCGAGACAGCTTGCGAATGCGCACACAATCTTTAATGTAACGAACACAATAGTTCTATTCCCGTTTATTAATCAATTCGTTGCTTTTATCGAGCGGATTGTACCTGGTGAAGATTTTGGTCCGGGATCTAAACCTCAATTCTTGGATCGCAATATCTTAAACACACCAGCAGCCTTGATTGCTGCAACTAATGAAACTTTAAGAATGTGCGATATTTCCCTGACCATGCTGCAGAACTCTTTCCGCGCTTTCATCACTGGTGATCAGGAATTGATGGAAGACGTTTTAGCTAAGGAAGAAACAATCAATAAGCTTGAAAGAGAAATAGTGTCCTATCTGACAGCAGCTGCTGATAATCCCTGGACTACAAAACAGCATCAGAAAATTACCGGCCTGCTTCACTCTGCCCATGATGTTGAGCGGGTGGCAGACCTATCAACAAATATCGTAGAACTGGCTCAGGCTAGAATCAAACACCATGTCAGCCTCAGTGATAAGGCAGTTGAAGAGCTGGAAACAATGTTTGCAAAGGTAGAGTCGATCTACTCTCGAGCAATCGAGGTGCTCCGCACAGAGCAGATCCAAGCAGCTGAGAATCTGATTGCAGAAGACGATGAAGTGGACCGCATGGATAAGCAGTTCCGCGAGTCTCACATCAATCGCCTCAATGAAGGTAAGTGCCATCCTGAGGCTGGGGTACTTTACTTGGACGTAATCAGCACCTTAGAGCGGGTTGCTGACCACGGCACCAACCTAGCTGAAGCAGTAACAGGGGCACTAATCGCAGCAAAGAACGAATAGAATAGTTTAATAGAGTTAACAAGACCCGAGCTGGAAAG
>JAAYLQ010000144.1 GCA_012521805.1 Bacillota bacterium
ACGATCCGCTGATAAGGTACAAACTCCATCAGCTCACTGCCGACAGCATCGCTGACCGCAATAATTCGATCAAGGGAGCGCAGCATGCGGCGGTTGACTAACCCATGGGTAACCCCATACCACCGAGATTGAGGCTGCGGCAGACAGTTGTGGGCGGTGAACAGCAGTCTGCTGCCGCCGCTTAACTTGGCCGCTGGGACCCCTATCATCACTGATTTCAGACCATGGATATGCACTAACCTGGGTTTAGCAGCACGCAGTACGCTCTTTAACTGCCAAATTGCTTTCAGATCTTTTCTCAGGTTGATGCCATCAACGATATCGATAGGATAAAACTGAAAGCCTTCTGCCCATTCTGCCAGGTCAGCAGGTCCACAAATAATGATTTCATATTCTTCTTTTAACCCGTTTCGTAAATGGGTTAAATGCTCCTTGATTCCACCTGCTGCCGGACGAATCATCCAAACTACTTTCAACGTCTTATCCCTTCCTTCGCTGATAGACAAACTTATTTATTACCCGATAATGGGAAACCTATTCTTAAAGGAGGTTGGAGAATGGGCAGACCTTTTGCCTTGATCAGTGTTTTGCTGATTGCAGTAATTCTTTTCAGTACCTATCAAGCGTCAGTACAGAATCCACCAGCTGCGCCAGAGCAAGGTCCAGAGATCCGCAGCAACACCTCAACTTTTCAGGATCTTACCGATAAAGCCGCTCAGGCGGCAGTAGATGGTGAATGGACGCTCTGCCGCTACTACATCGATCAGCTGCAGACTGAGTGGGATCAGATCAAGCCTGATTCAGCCCATCGCCTGGATACAATCATACAGGTTGACCAGGTTTTAGCTCAACTGCACGCACTGGCACTGGACCAAGATCAGGTGGGAATTATTCAGGCCACAACTCAGCTCACCCAAGCCTTTTCCCATTTATTCAGCAGCTAAAATTCAGGGAGTAGCCCTCGCTACTCCCTAACTTTTTAATCACATCCGTTTTTTAGGATGGTTGATTTGCTCTTTCACATTGGTTTCTGTTTCCGGTTTACCTAACAGCTCATCGGCAACTTCGTAGTTCTCGTTTTGATTGCGCTTTTTGTTCAGCTTCTTTTTCTTAGCCACCAACCGCCCTCCCTTCGCTTTTAGTATGGGCAGCCGGATAAAAAAATAAACTCCCAACTGAAAATGCAGGAAGTTTCCAGAACCATGCAGAAACAGTTAAGGCAGTTTAAATACAGAAGCGAGTGGTACTATGAGCATAGCAATCATTGCAAACCCATCTGCAGGACGTGGACGCGGTAACAAGGTAGCTGAAACTGCTGCACAGGTGCTGCGGGAAAAGAATCAGGATTTTGAGCTGTTAAAAACAGCAGGTCCCCAGCATGCGGTAGAATTAGCCTATCAAGCCAGCCGCAGACATGAAATAGTGGCGGCTTTAGGCGGTGATGGCACAATTAATGAAGTGTTAACCGGATTGTGGGAAACCGATTCTAAGTTAGCGATTATTCCAGGAGGTACCGGTAATGATTATGCCCGAGGCTTAGGCATTCCTCGGAATCCAGTTGCCGCCCTCGATCTGCTGTTTAACGGTACCACAGTTAAATTTGATGTGATTAAAGAAACAGATCGCCTTTTTGGGGTAGTTTCAACGATCGGGTTTCCCTCAACCGTTTTGGTCAATGTAAATGCGCATCGTGACTCCTGGTTGAAAGGATCACCGGTATTTCTAGCGGCAGTAGCTCAAACAATCCGGGAGCTTGAAAGCTATCAAGTTAGAATTACTATCGATCAAAAAGTGATTGATACTAAAGTGGTAGGTGTGGTGCTAATGAATATGCCGTATGGAGGCGGCGGACTTAAATTTGCACCTAACGCCCGTTTTAATGATGGACAGATTTCTGTGGTAATCATTCGGGACATTGGCAAATTTGCCTTAATGCGGGCTCTGCCAACAGTTTATTTCGGCAGACATGTCAATCATCCTCGAGTAGAGATTCTGCAGGGCAAAGAAGTGCTGATTGAGGCTGAGCAGCCGCTGACAAAGTCATTTGATGGAGATTTAGCAGGCAGCACACCATTAAAGGCGCGGATTTATCCTGAAAAGGCTGCTGTTATTGTGGGGCGAACTTAAAAATTAATAAAAAAATGGGGTGAGTAACCGGATTCGAACCGGCGACCTCCAGGGCCACAACCTGGCGCTCTAACCAACTGAGCTATACCCACCACATTAAGTTTATATAGTTATAATATCGGGTTGCACATGGCGCGCCTGGCAGGATTCGAACCTGCGGCACTCGGATTAGAAGTCCGATGCTCTATCCCCTGAGCTACAGGCGCATAATTCCAAAACTGGAGCGGGTGAAGGGAATCGAACCCTCACAGCTGGCTTGGAAGGCCAGTGCTCTACCATTGAGCTACACCCGCAAAATTTTATGGTCGGGGCGAGAGGATTTGAACCTCCGGCCTCCTGCTCCCAAGGCAGGCGCGCTAGCCAAACTGCGCCACGCCCCGACTAGTTTGTCTATTATCGAACTGACAAGTGCTATGATACCATATCTGAACAGGTATGTCAACACATTATCGGCAAAATTTTTCAATTAAAATTTTGCGAAGTTCTGCTAGTGCTTTTGCCCGGTGACTGATTTGGTTTTTAACCTCCGGATCCAGCTCCGCAAAGGTCTGATTATACTCCGGGACAACGAAAAGGGGATCATAACCAAAGCCATTGGTCCCTTGAGGACGATAACCAATCTTACCAGAACAGATGCCGGTGCAGGTCTCCACATCCCCATTAGGCTCGGCCAGGGCAATTACACATTCAAAATGGGCGTCCCTTTTTTCCCAAGGCACATCCCGCAGTTTATATAACAACTTATCATTATTGCGCTGATCATTCGAAGGAATGCCGGCATACCTAGCAGAATTGACCCCTGGTTCGCCGTTAAGGCAATCAACTACTAACCCAGAATCATCGCCGATGGCTGTCAGATTTAAAGCTTTGGCTGTGTAAAGCGCTTTTTTTACAGCGTTGGCTTTAAAGGTACGTCCATCCTCGACAACCTCCGGCAGATCAGCTATTTCCCCTACTCCCTTAATCACTACAGGCAGATCTGCTAAAATCGCTTTAATTTCCTCCACTTTGTGCCGATTTCTTGAGGCTATTACCAGCACCGGCTCAGTCACCTGATGATCCTCCCCATAAATTTGTTAATCCTGATGTCAAAACGCGTCTCTGAATCTTCACTAGTTCATTGATGCCGCTTTCTGCTAAATCGAGCATGGCGGTTAGCTCCTGGCGGGTAAAAGTTTCTGCCTCAGCGGTTCCCTGGATTTCCACCAGCTTACCGGAACCGGTCATCACCACATTTAAGTCAACCTCAGCCTGTGAATCTTCCTGATAGCATAAATCTAAGAGAACCTGTCCATCCACGATTCCTACACTAATCGCTGCTAAATAATCTGTAATTGGGAGCGTTTCCCAGTTCTCCTGTTCTTTTAACTTGGTCAAAGCATCGACCAACGCTATGTAAGCCCCTGTTATTGAGCTGGTGCGGGTGCCTCCATCAGCTTGAATCACATCGCAATCGATCCAGATGGTCCGCTCACCAATCGCCTTTAAATCTACCACCGCCCTCAGGGCTCTGCCGATCAAACGCTGAATTTCATGGGTGCGTCCTCCCTGCTTGCCCCGGGATGCCTCCCTAACGTTGCGGACTTCTGTTGCCCGCGGCAGCATGGCGTACTCTGCTGTGATCCAGCCTTCACCTAAACCCCGCAAAAACGGCGGTACCTTGTCCTCCACTGATGCTGTACAGATTACTTTTGTATCACCGACCGCAATCAATACCGAGCCTTCCGCATGTTTGATAAAATCGCGCTCAATAACCACAGGCCGCAGTTGATCTGCTCTTCGGCCATCAACTCTTTCCACTGATCATACCTCCATTTTACATGCTTTCATCTATCTTTTACAGCTAATTCCTGCACAATACTGCGAAAATGGTCTCCACGAGCTTCAAAATTAGGGTACATATCAAAACTGGCACATGCCGGTGACAGCAGTACCGCATCACCGCAGTCCGCCAACTGGGCAGCAAGATCAACTGCGTGACTTAGATCACTGGCTCGGTAAACCTGCTTATAATCCGGAGAAACAGCGGTAATCTCCTCTGCAATTAGATCCGCAGTTTGACCCAGTAGGATTACAGCCTTCACCCTACCGCTCTTAACCACTACTTCAGCCAGCTCTGTAAAGCTGAGTTTTTTATCATAACCGCCGGCAATTAAAATCACGGGCTGCGTAAAAGCCCTAATACCGGCAATCGTGCGGGCCGGGCTGGTAGCAATTGAATCATTGTAATACTCAACTTGATTGATCGCTGCAACAAACTCTAACCGGTGTTTAACTCCTCTAAACTGGCGGGCAGCACTGCAGATTGCGTCCCAGTCAGCCCCTGCTAGATGTGCTAACAGGGCAGCAGCCATCACATTCTGCAGATTGTGCTCTCCAATTAAACCAATGTCCTGCTTCGATATTAACGGGACAATTCCTGCCGCATCCTGAAAAACTAACATTCCTTGATCATCGAGATAAATACCGGGCTTAACTGCATTCTTTGAGCTGAAGAAGTAAACAGCACCAACCGCTTCACTAGCCATATTCCGCACAATCGGGTCATCGTAATTAAATACAGCTGCATCGGCAGGCTGTTGGTGCAGATAGATCTGTTTCTTCGCTTGGATATAATTCTCCATCGTTAAATGAACATCAAGATGGTTCTCACTGATATTTGTCACCAGTGCCGCCTGGGGACTCTGGCTCAGCAGTTCTAATTGAAAGCTGGACAGCTCCATGATGATCGGTTGATCGGCTGGGATCTGATCAATCCGCTCAATTAATGGATTACCGATATTCCCACCGACATGACACTTAATACCTGCTGCTTTGAGCATTTCACCAACTAAAGTGGTAGTAGTAGTCTTGCCGCTGCTGCCGGTAATGCCGTACACTGGTGCTTGAGCCTGCTGCAGCACTAAGGCAACCTCACTCAACAGCGGAACTTGACCCATCAGGGCCTGGATTTCCGGCAGATGTTTGGGAATACCTGGAGTGAGAAATACCGCATCATATTTATGCAAACCCTGCAGATATTCCTCCGGTCCAAGGCAAAAGTCTACACCGAGGTTCCGCAGGGATGCATAGGTGTCCCCTAGTTCTGATGCGGTTTTCCGGTCGCGGCCAGATATTACCGCGCCGTGTCGGAGCAGATATATAATTAACGGCACATTGCTGATGCCTAAACCAACTACAGCAACTTGTTTTCCTTCCCACTGCTTCATTGATCTTTCTCTCCCCGCCAAACCGGCGACAATTCGCCAAGAAAAGCTTCCATTACACTCGGCAGTTCTTCAGCCGGTTTATGAAAATTAACCGCTTTGATCTGCTGGCCAATAAAAAAGCTGGCTTTCTTCTGAAACTCCTGAGGATTCCCGCTGGTCCAAAAGACCTCTTTTGCCGGCTGCCCTTTGTCAGCATAACCATGGTCCCTCAGCCAATCCCGCACATCCTCAGCCAGCTGCCAAGCCGGATCAATAATGTTGATGTCCGGTCCAACAATAGCCCGGATTGGTTCGAGCAAGAACGGATAATGGGTGCAGCCAAGAATTAAAGTGTCAATTTCCTGCCTTAACAGAGGATCCAGGTACTGATGGAGCGCACTGGATACTTCAGGACCATCTAATTTTCCCGCTTCGATTAATGGCACTAATTTGGGAGCTTTCTGGGCAAACAAAGCTACATCTGGTGCCAGCTTGTGAAACTCCTTTTGATAACTGCTGCTGTTCACTGTGCCGACAGTGGCAATCAGCCCAACCCGATTATTTTTCGTCGCAGCAGCAGCCTTCTTCACCGCTGGCTCAATCACACCAAACAAAGGAATGCTTGCACTCAACTGCAGCGTGGGCAGGGCCAGCGCTGACGATGTATTGCAGGCAGCCACAATAATCCGGGCCTGCTGCTGTTTGAGGAAATTAACAATGCTGTGGGAATAAAATAAAATCTGTTCCTTAGATTTATCTCCATAGGGAATATGGGCTGTATCAGCGTAATAGATCAAATCCTGGTTCAACAGCTTCTTGAGCGCAAGCCAGACAGTTAAACCTCCCACACCTGAATCATAAATACCAATTGGTGCTCGTGCCAATTCCATATTAAATCCTCCACTTATTAACTATTATAATGCTCCAATTAATGTTTCATCTCTGCCTAAAGGTTGTGATACATCTACGTGGCCGGCTATAGTTGGAACAGTGCGTCCCTCAACTAAAATCTGCACATAATCGATCTGCGGATCTTCTGTTAAGGTATTAACTAAGCCATAAACAGTGATTAATTCTGCTGAACTGCCTCCCGGATGCCTGTCAATTAAGGCGCGGTTGAAATTAACCAAAATTAAGTTACCTTCTACCTGATAGCTGATTACCTGAGTGCCTTCGGGAAAGATTGGATTCAAGCTGTGATCGTGCGGTCCATTGATCAGTGCCTGCAGCCGCTCGCTGATTGACGCATCACCTATTCGCGCCTCCGGCAGCAGACATACTTCCTCGCTGGAAGCAAAATAAACCACCCAGATCTCCTCAGATGATGCCGGCACATCAGGTTGAATGAATACCAACCGAAACAAAAAACCGATGCTTACTATCAGCAATATTACAGCAATCCACTGTTTATGTTTGATCATTTTAGTATCTGCACCTGCCTCAGTCTTTAACGGTAGT
>JAAYLQ010000145.1 GCA_012521805.1 Bacillota bacterium
CTGCTGCGCTCTTCAGGGGTAAGGTTCGCCGCTGCCCATCGGGCTAAATTAAACTCTGGATGCTGGGTGTGGTCTCCCCCAGCCACGTGGTTGTGGTCTTCTTGAAGCACCCTGCCATCGCCAGAAACCAGTACTGAACCAAAGGGTTCATCTCCCTTTTCCAGGGCGGTTCGAGCCAGCTCCACACAGCGCCTCAGATGCTTTAAATCCACCTCAGTAATCACAGTGAATCCCTCCTCATGAATCTCTTTGCTTCGATTCTATTGCATCAGGGGTAAATGTCAAGGTAAATTTTCAGCTGCTCTTGACACCCGCGAAAAAATAGTTTAACATTAAAGTATTGGTTAGTTTAACGCTAAAGTATTGGAGGTTAGAATGTGCTGGAAGCAGATGTAGCCCTCCACTTGAGGCAGACTTATCAAAGGATAGCGCAGATCATGCGGGCGAAGGTTGATCAGTACGGCTTGAATTTCCGGCTGCTGCATATTGCGATACTGATTGCCAACAATCCCAATATGAGCCAAAAAGAGTTATCCAAACAGATGCGCCTGACCCAGGGAGCGGTTAGTGGTTCTATTAAACGCTTGCTGAAGCTGGGAATGATTGAGCAGATCCCCCTGGAAGAGGATATGCGCTACAATCGTTTAGTAATCACTGAGCAGGGCAGGGCTGTGATTGCTGATTACGAAGAACATATCCACACAAGATACAAAGAACTGTTCTTAGGTTTTACTCAAGAGGAATTAGAGCAGTTTAACAAATCACTGCAGAAAATCAATGCTAATTTAGATGAAATTGAAAACCTTCCTTAAGTAATTTTTTAATGGATAGGGGCGATTGTTTGAAAGAGTTAATTCCTTACATGAAAAAGTATCGAGTTTATGCGTTGTTAAGTCCAATTATGATGATTTTAGAGGTTTTAACCGATGTTTCGGTACCTTACTTGATGTCCCGAATTGTGGACATTGGGATTGCAACTCAGGACATTAATTATGTAGTTAAAGTAGGCATTGTCATGATTTTTGTGGCGTTAGCGGGAATGGTTTTTGGAATTTTAAGTTCCCACTTCGGGGCTCGGGCCGGCTATGGTTTTGCCTCAGAAATCCGGTTGGCTACTTTTAAGAAAATCCAGGGCTTTTCCTTTGCTAACCTCGACAAATTCACAGTTTCTTCTTTGATTACTAGACTAACCAATGACTGCAACACAATTGGGCAGGTAGCCATGATGTGCCTCCGGATGGGAATCCGGGCTCCTTCTATGATGCTGTTGGCCTTGTTGATGGCACTCAACATCAATTCATCATTGACGCTGGTCTTTGCGGTATCAATCCCAGCTTTGGTGATTATCACTTTAGTGGTGCTGACTAAAGCTAGACCTCTGTTCTTGGAAATCCAAACTCGGGTTGACCGGATCAACGCTGTGATTAAAGAAAACCTTGCTGGTGTCGGTGTTGTTAAGTCCTTTAACCGGCAGCCGCACGAGGAAAAACGGTTTAAGGAACGGAATGATGGCCTGCGGGATACAGCCTTAAAGGCAATCTCGATCATTGTTTTTGTGATGCCGCTCCTCAACCTGATTATTTACAGCACCATCATTGCGGTGCTCTGGTTTGGCGGCAAGCAGGTGACAGCGGGCACTATGGGTCAGGGTGAGTTAATCTCGTTTATTACTTACATTACCCAGATCATGATTTCCCTGATGATGATCTCTATGTTTTTCATGCAGCTGTTAAGGGGAGTCGCTTCTAAAGACAGGATTTTAGAGGTCTGGAATACTGAGTCGGAGATTAATAACCCTCTGGAGCCTGTTACTGCGATTCAAGATGGTTCAATCGAATTTGACAATGTCAGCTTTGCCTATCCCGGCAGCAGTGAAAAAGTACTGTGGGATATCAATCTGAAGATCGAGTCCGGTGAAATCATTGGGATTATCGGCTCGACCGGATCCGCGAAATCCACTCTGGTACAGCTGATTCCCCGCTTGTATGACGTCACTGAAGGTGCGGTTCGAGTGGGTGGGGTGGATGTGCGGGATTATGATCTGAAATTCCTGCGGGATCAGGTAGCCTTTGTGCTCCAGAAAAACACTCTGTTTTCCGGCACCATCCGGGATAATATGAAGTGGGGCAATGAGGAAGCCACTGATTTTGAGATTATTACCGCTTTGAAACAGGCCCAGGCATGGGAGTTTGTGTCCAAATATGAAGATGGTTTAGACCATTGGGTAGAGCAGGGCGGCAGTAACTTCTCCGGCGGTCAGAAGCAGAGGCTGACCATTGCTAGGGCGCTGATTAAGCGGCCTAAGGTAATGATTCTCGATGATTCCACATCGGCGGTGGATATGACCACTGATGCGAAAATCCAGCGCACTTTCCGGGAAGAGCTGAGAGGCATTACCACGATCATTATTGGTCAAAGGATTTCTTCGATCCAGTATGCGGACCGAATTATTGTCCTGCATGAGGGACAGATTGAATCGGTCGGCTCCCATGACCAGTTGTTAGAAATCTCACCGATTTATCGGGATATCTATGAATCGCAGCAGAAAGGGGTGGCGAGCTGATGAAACAACATGGTAGAGCGCCACAGCTGCGTCCACGCAATCTGCGCAAGACTGTAGTTAGGATGTTCAGCTACTTTAAGTATAATAAACTGCTGTTTGTAGGCGGCTTGATCTTAATTGTGCTTGGTTCGTTAGCTCGGATTGGAGCTAACGGCATGCTCAGTCCCATTATTGATTCCCTGGTTACCGAACAGAGTCAGGCTCTGTTTGTCAAGAATCTGGTGGTTATGGGTCTGATTGTAATTACAATCTCCATTGCTGAGTACCTTGGTAATTTATTCATGGCCCGACTGGCACAGCGGACAATCCACCAGATCCGGACTGAGATGTTCTCCCATGTGCAGAAACTGCCGATGTCCTTTTTTGATCGCCACAGCCATGGCGAACTGATGTCCACCTTTACCAACGACGTGGATATGCTCAACCAAGCCCTTGAGCAAAACGCTTCCCAGATTTTAATCTCAGCGGTTACCTTTATCGGTACTTTCATTATGATGCTGGTGATCAGTCCCGCCTTGACCGCGATTGTGGTACTGATGCTGGTGTTTATGTTTGCTGCAACCCGTTATGTTGGAACTAGATCCGCAAAATACTTCCGGGCACAGCAGGCTCAGCTGGCTGATATGAATGGGTACATCGAGGAGATGATGAGCGGTCAAAAGGTAGTCCAGGTCTTTAACTATGAGGACAGGGCAATTAACACCTTTGTTGATAAAAACGAAAGGCTGCGCCAGACCAGCACCAATGCCTCCACTTACGGCGTTATGCTGATGCCGATCATGGGCAGTTTATCCTTTGTCCTCTACGGACTGGTTTCCATGGGTGGAGCTTACCTGGCGATTCTTGGCATCGTCACTATCGGGAACATTGCAGCATTTCTCCAGTTCACGCGGACAATTTCCCGGCCGATTACCCAGGTTTCCAACCAGCTGAACACCCTGTTTGCAGCCATTGCCGGGGCTGAGCGGATTTTCAACATCCTCGATCAGGAACCAGAGGCAGATCAGGGTGAGGTAAGGTTGGTTGCTGACTGCAGCGGTAAAAACGGTCTCTGCTGGGCAGTGCCGACGGAAGACGGAATTGTCTATCAGCCGCTGAAAGGCCATATTCAGTTTGAAGATGTTGATTTCGGCTATGTGCCGGGGCAGCGGGTGCTGAAGAACATCAGCCTCTGGGCTAAGCCGGGACAGAAGATTGCCTTTGTAGGATCAACCGGAGCGGGTAAAACAACTATCACCAACCTGATCAACCGCTTCTACGAAATCGATAAAGGCAAGATTCTCTTTGACGGAATTGATATCCGCCGGATCAATAAGCATGATCTGCGGAGTACCATGAGCATCGTGCTTCAGGATGTGTACCTGTTTGAAGGTACTGTAGCCGACAACATCCGCTACGGCAGGCTTGATGCTACTGATGAAGAAGTTGTGGAAGCTGCCAAACTGGCCAATGCCCACTACTTTATCCAGCATCTGCCGCAGGGATACGATACAGTGCTGACAGCAGGCGGCGAAAACCTCTCCCAGGGAGAGCGGCAGCTGCTGTCGATTGCCAGGGCTGCAGTTGCCAACCCAACAGTATTAATCCTGGATGAAGCTACCTCTTCAGTTGATACCCGGACCGAGCGGCTGATTGGGGAAGGCATGGATAAACTGATGGAAGGCAGAACAACCTTTGTGATTGCCCATCGGCTGTCCACAGTGCGGGATGCTGATGCGATTATGGTAATCGAAAACGGCGAGATTATTGAGCGGGGCAGTCATGAAGAGCTGATGCAGCAGCAGGGACGCTATTATGCCCTGAATACAGGACTAGTTGAGCTGGAGTAACAGTAAATTTACGCATACCTCACTTGCTCTCAGGATAAACACCAAGGGCTGGTGAGGTCTTTTTAAATGTTGAATAAACAGGTAGATAGATTCAGATTTAGAAGTGTTCACAGGAGAAGGTTATAGTATAATTATATTCTAATACATATGTGAGGAAGGGAAGTTCTTCGTGAAGAAACCGCTGCTCAGTTTGGTAAACATCAATAAGTTTTTTGGTGATGTTCATGTTCTCAAAGATATTACCCTTGATATCCAGCAGGGAGAGTTTCTCACTCTGCTTGGTCCATCTGGCTGTGGCAAGACAACGCTGTTGAGATGCATCGCCGGTCTGGAACGGATCGATTCCGGCGATATGCTCCTTAATGGTGTTTCAATTAAGGAGCTGGAGCCAAACAAACGGAATGTGAACACTGTTTTTCAAAACTACGCTTTATTTCCCCATTTAAATGTTTACGACAATATTGCTTACGGTCCCCGGGTGAAAAGGACTATGGCTGAGCCGGAGCTGCAGGAAAAAGTTGCAGAGATGCTGGATTTAGTCCAAATGACTGGTTATGAAGGGCGGATGCCCCACCAGCTCTCTGGGGGTCAGCGGCAGCGCATTGCCATTGCCCGGGCGTTAATCAATCAGCCGGACATTCTGCTTCTCGATGAACCTTTAGGTGCTTTGGATTTGAAACTGAGGAAGCATATGCAGACCGAACTGTCCCAACTGCAGAAAAAGACCGGCACCACCTTTGTCTATGTTACCCATGATCAGGATGAAGCGTTAAACATGTCAGATCGGATTGCGGTGCTGAGCCAGGGTCGGATTCAGCAGATTGGCACTCCCAGGGAGATTTACAATAATCCGGTCAATCTCTTTGTGGCTGATTTTATTGGCGATCGCAACCTGCTGGAAGTAGAGGTTTTAGCAACCGCTGATTCCTATTCCCAGGTAAAGCTGGGCAGCCGCATTATAAACGTGCGCAGTGCTGCGTACCTTGAGGCAGGTCAGAGGGGGATGCTGGCAGTTCACAAGGATAAACTTCGGATTGCAGCTGAGCCCGGTCCTAATTCCCTTGCGGGAACAGTTTTATCGGTGCATTATGCTGGGTATCAGATCAGGGTTGAAGTGCAGATTGAAGATGCAGTGATTACAGCTGTTGAGTATCAGCAGAGCGAATCAGATTATCAGGTGGGGGACCAGGTGTATCTATCCTGGGATGATCATGGCGCGATCCTGCTGCCGATGGAGGCTGGTTCAGCATGAAAACAGTGCGGCAGAATCTGCTGGCGATTCCCATTCTCGTCTGGTTTGGTCTGTTGGTGGGGATTCCCCTGATCTATGTTGTAGTGCTCAGCTTTATGTCCAGGGACAGCTTGGGCAATATTGTGTTCCAATTTACCCTTGAGAATTATCAGCGGGTCTTTGACCCGGTTTACCTCAAGGTGTTTCTCAACTCGTTTCTGCTGGCAGTGCTGACCGGCATTATTACCCTGGTGATTGGCTATCCAGTAGCGTATATTACCGCCAAATTGGAGCGGAAACAGCGGGCAGCCGCAATTGGTTTAATTATGCTGCCGTTCTGGATTTCCAGTCTGCTCCGAACTTATGGGTGGGTAATACTCCTCGGCAGCTCCGGTGTTATCAATAACATATTAATCGCTTTAAAACTGATTGACGCACCGATTCCCATGATGTACAAATTCAGCACAACTCTAATCGGTACAGCGTACATGCTGATTCCCTTTATGATTATTGCCATCTACAATTCCGTGGATAAGCTGGATCAGTCGCTGTTGGAGGCTTCTTATGATTTGGGAGCCAGCAGGTGGAAAACCTTTCTTAAGATTACCCTGCCGCTGACTGTTCCCGGTATCGCCGGTGGGTTTACCCTGGTGTTCATTCCTGCTTTAGGCCTCTACTTCATTGCAGATCTGTTAGGCGGCGGCCAGACTGTCTTTTTAGGCAATTTGATCAACACCCTGGCAACTAGGGGCAGAAACAGGCCGCTGGCAGCTGCTTTTTCAGTGGGGATGATTCTTTTGGTACTTGGAGTTTTAGCTGTTTATGGGCGGATTACCAAGGACAAAGTGGAAGGGTTGTTTAAATGAGAAAAAGAGTTAGTGGATTTGAAGTTTTTTACCTGTCGCTGTTCTTTGTAGTCCTTTATCTGCCGGTCTTAAGCGTGATTTTATACTCTTTTAACGCCAGTTCCTCCACCGCCCAGTGGTCTGGTTTGACTTTAGACTGGTATCGAGAATTATTTCGCGATCGGGTGATCGGTCAGGCTTTTTTAGTGAGCCTGCAGGTAGCGATTTTAACAGCACTGCTCTCAGCGGTGCTGGGTACAGCAGCGGCAGTAATTTCTTTAGCGGTTACCAAGGGCATGCAGAAAACCATTCAGGGGGTAATGATTCTTCCCCTGCTGGTTCCGGAAGTGGCTTTAGGTGTATCCCTATTGGTATTTTTCAACGGTTTGGGTCTGCCCTTTGGTCATCTCACCCTGGTGCTGTCCCACTCGTTGTTCTGCGTGCCCTACGTCTACATCATGGTCCAGCTGAGGCTGGCGGAAATTGACCGGTCAATTATTGAATCAGCTCGGGATTTGGGGGCAACCAAATGGCAGACAGTCAAGACAATTATTCTGCCGTTAGTGATGCCGTCAATCACCACTGCTTCGCTGCTGGCGATCGCCATGTCCTTGGATGATGTGGTGATTTCCACCTTTATGTCTGGACCAAGAACCACTACTCTGCCGGTGCACATTTTCTCAATGATGCGGGTAGGAGTTACACCGAAGGTGAATGCGCTCTGTACTTTAATTTTAGTAGGCACCTTTTTCGTGATTGGCTTGAACCAAGTGATCAGTAAAAACAGTAAATTGAGGGGGTTATCGGATTGAAAAACAGAGGAATTATTATTGCTGTGGTGCTTGTCCTGGCGGCTGCGCTGGTTGTCTATTTCAGCGGCGGTAAGGACAAGGGGAGCGAGATCAATCTCATGACTTGGGGCGGCGATTTTATTCCCCGGGCGATTATTGATGAGTTTACTAAAGAAACTGGGATTAAGGTTAATTACAAGGAAGTGACCTCAAACGAGGATATGCAGTCGCTGCTGGAGGCTAATCCGGATCAGTATGATCTGGCAGTGGTTACCGATTATATGGTTGATATCCTGCGGCAGAATGGAATGCTGGAACAGCTGGATAAAGAACAGCTCCCTAATCTTGTAAATATTAATCCGGTGTACCAGGGCAACTATTACGATGAAGGGGACGAATACTCGATTCCTTATGCCATCTCCACCTCTTTCCTGCTGGTTAATCCAGAAGCGGTAGCGGAGCTTGGTGCCAGTCCGATTAAAGGTTATCGAGATCTGTGGCAGCCGGAGCTGAAAAACAAAATTGTGCTGATCGACTGGTCGGTGGAGGTGATCGGGTTAGTGCTCAAGTCCCTGGGCTACGAGTACAACGAAACCGATCCGGTTAAGGTAGCAGAGGCAAAGGAAAAGCTGTTTGCCCTCAAGGATAATATTGTCCGCTTTGAAACTAATACTCCCGAGGATTCCTTAGTAAACGGTGAAGCGGTTGTTGGTTTTATGTATTCAAATCAAGCGGTGAAGGGGCAGGCAGCTGATCCAAGGCTACAGCCGGTCTTTCCGGAAGAAGGCATGCCGATTTACATCGACTGCTTCGTCATGTCTAAAGAGGCGCCGAATAAAGCGGGAGCTTATCAGTTCTTGAATTTTATTATGCAGCCTGAGAATGCAGCCAGGATCGCTGAACTGACCAAATTCACCAGTCCTAATAAAGCCGCTGAACAGTATCTATCCGCAGAATTCCGCAGCAACCCGATGCTGAATATGCCGGATGATGTGGCCCGCAATACCAGCTTCTATATTGGCGTAGATCGAGTGCTGGATCAGTATGAGCATATTTACTCCGAGTTTAAGCTGCGGTAAAGCGGAAGCGGTGTAGGCAAAGACAGCCTTGTGAAACTGGTGACCCAAGGAGGAGTTGTTCTCTATGAAAAAGAGTATTGCGGTTCGGTTGGGTGTTTCTATTGGTGTACTGATTCTCATGATTTGTTTGGGACTTTGGTTTTTCTCGTATCTCGGCGGCTCCCGGGCGGTGATTAATCAGGTGGAAACAGCTTTGCTGATGCAGGCTGAGGAAGCGGCCCATTATGTTGAAAGCCGCCTGCTGGCTCATTTTTCCACCCTCGAAGCGATTGCGGCCAGGCCGGAGATCCAGAGCATGGACTGGAGTGTTCAGCGGCCGGTGCTTCAGTCTGAACTGCGGCGCCTGGGAATTTATGAAGCTTTGTCTGTAGTTTACCCCAATGGGGATGCCTGGCATGATGATGGTACAGTGGTCAATGTAGGGGACCGCGACTACGTAAAACGAGCTTTCAGCGGCACAGCAACAGCCTCAGATTTAATAGTCAATCGGGCAACAGGTACAGTTGTATTAGGCTTAACTGTGCCGATTAAACGGAACAACCAGGTGGTTGGGGTGCTGATGGCAAGAGCTGAAGCGGGATTTTTAAGTGAAATTACCGAGCGTCTCGGCTTTGGCGAAGGGGGGATGGCGTTTATTTTCAGCCAGGATGGTACTGTTATGGCCAGTCCTGTTCGGGAATATGTGCTTGAGCAGCGCAATATCTTTACAGATACTGCTGAATTGGCGGACATTGGCAGAGCCCTGACTGATTTGGGGGCTGGCAGCAGCGGCATTGTCCGTCCCCACTATTTAGACAATACGATTATCACTGGAATTGTACCGATGCCGCTTACCGGCTGGATCATGAGCATAGGAGCGGTAGAAGCAGATGTCCTGCAGGATGTGCGAGATCTAACGTATTATCTGGTGAGCATCTCCCTGGTGTTTATTCTGATCGGGATCAGTATTGCGGTGGTGATTGCCCGGCGGATTACCGCTCCCCTGGTACTGCAGAAAAACGTTGTGGAAGGAATTGCTGCAGGGGACTTTACCCAAACTGTGCCGGTGAAAACATCTGATGAGGTTGGTGTGTTAGGACGGGCGATTAACCAAACTGTAGAGAGTATGCGAATTACCTTAGGCTTGACGGCGGAAACAACCGATAAAGTTAAAGTGACCAGTGCAGAATTGGCAGCAGCTTCGGAAGAAGTGAGCGCATCGATTCAGCAGGTTGCCAGCGTTACCAATCAGTTTTCCAGCACCCTAGACGATATGAATAATAATGCTCAGATGATGAATGCCAAGGTGCAGGAAATTTCTCAGCAGGTAACAGATGGCACCAGGGCGATCGAGAATATTACCATTCAGATGAACGCGCTGCGGGATAATATTCAAAGAATGGCTTTAGAAGTCGGCGAGCTGGGCACGCTGTCCAAGCAGATTGGCAGCATTGCCGGCATGATTGAAGAAATCGCGGATCAGACCAATCTGTTAGCTTTAAACGCTGCTATTGAGGCAGCTAGAGCCGGTGAGCACGGTCGCGGATTTGCGGTGGTAGCGGATGAGGTGCGCAAGCTGGCAGAGCAGTCCAGTGGAGCAACTACTGAGATTGGTGCTCTGATTTCCCAGATTCAAGCGCGCATCTCGACTGCAGTTGCGGATATGAGTGCAGGTTCGAATCAAGCGGATCAGGCAATTGTGCAGGTTGATCAATCCAGCGATCTCCTCAACAGGATCTTAAATGTGGTGGAAGAAATTATGATCCAGATCACTGACTTTTCCGCTGCCTTAAAGGAGCTGAATGTGGGCGGTCATGAGGTGGCCAGCGCTACTGAAGAGCAGGCTGCTGCTATTGGACAGGTTGCCAGCTCAGCTCAGGAGCTGACCGAAATCAGTTCCCAGCTGCGGGAGCTGGTGGATAAATTTAAGATCGAGAAAAACTCGTAGTTTGTCGGATTTTATTAAATTTTGTCGAAAAGATATTGACAAAAAATAGAAAATACGTTAAGATCCAATTAAATGTTACAAAAACATAAAAAATGTAAATCAAAGGATTTAAACAAATCAAGCATAGTGCGGAGCTTATTTATCAACCCCCCGGCATCCTCGCCTAACGATCCTGCATTAATGCTTGATTTGTTATTTCTAGAGCAGTGGGTCAAGGAGAGGTTAGGTGCGCCGATTGCAACCTGGCACGCAAATTGATATGATAATAATAATAGATAAGCTACGGATATTTTGAACGAAGGATTGAATTGCGGCATGAAAAGATTAGTGATCGGAATCCTGGCCCATGTGGATGCGGGCAAGACCACATTATCTGAAGCGCTGCTTTATACCAGCGGTGAAATCAGAAAGCTAGGCAGGGTAGATAAGCAGGATGCCTATTTAGATACCCATGAGCTGGAAAGACAGCGGGGTATCACCATTTTTTCTAAACAAGCGATATTTGCATGGGGAGATCTCCAGGTTACCCTTTTGGATACGCCGGGTCACGTGGATTTTGCGGCTGAAATGGAGCGGACCTTGAATGTCCTGGATTACGCGATTTTAGTGATCAGCGCTGCTGATGGTGTCCAGGGACATACTCAGACCTTATGGCGGCTCTTGGAGCGGTATCAGATCCCCACTTTTATTTTTATCAATAAAATGGATCAACCAGGAGCGGATCGGGACCGCGTTCTTGAGCAGCTGAAACTTAAGCTGGATCAAGGCTGCTGTGATTTCAGCCTGGAGGATAGTGCCAGCTTTTACGAACAGCTGGCATTGTGTGATGAAGCTTTACTGGAAACCTATCTTGAAGCAGATCAGCTCGAGCTGTCCCAGATTCAGGCTGCAGTTAGGGTGCGGAAAGTGTTTCCCTGCTACTTTGGCTCCGCTTTGAAGCTGCAGGGGGTTGCGGAGTTTTTAACAGGAATTGAAAAGTACAGCACTGCTCCCGAATATCCTGGGGAATTTGGCGCCCGGGTTTTCAAAATTTCCCGGGATGACCAGGGCACCCGCCTTACCCATCTAAAGCTTACCGGGGGCAGTTTAAAGGTTAGGGATTTAGTGAGCAGTGGAGATTGGGAAGAAAAGGTTAATCAAATTCGGCTTTACTCCGGAGATAAGTTTACTGCGGTCAGCAAGGTTGATGCTGGGATGGTTTGTGCGGTAACTGGCCTGACTAAAACCAGACCGGGAGAAGGGCTGGGAATCGAAAACGATGGTGCCCAGCCGCTGTTAGAACCGGTGCTGTCCTACCAGATTCTGCTGCCGGCGGGAGTAGATCCCCAGGCAGTGCTGCCGAAATTTAAAGAACTGGAGGAAGAAATACCCGAACTGAGGATTGTTTGGGATGAGCAGCTCCAGGAGATCCAAGCCCGGATTATGGGTGCAGTGCAGGTTGAGATTCTCCAGCGGCTGATTCAGGACCGCTTCGATCTGGAAGTGGAGTTTGATACCGGAAAAATCCTATATAAAGAGACAATAGCTGGGCCTGTGGAGGGGGTCGGCCATTTCGAACCTCTAGGCCACTATGCGGAGGTGCACCTCCTGCTGGAACCAGGTCCCCCCGGCAGCGGTTTAGTATTTGATTCTAGCTGCAGTGAGGAGGTGCTGGCGAAAAACTGGCAGCGCTTGGTACTGACCCATCTGAAGGAAAAAACCCACAAAGGCGTGCTGACTGGTTCTCCGATTACCGATATGAAAATCACTCTGGTGTCCGGCCGTGCTCATCTGAAACACACGGAAGGCGGTGATTTTCGGGAAGCAACTTACCGGGCGGTGCGCCAGGGGTTGAAGCAGGCTGAGTCGGTGCTGTTAGAACCATACTATGATTTTCGGCTGGAAGTGCCGGAGCACAATATCGGTCGGGCAATGACCGATATCGATCAAATGGGAGGCACCTGCGAAGTTACCGAAACAGATGATGGTTTTGCGGTTTTAACCGGAAGTGCTCCAGTTGTGACCCTGCGCAACTACCATCAGGAAGTTACTGCTTATACTAAGGGGATGGGCAGGCTTTTTTGTTATCCTGCTGGTTACAAGCGGTGCCACAACGCAGAAGAAGTGATTGCTGAAATTGGCTATGACTCAGAACGGGATCTGGACAACCCCACCGGCTCGATTTTCTATGCCAATGGGGCTGGGTTCTACGTCAGCTGGGATCAGGTTAAGCACTACATGCATTTAGAAAGTACTCTCAAAGAGGAGCCCAGCATCAGCAGGCGGTCTGCTGTGTTTAAGAGCAGTGAAGTTGATTTTACCGATTTAAAATACGATTACTACGAGCAGGCTGTCAATGCCAACAAAGGCCGGAAAACTAACTGGGTGCGGCGCCGCAAACAAATTGAAAAGCCGAAAACAAAATCAGGGCAAGCTCAGCAGGAAGTCAAGGAGCAGTTTCTCTTAGTTGATGGGTATAACATTATTCACGCCTGGCCGGAACTGGCTGAGCTTGCCGAGGATAATATGGATGCAGCCCGGGTTAAGCTGTTGGACGCCCTCTGCAGCTACCAGGCTGTAAAGCAGTGCCATGTGATTGTTGTGTTTGATGCTTACCGCGTGCCCGGGCAGATTGAGCGGATCAGCGATTACCACAATATTAAAGTGGTGTTTACCAAAGAAGCCCAGACTGCGGACGAATATATTGAAAGGTTTGCCTATGAGCATCAAAATAAATACAAAATTACTGTGGCCACCTCTGATGCCCTGGAGCAGATTATTATCAGCGGTGCCGGTTCAGTGGTCCTCTCAGCCCAGGACCTTCTCAAGGAACTAGAATTTGTGGTGGAGCAGACGCGCCAGCTCAGCCGGGAACAGCTGACCAGAAACTATCTCGGCGATGCTGTTAAGCCGGAGACCAAGGAGCAGATTGAGAAGCTGGGGAAGGGTGCAGATTAGATCGATTCCCGCAGCTTGATGATTTGATCAAACCAGTACTCAATGTGAGCCTGATCAGGGGAATTTTTCAGGTACACAAAATTAAATGGGTGGCTGATCTGAAAATCTTCCAGAGAAATTTCTGTGAGGGTTCCTTGGGACAGCTCTTTTCTGACAGCCTCCCGATACATAAAGGTAATCCCCATGTTTTGGCGGCATAATTCTTTAATAGCGGTCATATTGCCGACGACAATTCTGTGCTTAAAGTCGTGGACAGTGAGATTGTGATGATACAGGGCCTGCTCCAGAATATCCCGGGTGCCGCTGCCCGGTTCCCGCAGAATCAAGGTTTGGTCAAGGAGATCCTCGATGGCACTGCTTTGAGCGGCAAGCTTGTTAGCGGGGGAGCAGACAGCGGTAAACGCCTCATTGGCGATCAACTTGGATTCAAACTGGCTGCGGTTGAAGTGGCCTTCCAAGAGAGCGAAATCGATTTGACCATCCCAGAGCATTTTCTGCAGCACATGGGTGTTTTCTACATACATGGAGATCTCTGTTTCCGGGTCAGCGGCAATGATGCGGCTTAAAATCGGAGGCAGCATGCATTCCCCAATGGTCAGGGTTGCTCCAAAATTTAATCCTTTAACCCGGTTTTTGATCCGATCCAGCAGGGAGAAAATCCGCTGGGAATTGGCACTGAGGGTGCGCGCATAGTCCTGTAAAGCTCTGCCTGCTTCTGTAAGGGCAAAGCTTTTTCCTTTTTTAGCGATCAGTGCCGCCTGATAGTAATCTTCAAGAAACTTGATGTGCTGGGAGACAGCTGGCTGGGTCAGGTTGAGGATTTCTGCAGTCCTGGTGTAGTTTCCGGTTTCGCAGAGGGTGAGGAATGTCTGCAGCCTGTAATCGAGCATAATCAAACCTCCGATATAAGTATTAATTATAATATGATAATAAATCATAATTTCATTTTATACTACGAAAGTGGTATTATCAAGTTAGTTTGTTTATATTTGGAGGTTGATTATGCTTAAGAAAGCAGCAGAAGCAGTACCAGGAATAGTACTCAGTATTGGAGCAGCCCTTGCCGCTATTTTTCTCAGCAGTCTTGTTCCAGGAGATGTTATCGGAGCGACAGTAATGGCTCTGCTGGTGGGCATGGCTCTGCACCCGCTGGTCACCAGATATCAAGTGTTTGATGCTGGGGTCAGCTTTACCGGAAAGATGATCCTCCGGATTGGGATTATTCTGATGGGTGTTAACCTGAATTTTGCCGAGGTTGTGAATGTCGGCCGCTACTCAATCTTTGTGATGTTGATTACCATGGCCACCGCTTTTATAGCGGGCAACCTGGTAGGCAGGGTCTTTAAAATGAATTGGAAGCTCACCAATCTGCTGGCGGTGAGCACTGCTGTTTGCGGCGGTTCAGCTGTAGCTGCAGTGGGACCGGTGATTAAAGCTAAGGATGAAGATATTGCCTATGCCATTTCCTCTACCTTTGTCTTTGATGTGATTACAGTAGTGGCGCTGCCGTGGATTGGCTTAGCTCTGGGTATGTCGAATATGGGCTATGGCTTGTGGGTCGGCACTGCGGTTAACGACACATCTTCGGTGGTGGCAGCAGGCTATGCCTTCTCTGAGTTCGCTGGCAACACAGCAGTAATTGTGAAACTGACTCGAACCCTATTCATCATTCCTTATGTATTAATCTTTTCCTTTATTTCTGAGCGGTTGGAAGCCCGGGCAGCAGCCAGTACCCAAGGACGGACACCGATCAATTTTAAGAAGATATTTCCCCATTTTGTGGTTCTCTTCTTAATTGTTGTGGCGCTGCGGAGCACTGGGCTGATTCCAAACTCCCTGGTACCGGCTTTAGCGAACAGCTCAAAATTCTGCATGGTGATGGCGTTAGCCGCAATCGGCTTGAAAACAAGCTTTGGAGATATTAAAGATATTGGTTTTAAACCGATGATTCTCGGCTTTATTGTCGATACTTTAGTCCTGTTTGTATCAATGGGTGTGCAAATAGCTACCGGGAGATTCTGAGCTTGACCTAGATCAAATCTGCAAATTTGATCTAGGTCAATTTTTTTTCTGCTGTTCCATGCTACAATGGATTCACATTCAGGAAAACTACTTAGAGCAAAGGAGCGATTGAGAGTGAAATTTAAGCGATTAGCAGCAGAATATATGGAAAGATTAGAACAGTATGTGCCGGTAGTGGAGCGGGTGCATGGACCAACTCATCCGGAGTTCTATGGTGTCCGCAGGGTATTTGATCAGCTCAGCAGTAAACTTAAAGCTGCTGGGGCTGAACAGGCGGAGCTGAGCCAAGAGTTCCAGCAGCTGCGGGAGATCACCAGCAATTACCGGATCCCGGAGGATGTGTGCGAGACATACCAGGCGGTTTACGAAATGCTGGCGGAGCTGGATGGTGCGTATAGTGAGTAACAGAATTGGCGAAGTTAGGGAGGGGTGAGAGGATGCAGCACTTTATCTTGCGTAATAAGAATCAAATTGCCTTAATCAGTGGCATATTGATTGCCGCTGCTTTTATCAGCAGGGGGACTCTAGACAGCCTCGAGCTGTTTCGCTGGGCATTAATTACCGCCTCGGTTTTGGGGATCGCGCCGATTGCGATTCAGGCCTACCAGGCGTTAAGGGTGAAAGTGGTCAGCATTGATGTGTTGGTGACTATTGCTGTTGCCGGGGCGTTTTTGATTCAAAATTTTGAGGAGTCGGCGATTGTAACCTTTCTCTTCCTCTTCGGTGCTTATTTAGAGCAGCGGACTTTAAATAAAACTCGTTCAGCAATTCGCGAGCTGACAGAAATGGCTCCGGAAACAGCCCTGAAAGCGATGGAAAACGGGGAGTTTGTAGAAGTTGAAATAGACGAGGTGGATGTTGGCGATGTGCTGCTGGTAAAAACTGGGGCTAAAGTGCCGGTGGATGGCACTGTTTTAAGGGGTGAAGGCAGCATCAATGAGGCCAGCATCACCGGGGAGTCAATTCCAGTGGCCAAAGAGCCGGGTTCCACTGTTTACGCCGGCACCATCCTCGATAACGGCACACTCCAGATTGTGGCGGATCGGGTTGGTGAGGATACCACCTTTGGTAAAATTATTGAATTGGTAGAAGAAGCCCAGGATTCCAAGTCTGAAGCGGAGCGGTTTATTGATCGCTTCTCGAAATACTACACCCCTGCCGTTTTGGTAATCGGCCTGATTGTATGGCTGTTCTCCCGCGATTTAGAACTGGCGATTACAATTTTAGTATTGGGATGCCCGGGAGCGCTGGTAATCGGGGTGCCGGTGTCTAATGTGGCGGGTATCGGTAACGGAGCCCGCCATGGGGTACTGCTCAAGGGCAGCGAAGTGATTAGTGATTTCAGTCGGCTGGATACCATTGTCTTTGACAAGACCGGTACTTTGACTTTAGGCAGTCCTAGTGTTGCGGAAACAGAGTACTATGGAGACAATATTGAGGAAGCTTTGGGTTACCTGGCCAGCATAGAAAAGGAGTCCGATCATCCGCTGGCCAAGGCTGTTTTAGCAGCCATTCCCGATCCTCAGTCTGTACCTGTGGAAAACACCGAGGTGATTAAGGGCGGTGGGATTACAGCGGTGGTGGATGGCCATCGAGTTGCGGTTGGTAATGTGGCGCTGATGGAAAGGGAAAAGGTTGCTTTAAGTGACCAAGCCAAGGCGGATATTGCCCGCCTTGAGGCTGGCGGCAGCTCATTGGTTTTAACTGCAGTAGATGGAGAGCTCAAGATTTTAATGGGTGTGCGGGATCAGATTCGCCCTGGTGTTAAAGCTGATCTGGAAAAGCTGAAGCGGCTGGGTGTGAAAAATCTGGTCATGCTGTCTGGAGATAACCAAGGGACAGTGGATGCGGTCAGCCGCGAACTTGGTTTATTAACAGAAGCCCACGGCAATATGCTGCCGGAAGATAAGGCGGCCTATATCAAGCGCCTGATTGAGCAGGAAGGGCAGATTGTTGCTTTTGTTGGCGATGGTGTAAACGACAGCCCTTCCCTGGCCCTGGCCCATATCGGGATCGCCATGGGTGGAGGCACAGATGTGGCCATTGAGACCTCCGATGTAGTTTTGATGAATTCCGATTTCAGCCGCCTGCCCCATGCGCTGGGTCTGGCCAAAGCAACTGCCCGCAACATGAAGCAGAATATTATCATTGCTGTGGGAGTGGTCTTATTCCTCCTGGCCAGCCTCCTGTTCAGCGAATGGATGAACATGTCCATTGGTATGCTGGTCCATGAGGGCAGCATCTTAGCAGTAATTCTCAACGGTATGCGGCTGCTCCGCTACAGGCTGCGCTGAATCGGTAATAATTAAAAATAATATAGAAAGGGGATTTTCTCATGAAAACCGCTACCATTCAATTAGAAGTTTTAACCTGCCCATCATGCATGCAGAAGATTGAGGGTGCAGTGAAAGGTTTGGCAGGTGTTGACACAGATTCGGTTAAAGTGATGTTTAACTCCAGCAAAGTAAAACTGAACTTTAACGATGACCAGATTTCAATCGATCAGATTGCAGAGGCCATTACTAAAGTCGGCTATGAAGTAAAGAAAACTAGTGTGAAATAGATGTGCTCCCTTGCGGAGCACATCTCAGACTGTCGAAAAAAGGGTGTTTTCAACTTCTGAAACACCCTTTTTTGATGTCTTCTAGAATTGAACAACTGAAAAAATGATAAAAACAAGGGCCCTAGCAGGCCCATAATGCCAACTTTTTCA
>JAAYLQ010000146.1 GCA_012521805.1 Bacillota bacterium
ATAACCGTCAGCCACAAAGCCGTAAAGCGGAGCTCCCTTTGCCAACAGCTTTGGAAACAGATTTTGACTGAAATCGTATTTCTCATTATCTGGAATCTCTGCCAGCACCTCAGGCTCGAGAATGTAAGTACCGGTATTAACAGTATCGCTAAAAACCTCACTCCAAGAAGGTTTTTCTAAGAATTGAGTGATCCTGCCTTCGTCATTAGTAATTACCACACCATAACTGAGGGGATTTGGCACTTTAGTCAGTACCAGAGTTGCCAAAGCGCCTTTTTGGCGATGGAAATCAACAGCGGCCTGAAGATTAATATCAGTGAGGCAGTCGCCACTGACAACGATAAAGGGTTCGTCCAGAAAATGCTGTGCATTTTTCACGCTTCCCGCAGTGCCTAACGGTTTCGTCTCAATAAAATAATGCATGGATACATCATGGCTGCTGCCATCTCCAAAATAATCTTGAATCATCTCCGGCATGTACCACAGTGTATTAGCAATTTCCCGAAAGTGGTACCGTTTTAATAGGTTCAGGATATGCTCCATCATTGGTTTGTTTACTACAGGCACCATTGGCTTTGGCATAGTACATGTCAACGGCCGCAGACGAGTTCCTTCCCCGCCGGCCATGATCACTGCTTTCATTCCTCGTTCCTCCTTGGTATCCCATGCCTTGATTCCACAATTATTTGATCCAGGTAGTCACCTGTCTGCTGGTAGCGATCGTAGCGAATCAAATTGGTCATTCTGCTGTTCAGATCCCGCCCATCCAATGACTCGCTTTGGCCGAGAATCCGCCTAAACACCTCTTCAGTTTGAACTGCGATCTGACTCCACTGATACTTGGTTATCACATCTTCGTAAGCTTGGTCCCGCAGCTTCTGAGCTAGGGCAGGAGCTTCTAAAATAGCTACTATATTATCAGCTAATGATTGACTGTTGCCTACATATGTAGTTAGACCATTTTTCCCATGCTGGATAATTTCCGCAAAACCGCCAATGTCGCTCACGACTACAGGTGTTTCTGCAGCCATCCCTTCTAAACAAACGATGCCAAAGGGTTCGTATAAACTGGGAAAAACAGCTGCATCTGCAATGCGGTAGAGGCTGTTGCGGGTCAGGTCATCAACAAAACCTGCAAACATAACCCGATCTGCTAATCCCATTGCTGCTGCCCGGTGCTGCAGCTCTTTTTCATTTGGACCTTTCCCAGCAATAATAAATTTAGTGTTGGGAATCCTTGACAGCACCTTTGGCACCGCATCTAATAGCACTTGAACACCTTTTTCATGCACTAATCGTCCAATAAAAAAAACAATCTTTTCTTCAGGAGCGGCATAATTATTTCTGAAACTGGCCAGATCAGATACCACACTGGTGAACTTATCCGCCTTCACACCATTTGGGATTACAAATATTTTGTCTTGGGGGACCTGGAATATCCGCTGAAGTTCGCTGCACATATAATAGCTGCAGCAGATTACAGCATACGCTTCATAGGTTAACCACCATTCCACATCACTGATATGCCGCTGGAGATCATTGTGCAGACCGTTATTGCGTCCCCATTCAGTAGCATGTATAGTGGCAACCATCGGGCGCTGAAATCCATGCTTTAAAACCTTAGCGGCATGACCCACTAACCAATCATGAGCATGAACAACGTCCCAGTGCCATCCGCTGTTCCACAGCTGCAGAGCCCTTTCAATCACTTGATAGTTGAAATAAAAAACTGAATCGAGGAAATTCAGCGGCTGCGGATGTGCAGTGTTTACCCGTTCAATCCTAACCTTCTCCCGGATTTCAGAATTCTTACCTTCGGGATAGTCACTAGAAATAACACAAATGTCATGCCCATTAGCAGCCATCGCTTCTGATAGATCAGCTACAGCACGAGCCAACCCACCGATAACCTTGGGTGGGTATTCCCAAGACAAAACCAGTATTTTCATGACGTCACCACCTAAACCAATCTACAAATAAGCATTTCCCAAACTGATAATT
Source organism: Bacillota bacterium (assembly GCA_012521805.1). GTDB lineage: Bacteria > Bacillota > Limnochordia > Darwinibacteriales > DTU012 > DTU012. The sequence continues at coordinate 2,002 of JAAYLQ010000146.1, forward strand.
TTTATTAGCGAAATATGGGCAGCAAAAAAGGATGGGCAGTCTATATCCCATCCTTTACCTAAACCTTAAAATTGATTCAGTTTTAAACAAGCCAATCTATTCCATAGCTATCACAGCTCGTTCCCGGGCTGCTGTGAAAATCTGCTGCAGAAAATCCTGTCTAGTATTCGGATCCTGCATGCTCTGTTCTGACACTACTCTGCACTTGGGGAAACTTTCTAAAACCTTGGCGGCAAAAAAACCACTGATTGTTCCAATTGGTGTCTCCAGTGAATCTGGTGCAAACAGCTTGCAGTCTTCAATTCCACATGAAGGAGAACGGCTTTTCAGAATAAACCCATCAACATCCTTGAGTTCGGAGAGAAAACCTTCCGCTAAATTCAGCATCTGACTGGTAAAGTCCTGACCAGTGGACGGCTGAATAAGTTTTAGACCTGTGTCAGTTTGGACAATACAAATTGGGTCGCGGGGAATCGGCAGCCCAATTTCAACCTCGGGACAAACAGGAATGAATTCAACAAAAGGCTCCAATTCCCGAATGAACTGCGCCTCAATCCGGGCTCCATCATATCTGCAGGCAGCAAACTCCAAGCATCTGCTGACAACTACTACTGGCTTTTTGAATACATTCATTTGATTACACCACCATTATTTAGGATTCCAGCAAACAGATTCCACGGATACCGCTTAAAAGGAGGGGGCTGGTTAAACACCAGCCATTCCTTCAAAGTAGGATGATTAAATCCAATCTGATACGCCCATAATCCAATTTGCACATGCGCTTTTGTGGGAACACCGTATTTCTGATCTCCCACTAAGGGATGTCCTACAGCGGCAAACTGCACTCTGATTTGATGGGGACGTCCGGTTAACAGATCAATTTGCACAAGACTGCAGCCATCTCTGCTGGCTAACACCTGATAATTAAGAACAGCCTTCTTGCTGCCGGACAGTCTATGATCGCTGGCAGACACCTTGTTGAGCTTGGGGTTCTTTTTTAAGTAATGGACTAATTGTCCTTCCCACTGCTTGGGAACGCCCCGGACTACAGCTAAATAGATCTTTTCAAAATTTCCCTCCGCGATCTGCTTGGACAATCGTCCCGCTGCCTTGGATGTTTTAGCAAAAACCATCAACCCACCTACTGGTCGGTCTAAGCGGTGCACTAAGCCTAAATATACATTGCCTGGTTTATTGTAGCGCTGTTTGAGATCCTGTTTTAACAGCGTTAGCATATCCTGATCACCGGTGTGATCAGCCTGCGACAGGATGTTCACAGGCTTTTCCACCACCAGTAGATGGTTGTCCTCATAAATAATTGGTATTGATAGCATCAAATCAGATTCATCCTTCTAATTCCCGAAATCTAGTGGTGCCAAAAGTTTTCAGCAAATAGTACATACCAGCACAGCCAAGGAGCAGAACACCAGGCAATACAACAGCAGCTGCGAGCAGATTAGGTCTTAAGATGAAGGTTAACGCAATCAAAAGTACGCCAATGCCTGCACTGACCAACGCATTGTACATTACATTCATATTTTGTTTCACAGCTTTCTGCTCGCTATCCCAATTCAGCTTTGGGTTAACTATATCCAGCATTAAGCCTGTCATGTTTGTTAGAATCAACGGCAGCAGGCTGATAACCATAACCAGAATGGTAAAGTAAACCGGTACTTTCAAAATTACTGCCAATGGAATAATCATCAGGAGAAGACCAGCATAACTCAGCACTACCCCCGTTAAAACCTTAGCAATCAACTGATGGCGATAGCTGATGGGAAGATAATGCTTTACGTATAAATTCTGTCCTTCCCGGGAAATAGCGGTCGCTGCAATCCCATTCGATCCACCAAAAAATGCGATTACAGCTAAAAACACACCAAACACCAAACCTAAAATGTCAGGATCCTGAACATAAACAGCGATCTGCCCAATCAGTTCAGTCAAACCATCATCGTTAACTATTACCGGCAGAATGAAAAATACCGGCCAGATAAAGTTAACCACAACACAATTTAAGAAATAAACCGGCGTGCGGACTAAAAGGCGCATCTCCATCAGCAGATAGGAAATTATAGGGGAGCGGGTGCGCACCAGTCGACCGAGGTGTTCTGTTTTCACTCCGCGGCGGCTGGATCCTGCTTCGGAAATCCCGATCACACCTTTGAAATAAACCAGTTCCGCAGAGAACATCAGCACTGCAAAAGCAGCACAGGACAAGCCGACAAAAACCAGCAAATTGGTTAAGCCTTGGGCAATTTCATAATTCAGCAGCGATTTGACAGCCCAGTGTACAGTCGGGAATAATCTTGACTGCAGCAGGGTTAAGGAATTGTTCCCCTCTAGGAGCAGTCTTTCCAGCATATCTGGAGTAATACTGTCAAACCTCTGCATAGAAAAACTGACGGTCATAGCCAGCACAAAGCTGAGCAATCCACCAATAATTTTTAACAATTCGCGATAACGCCCAAGATTGACAACCCGCATGATCAGCATCACTAATAATGTTGCCAAAACTAAGGGCATAATTGGTACAAAAACCGCGATTATCAATCCATATAAATAAAACAGAATGCCTTCTCTCTGCTGAATACCATAGTAGAAAAGAATCGGCAGATAAACTATACCAACCATTATATACTCATATAAAACTGCAACTAGAAATTTAGCTCCCACAATCTGGCGCGGCATTACAGGCAGCGGCAGGTAATTTTCAACATCATTAGCAAAATAAAAGCTGCTGACAACATGGAAAATGCCAAAGATAAAGATAATCAGGGAACTAAGGGCTAAACCCCAGCTTAAAATTACGCCCTCCTGTCCGATCACAGCTAAACTTTGATACACAAAGCCAACCATTTCCAGATAAGCTATCAGGGTAAGGGGAATGAACAGAATAAATAGGGCTGCTGGAATAATCCATGACCATTTCTTGTGGCGGTTAAACCCCAAGTCAATACCGCCGCCGCTCTTCAACATCACTTTTGCCAAAGTCCATGTTTTATTCCTCATTATCAGTCAGCTCCAAGAAGAATTTCTCAAGAGAATCATTTTTGCGGAAGTGCTCCCGCATCTCAGTCATATTGCCTGTAAACAAAATTTTACCGCGGTTAATAATTGCAATCCGGTCGCATATTTTTTCTGCCACATCCAATACATGGGTAGAGAAAAATAAGATTTTGTTGTTGCTGACGTGTTCCCGCATCATCTCCTTCAGCAGAAACGATGAACGGGGATCCAGCCCTGTCATGGGTTCATCTAAGATCCAAACCTCAGGATCATGAAGCAGAACTCCAATAATGATAATTTTCTGCCGCATCCCATGGGAGTAGCTTTGAATCTGAGCATTGAGAGCTTCAGTCATTTCGAACCGCTCACATAAATCAGCTATTCTGGCTCTACGTATATCCAGCGGCACTTCATAAATATCCCCCATAAAATTGAGGTATTCGATTCCCTTAAGCCTCAAGAACATATTGGGTGTATCCGGCACAAAACCAATCTGCTTTTTTGCCTCCAGCGGATTCTGCGAGATATCAATGCCGTTTACTTCAATTCGTCCGCTGTCTGGGGCTAAAATTCCGGTAATCATTTTAATGGCGGTAGTTTTACCAGCACCATTGGGGCCCAAAAAGCCAAATATCTCACCCGGCCGTACTGTTAAGGAAAGATTATCAGCTGCTTTCACACCACCGCTGTAGGTTTTATTGACATGCTCCAGTTTGATCATCACTATCACTCCCAGCTTCTAACAACTAACTAAAAGATATCACTTATCAGAAAATGCGTCAATAGCTAGGAGCACAAGGAGTTAAATTGCATTTCGCGAATGAATAGAAGAAACTCCAGCAGGAAGGTAAGATCCATGAAAAAGATCAGACTCAACCCTAATAATCTCAATTTACGCCAAGCCTGCCGCTACTACCCCTGTCATGAAGGTATCCCAGCAGGGGATTATGACTGCCGCACATGCTACTGTCCGTTTTACCAGGAATGCTCTCGATTGGCATTAACCGAACTGGGCGGATATTGGTTGCATTACCTTGACCAAAATGCGATGCCCAGAAAAGTTTGGGCATGCGAACGCTGCACCATTCTGCACCACAAACGAGTTTA
>JAAYLQ010000147.1 GCA_012521805.1 Bacillota bacterium
GTCTGGGGATAAAATCGTTCAATCGCTTGAGTGGAGGCGATTACTTCTTGAGTGAATCCCACAGCTAAGCTCTCGGCGATGCCAATCCCACCCGAACCGGTAAACATAATCGTTATCTTTGATTCGGGGAACCGAGTATAGGCTGCACGCATCATCGAGATTACCGTTTCCTTGATATCTGCATAGTGGCGTTGATAGTCGCTGAACACAAGCTTGAGCTGATCATTTAACGCCACGATCTTGACGGTAGTCGATCCTACATCAATCCCAAGATGAATAACCTTATCCATAACTTCTAACGCCTCCAAAAAAGTAAATAACTGTAATGTTATATTCATGTAATATTCGCATTTCAAACCTGAATTCCTTGTATTTACAGATTATCACAATCTTGAAAAAGGTTTTTCCTGAAGAATAATGAATAATCTATATACAAGTATTTAACATTTCTTGGAATGGGGGTTTTGCAATGTCGACCGAGGAAACCAAAGTGAAAGAATTTGACCGGTTCTGTGTTTTAAAGCTGGGCGGACTAATCGCAGTTATTTATTGGCTGATCGCCACGATTAGGAGCACAATTCTAATTGCAGACAGCAGCTTTTTCGTTAACCTGTACTATCCCGGATTCTGGGACCTGTTCTTAAGGATTGTGACAGTTGCCGGGATCATAGGCGCCAGTTTCAAGCTCCAGCAGAGGTTGAATGAAATCAATGCTGAAAAGGATCTCCTTGATGCAGAACTAACCGGGACCCAGTTTCTCATTGAAGCTGCTGATTGTCCCATTATTGAACTCGATCACCAACTGCGGATCAAAAAAGTGAACAAGGCTGCTGCAGTCCTCACCGGCACAAAAGCCGAGGACCTAGAATTTAAGGATGTACTTTCAGCACTGTTTTATCCAGATGACCAGGAAGAAATCAGATTGTTTTTAGAACAAAGCCAGCAAGAAACTCTTGATCGCATAGTAAGAATCAAAGTTCGCCGCATGCAAAGATGCTATGCTGCAGTCCAAGTTGCCAAAGAAATTGTCAACGAGAAGGTCAACCGCCAGCTCCTATTCTTAAACGATGTGAGCGAACTTGTCGCTAAAGTAGCAGAGACGGAAAAGCGCACAGCGGATATCATCAACCTGCTGGATCACAACCCTACCCCAATACTGCTTCTTGATTCGCACCAAATACACCTCCACAATCGCGCTGTGCAGAACGCAGTTCACATTCCAGCGGACCAACTAACCCTTGAAACTCTCACTGAATTTGTCAGAACAAACTGCCAAGATCCGGAAGCACTGCTTAAAGCTGCTGCTCAAGCCAGCGAAGAGCAAACGGTACAGGAAATTGAAACTGTAATCAGCATTGATGGCCAGCCGCGCAACCTAATCGTCCACTTCGTTCCTTTTGATTCAGAAAGTAAGAGCTATGCAGTTTGGGTTAAGGACCTAACCGAACTCCACCAGCGAGATGATGCTATCAAAGAACTTGAGGAGCAGCTGGCAGCTGCCCACACCACTGCGGATGAAATTAGGGCAGAGTATCAGCAGCATACTGAAGCCTGCAGCAGCGAACGGAAACAGCTGATCGATCAGCTCACCAGCGAACAGCAGAAAACCTCCGACCTGACAGCCGAATTAGCAGCTCTCAAAGAACAAATTGCTCAGCAAGACGCAGCTTTAATGGAGCGGGCCTCAGATAATCAACTGCTGCAGGAAAAACTTGCCCAACTCCAACAGGATAACACTCAGCTGCTGACAGACCTCGATCTGCTGCAGTACCAGTTGGAAGCAATCGAGCTGCCGATAATGCAGGTTGATCTAACCGGCCGGTTAACCAAAATTAATACAGCTGCCAAAA
>JAAYLQ010000148.1 GCA_012521805.1 Bacillota bacterium
TAGCGCTGCTCAACCAACCGCAGTACCTGCTGCTCCACAAGGAAATCTAAATATTCCGCTACGTTTCTACCCCCAAACTGCTCCCCTGCTTTAAAGGGCAGTTCAAAGGCAGCGCATTTTAGATGACTGAGGAGAATATAAATATTGTCTGGATCAATTAAAGCTTTTTCCGCTCCCTGCTCAAGAATGAACTCAGGATTGTTGACAAGATACTGGTTGAGGGGACTGGAATTCCCCACTAAAACTGCTAAAGCCAGCTCATGCTTGCGGCCAGCGCGCCCAATCTGCTGCCACAAACTGGCGATTGTGCCGGGATAACCATTAATCACTACTGCCTGCAGACTGCCGATATCTACCCCAAGCTCAAGGGCATTGGTGCTGACCACCCCTAACACTTTACCTTCCCTCAGCTCCCGCTCAATTGCCCTGCGCTGTTTAGGCAGGTAACCGCCGCGGTAGCCCCTGATCTTTTCCGTTAAGTCCCCGAGGCGCTGAAATGACCGCCGCAGATAGGACAGGAGCACCTCCAGATCCACTCTGCCCCTGGTAAAAATGATCGTCTGAATCTGCCTGCGGATTAATTCCTCGGCGATGCGGCGGGTTTCCAATAACGAGCTGCGGCGAATCCCTAGTGACCTATTGACAACCGGTGGATTGTAAAAGAGCACTTCCTTGGGACCGCTTGGTGCCCCATTCTGGTCAACTACCTGCACAGGACGGCCAATTAACCGCGCGCTGTGCTCCCCAGGATTAGCGATGGTCGCCGAGGCGCAGATAAAGATCGGCTGTGAGCCGTAAAAACTGCAGATTCGCTGCAGCCTGCGGATCACATTAGCAACATGACTGCCAAAAACACCGCGGTAGGTGTGGAGCTCGTCAATTACCACAAAGGTGAGATTTTCAAATAAGCGCATCCACTTAGTGTGATGGGGCAGAATCCCGGAATGAAGCATATCTGGATTAGTGACCACGATATTGCCAGCAGAACGAATTGCCTGCCTAGCATCGGCCGCTGTATCCCCATCATAAGTATAGGTTTTGATTGTTTCTCCCAACCGCTCGCCCCAACTCATTAATTCCGCCACCTGATCCTGAGCCAGCGCTTTAGTGGGAAATAAATAGAGGGCTCTGCTTTCCGGATGCTCAAGAATATGATTGAGCACCGGAAGATTATAGCACAAAGTTTTACCGGAAGCAGTGGGAGTTACCACCACAATATCATGACCGGCACTGACAAGCTCAAAAGCTTGAGCCTGATGGGTATAGAGCTGTGCAATTCCCTCAGCTTGAAGCAGCTCTCCAAGCTTTGGATTCAGTCCCTCAGGGAAAGGTTCATAAACTGCTGGTTTGGCTGGTATTGAATGCCAAAAGGTAATATTATCTGCAAACTCCCGCCTGCTGCGGAATTCTGCTAGCACCTGTTCAATCATAGACTTACCTCCACTCTAACAGAATATAAGTTCGCCTCAGTCCCTTCCCTTCCCTGCTGTCAGCTCATAGCAGCCTCCCGCTTTGGTATCAAAACTGAATACTGCATCCTCCTCCGCCACAACTTCCACCGGCTCGCCTCCGCAGTAAACGACCAGCGGTTGAGGATAACGAATCTGGCAGCGACCACCAAGCTCAGATTTAATGACAGCTTTTGTCAGCTGACCATTCTGCCAGTACAGATCAACAGTAAAGGCTCCTCTAGCCCGAAGCCCTGTAACAGAACCGGAAGACCAGGCCTCGGGCAGTGCTGGGAGTAAACTCAGCTCACCAGCATGGCTCTGGAGCAGCATTTCGGCTATTGCGGCGGTACCCCCAAAGTTTCCATCGATCTGAAAGGGCGGATGGGCATCAAAGAGGTTATTGTAGGTAGAGCGTTTAAGCAGTGTGCTGAGAAACTGATGGGCTTTTTCCCCATCTTCCAAACGGGCAAACAAACAGATTAACCAAGCACAGCTCCAGCCGGTGTGACCGCCGCCATGGGCTAGTCTCCGCTCCAGAGAAACCTAACAGGCCCGGCTCAAGCAGGGATGTTTATGTTTGAGGATCTGCCTACCGGGAAACAAGCCATACAAATGGGAAACGTGGCGGTGTCCCGGCTCCGCTTCCTCAAAGTCCTCATACCATTCCTGCAGCTGTCCATGGTGCCCGACTCTTAACGGCAGCAGCTGTTCCCGAGCAGTTTCAAGCTCACGGCGAAAACTCAAGTCGATGCCTAAAATTTCGCTCGCTTGAATGCAGTTGGTAAACAGCTCCCAAATGAGAGACAGATCCATCGTTGAACCTAGGGCGACTGCGACCCGTTCACCTGTTTCTACCAAAAAATTATTTTCCGGAGAAGTCGAAGGACAGGTCACCAAATTGCCATCCCGATCAGAGATCAGCCAATCCAAGCAGAACAGGGCAGCACCCTTCATCGCGGGATAGGCCCGCTTCTCTAAGAACTCTCGATCTTGGTTGAACGCATAGTGCTCCCAAAGATGCTGACACAGCCAGGCACCAGCCATCGGCCAAAAGGCCCACATCGCTGATCCGGCAGCGGGAGCGGCATGGCGCCAGATATCGACATTGTGATGAGCGGTCCAGCCCCGGGCATTGTAATGAATCCGGGCTGTTTTTCCTCCTGTAATCACCAATTCATCAATCAGATCGAACAAAGGAGTATGGCATTCAGGCAGATTGCACACCTCAGCAGGCCAGTAATTCATCTGGACGTTGATGTTGGTAGTGTAGTTGGAGCTCCACGGCGGCCGCACTGACTCATTCCAGATGCCCTGAAGATTTGCCGGCTGGGTGCCCGGTCGCGATGAGGCAATCATTAGATAGCGGCCGAAATCAAAATATAAAGCCACCAGAGCTGGATCAAGCTTGTCCACTTTAACTTTAGCCAACCACTCATCGGTGGGCAGATTTGGATAGAGGGGAGCACCTAAATCCAGCTTGACCCGGTTAAACAGAGATTGGTAATCTGCAAGGTGAGCGTCAAGCAGATCCTGGTAGGACCTGGCCGCAGCCTGATTGATCAGTTCAGCACAGATCGGTTTTGGATCTTTCCCTTCTAAATAAGGATTGCGGTCAAAACCATTAAAGCTGGTAGCCGCTGTTAACAGAATAGTAGCAGCATCTGCACCTGCTATCTGCAGTTTTCCGTCGGTAAATGCCACAGACCCACCTTCAGCTGCCACCTGCACCAGCACCCGGTAAAGCATACCTCTGCTCACTTCATCTTCATAGATGATCGGATGCTGTTCATCGGTAACATAGTTTGGAGCTGTATACACAGGGCATCTCCCATCCAGGATCAGTTGATTGTCAGCCTCACTGCTGATCCGAAACCGATGGGGGCTGTCTAAGGCTAATTGACAGGAGATTTTCCCCGGCTGATTGCTGGTCAGCCGCAGCACAATAACTTGGTCGGGATAGGAGCAGAAGATCTCCCGCCGATACTGAGTGGACTCAGTGGTATATGCGACTGTTACAACCGCCCGCTCTAAATCTAATTCTCGGCGGTAATCACGAATACTGCCATCAACCTCGCTTGTAATCCACATATTCCCCATTGGCTGATAAGCTTCTGTATATGCCCCCAGCATCTTTTCTTCGATCAGCCGCTGCGCCTCTTGATATTTCCCGGCAAAGATCAGCCGCCTCGCTTCCGGCAGATATTTATAAGCATTGTAGTTGTTCTTGTCTCGAGGTCGGCCTGACCAAAGAGTATCTTCGTTCAGCTGAATCCGCTCTGTTGCAACACCACCAAAGACCATGGCACCTAAACGGCCATTGCCGATTGGCAGTGCTTCGACCCATTCAGCCGCAGGCCGATTATACCACATAACCAAAGTTAACCCTCCCATTCGTTCGTTAACATTATTAATCCAATTCTGCTAAAGCTGAGGGGATCCTGCAAATCGAGTAGGTAACCGCTAGGTGATCAGCCTAGCGGTTTTCCTCTCACAGAACGGTACATACGGACCGCGTATACCGCTCCTGATAGACCTCAGTCATACTTCGTAGTATTGATGCAAAAGACCGACCTCATATTTCGTTAAATCCACCAGACCCATTTCGTGGTGAAACCATCGGTTTGGCAGA
>JAAYLQ010000025.1 GCA_012521805.1 Bacillota bacterium
CCGAATCAAAGATAACGATTATGTTTACCGGTTCGGGTGGGATTGGCATCGCCGAGAGCTTAGCTGTGGGATTCACTCAAGAAGTAATCGCCTCCACTCAAGCGATTGAACGATTTTATCCCCAGACGGACGTTGTGATCGAATTGGGAGGAGAAGATGCCAAGATTACTTTCTTTAAAGATGGTCTTGACCAGCGCATGAATGGCATTTGTGCTGGCGGCACTGGGGCATTTATCGACCAGATGGCATCTTTACTGAAAACAGATGCAGCTGGCTTAAATGAGCTGGCCAAAAACTACAAAATCATCTATCCAATTGCAGCTAGATGCGGTGTTTTTGCCAAAACTGACGTGCAGCCCCTTTTAAACGAAGGAGCTGCTAAAGAAGATATTGCTGCGTCAGTATTAAACGCAGTAGTGATCCAAACAATCACTAATCTGGCGTGCGGCCGCCCGATCCGAGGCAATGTCGCTTTCCTAGGTGGGCCTTTGTATTTCCTGTCTGAACTGCGCAGGCATTTTATCAGGGTACTCAATTTAAAATCCGACCAAGTAATTCTGCCTGACCATCCCCAGCTGTTTATTGCTTTAGGTGCGGCTTTAGCATCCATTGGCACTGAACCGGTTGCTTTTGCCGAGCTGATCAGCAGAATTGAAAATCTGGATGCAGAATCTTTAAAGGAAACACCAAGATTGAGGCCGCTCTTTGCTGATGAACAGGAATGGACTGATTTTAAGATGCGGCATGATCAAAATAAAGTTGCCAGACAAGATTTAGCGGGATATGCTGGAAAGTGCTTTTTAGGCATTGATGTCGGATCCACCACTACTAAATTGGCTTTAATTGGAGAAGATGGCGCACTGCTTCACACCTATTACAGCAAGAACCAAGGGGATCCTTTAAAAACTACTGTGAGTGCTTTAAGAGAGCTGTATCAAGCAATGCCTAACGCAGCGCAAATTGTCAATGCGGCGGTAACCGGGTATGGTGAAGGGCTTATTCAAGCAGCCCTAAAAGTGGATATCGGGGAGATTGAGACAGTAGCCCACTATAAAGCGGCTGAGTTTTTCTGTCCCGGCGTTGATTTTATCTTGGATATCGGCGGCCAGGACATGAAGTGCATGCGTGTTAAGGATGGCGTGATTGAACAGATCATGCTTAACGAAGCCTGTTCATCAGGCTGTGGTTCGTTTTTAGAAACCTTCGCTGAATCTCTCAATATGGGTGTTGAGGAGTTTGCCCAAGAAGCATTGTTTGCACCGAACCCGGTTGATTTGGGCTCCCGCTGCACCGTGTTTATGAATTCGCGCGTAAAACAAGCGCAGAAAGAAGGAGCATCAGTAGGGGAAATTTCTGCAGGTTTGTCATATTCGGTAATAAAAAATGCTTTGTTTAAAGTTATTAAACTAAAAAACAGCGAGGAGCTGGGCAATAAAATTGTGGTCCAGGGTGGAACCTTTGCCAATAATGCGGTGCTCAGAGCCTTTGAACTGCTGGCCGAGCGGGAAGTGATTCGGCCAGATATTTCCGGAATAATGGGTGCCTTTGGAGCTGCGCTGCTTGCAAGGGAGAGATTCCAGCCGGAACACCAAACCAGCTTGTTAACATCTGAGCAGCTCGAGCACTTATCGGTCACTACTCGCCATACCAGATGTAAACGGTGCGGGAATAATTGTCTGCTGACCATTAATGATTTTGGTGGTAATGACCGATATATATCAGGAAATAGATGTGAGCGGGGACTTGGCAGAGAAAGCTCTGGGTCCGAGCTGCCAAATATATACCGCTACAAATATGAAAGGCTGTTTCAGTATCAACCTCTTGCAGAAAGCGATGCCCAAAGAGGGGTTATCGGGATTCCCCGAGTGCTGAATATCTATGAAAATTATCCATTTTGGTTTACTTTTTTCACTGAGTTAGGATTTGCTGTAAAGCTGTCTTCCCGGTCCAGCAAAGCTATCTACGAAAAAGGAATCGAAACCATGCCGTCTGAAACTGTTTGTTTCCCGGCAAAATTAAGTCATGGTCATATTGTTGATTTGGTGGAGCAGGGAGTGGACACGATCTTTCTGCCCTGCTTAACCCACGAACAAAAGGAGCAGCCGCAGGCGGATGACCATTTTAACTGTCCGATTGTAACATCCTATCCAGAAGTATTAAGCAAAAATGTTGTCTTACTCCGGGACAAGCAGGTCAAAATGCTTCATCCGTTTCTGCCTTTTGATCATAAAAAGCGGTTAACCCAGCGGTTGTGGGAGGAGCTGAGGGATTACCAAATTCCCTATGGAGAAATCGCTCAGGCTGTAGACCGGGCATGGCAGGAGCAGGAGCACTTCCGCCGCGATATCCAGGCCAAAGGTGAGGAAGCTCTAGCTTGGGCCAATGAGAATCAGAGATTTGCCATAGTATTGGCCGGCAGACCGTACCATATCGATCCGGCAATCAACCATGGAATTCCGGAACTGATCAATCAGCTGGGAATGGCGGTATTAACTGAAGACTCGGTAGCCCATCTTGGCAGTGTGGAGCGGCCTTTGCGGGTTGTGGATCAGTGGGCCTACCATTCCCGCCTGTATGCAGCGGCAGCTTTTACAGCGGAAGAGGATCTCGTTGAGCTGGTGCAGTTGAATTCGTTTGGATGCGGATTGGATGCAGTCACTACTGACCAGGTTCAAGAGATTCTGGAGCAGCACAGCAAGCTGTATACGGTATTAAAGATTGATGAAGGCCACAACCTTGGGGCTGCTAGAATTCGGCTTCGCTCCCTCAAAGCTGCCCTAACCGAAAGACAGCGAAAAGGATACCAGCGGAAAAAGGGTGAAGCCAAGTATAAAAGAAGTCTCTTTACTAAAGACATGAAGGAAAGGCACACTATTCTCGCCCCTAATATGGCACCAATCCATTTTGAACTCTTAGAACAAGCTTTCGCTCTGTCGGGGTATCAGATTGTAGTGTGTCCTGCAATTGATTATGAAGCTGTTGATGAGGGACTGAAATATGTCAATAACGATGCGTGCTACCCGGCAATTATAGCTATCGGTCAGTTGGTCGCTGCTTTAAAATCAGGTAAGTACGATCCGGATAATACATCGGTTTTGATTACCCAAACGGGCGGAGGCTGCCGGGCTACAAACTACATTGGGTTTTTGCGGAAAGCCTTGGTTGATGCTGGTTTTCCACATGTACCTGTTATCAGTTTAAACCCCAAAGGATTGGAAAAAAATCCCGGCTTTAAAATAACACCGGCACTGCTGCACCGGGGAATGATGAGCCTGGTTTATGGTGACCTGCTGATGAAGGTTCTCCATCGGGTACGTCCCTATGAGAAGGTGGCAGGCTCTGCCAATAAGCTCTATCACAAATGGATGGAACGTTGTAAAAATGCCCTCAACAGCTTGTCGGTGAAAAAATTCCGCCAAACTGTGTTAGAGATCATTCGTGATTTCGAAGCATTTGAAATCACTGATGAGGAAAAGCCAAAAGTCGGGATTGTGGGAGAAATCTTGGTGAAATACCATCCTACTGCTAATAATGATGTGGTGCGCCTAGTTGAAGACGAAGGTGCTGAGGCAGTAGTCCCCGATCTCCTCGATTTTTTTATGTATTCAGCGTTTGGCTTGGATTATCGAGCGCAGTATCTTTCCGGCAGTAAAATTGAACAAGCTGCTTCCAGATTTGTAATCAAAGTAATGGAGCTGTACCGCACTACTTATCGCAATGCTTTAAAAACCAGTAAACGCTTTTTCCCACCTCATCCGATTTACGAAACAGCAGATGCTGCTAAAAAGATTCTTTCCCTTGGACATCAGACCGGTGAGGGTTGGCTCCTAACCGGTGAGATGGTTCAGTTAATTGAACAGGGCGTGGAAAACATTATCTGCATGCAGCCGTTTGCTTGTCTGCCGAATCATGTTACCGGGAAAGGGATGATGCGCGAGCTAAAGCGGGTGTACCCAAACAGTAATATAGTAGCAGTTGATTACGATCCCGGTGCTAGCGAAATTAATCAGTTAAACCGGATCAAACTGATGCTGTCAGCAGCAGTGAAGAAGCTGACAGGTTAATAAAAAATTCCATTGGAGGAATCTTTCATGAAGCAGGCGGATCAACACAAAAGTGCCTACAGCAGCAAATTTGTTTATTTGGCGATCAGAGCGGCTTTGATTTTGGCAATTCTCTCGATTCTAATCAATACTTATGTCTTGTGGAACGTATATCATAAGCGCGACAGCGGAGAAGACCCCGCTGTAGAAGCGGTTGCTGCCCTTGGAGGAGATCTCAGCAGCCGTCTGACCGGTATCGAGCAGCGCTTAGTAACGCTTGAACTCAAAATTCAAGCGCTGCCACAGGACGAAGTTGATTTGACCGAGTTTATCGCTGCATTAGCCCAAATCAACGACTTAGAAGTTCAGTTAAATGAATTGACTGCGGCAGTATCCAAGCAGCAGGAGCAGTCAGATATGTTAGCAGCAGTGATTTTCGAACTGCAGCAGTCGATTACTACGATGCATGCTGCGCTTCTGGCAGAACTAGCTGAACTAGAAGTGGTGATTGTTGAGAGATTAGAGAGCTTGGGCGAACAAAAGGCTGCTGGTGCAGAGCAGGGAACTGCTGTTTTTACGATCCGCAGGGGTGACTCGATTTGGGCATTGGCATCCCATATAGAAAACCCACCCAGTCAAGAGCTGATCGATCGCATCATCGAGGTTAACAAGATTGACGATCCAAGAAAACTGCAGATCGGACAGGTAATAGTTATTCCCGGGAGCTAGCCGCTGAGGCTAGCTCTTTGGCGGATCTGCAGGCCATCCTTCCTGATTAATGCTATACTTGAAAGGACTGTTTAAACTTGTGCAGCAAGGAGTAATGCTATGAAATTATATAAATACGATCTTCATGTTCACACCAGCAGCGTCAGTCCCTGTGCCCATGTTGCGGCAGAGGAGGTAGTCAAGCTGTATCAGCAAGCAGGCTATCAGGGGGTAGTGATCACTGATCATTTCTGCGAGCAGTTCTTTGAATCGCTGCCGGCATCCTCGTGGAGGGATAAGGTACGGCAGTATTTAGCCGGATATTTAGCTGCCCGCGAAGCAGGAGAAAAACTGGGCGTGGATGTTCTGCTCGGTATTGAAATCAGACTGGCGGGTAGTGCCAACGAATACCTGGTGTATGGGGTGACTGAGGAGTTTTTGCTGGCCCACCCCCAGCTGTACAATCTACAATTAGCTGAGCTGTATCAGCTGACTAAAGCTAATGGGATGCTGCTTTATCAAGCGCACCCATTCCGTCCCTATATCGAGAGGGCAGATCCCAAGCTGCTCGATGGTGTAGAGGTGTTTAACGGCAATCCACGGCATCAGTCCCAAAATCACTTGGCTTTGGCTTTTGCCGACACACACGGATTGTTAAAGATTTCGGGATCCGATTTCCATCAGGTTGTTGATCTTGGTATCGGTGGTGTAGTGCTGCGGGACAGGGCAGCGAGCAGCCAGGATTTAGTAGAAATCCTCGCAGCTGATCAGATCGAACAGTTGATTACTAATCCGCTGCCGGAAGTTTAGTCTAACTTTCCGGCTTTTTGGCAGGAAACCGAGTTGCGATTGCTGAAATGTATAATGCGGTGATTAATATCATTTTATTGTAAGGAGCGGAAAGAATGGATAAATATGTAATTGGTGTCGATTTTGGAACCGACTCAGTTCGTGCTTTAGTTGTGAATACACGTACAGGCAAAGAGGAAGCATCAGCAGTCTCGTACTATAAAAGATGGGCCCAGGGTTTATACTGCGATCCTGCAAACAACCAATTCAGACAGCATCCCCTAGATTATATCGAAAGTCTGCAGGAATGCATTACAGGTGCACTAGCCCAGCTGCCCAAAGAAGTAGCTGATCACGTTGTGGGAATAGGAATTGATACAACCGGATCCACACCATGTGCTGTAGATCAGACCGGTACGCCATTGGCACTGCTGCCAGAATTCAGTGAGAATCCAAACGCCATGTTTATTCTCTGGAAGGACCATACTGCAGTTCAAGAAGCGGCTGAAATTAATGATTACGCATGGAATCATTCGTCCATCGATTATACAAAGTATGTTGGCGGTATTTACTCTTCAGAATGGTTCTGGGCTAAGATTCTCCACATCTACCGCCAAGATCCTCAGGTCAGAGAAGCAGCCTATTCCTGGGTTGAGCACTGCGACTGGATGCCAGCTCTGTTGGCGGGTGTGAAGTCAGTGGAGGAGATTAAACGCAGTCGCTGTGCAGCTGGTCACAAGGCGATGTGGCATCCTGAGTGGAATGGACTGCCGAGTGAAGAATTCTTCACTGCCATCGATCCGATAATGGCTGGTGTAACTAAAAATATGTACACAGAAACCTATCCAGCAGACGAGCTGGCTGGTGTTTTATGCGAGGAATGGGCAGAGAAATTAGGATTGAAGCCAGGTATTGCTATTGCAGTAGGTGCCTTTGATGCCCATATGGGTGCGGTTGGCGGCGGTGTAACAGATCGAGCTTTAGTTAAGATTATGGGTACCTCCACTTGTGATATTATGGTTGCTTCTTACGATGTGATGCAGGATAAATTGGTGCGCGGTATCTGCGGGCAGGTGGATGGATCAGTCATTCCAGGCATGGTTGGCTTAGAAGCTGGTCAATCTGCTTTCGGAGATGTTTTCGCTTGGTTCAGAAATGTGCTGCTCTGGCCGCTGGTGAATGCTGTCGAAGGAACAGTTTCGCCAGAAGTGGTTGAACAGATTTCTGATCAAATTTTGCCGCGCTTGACTGAAGCGGCCGAAGCTCTGTCGGTTGAAGATACCCAGGTTATCGCTTTAGACTGGCTGAACGGCAGACGCACTCCAGACGCAGATCAAGCTTTAAAAGGCGCTTTACTTGGTTTAAACTTGGGCTCAGATGCACCGAGATTGTTTAGAGCGTTAGTGGAAGCGACCGCCTTTGGTGCCAAAGCTGTAATTGACCGCTTTGTTGAAGAAGGCGTTGAAATTGATGAAGTGATCGCTCTAGGTGGAATTCCGAAGAAAAATCCTTTTGTGATGCAGGTAGCTGCTGATGTATTCAACATGCCGATTAAAGTTACCGAATCAGATCAAACTTGTGCTTTGGGAGCTGCCATGTTTGCTGCAGTAGCTGCAAAGGTTTATCCGAATATCCACGAAGCGCAAAAGCAGATGGGAACTAGATTCAGCGAAACTTATCTGCCCAGGCCTGAACAGGCAGCTAAGTATCAGGAAAAATACCGCAAATACTTAGCAATTGGCGGCTTGCTTGAAGATACTTTAAGAAATTTATAAGGATGGATGTTGGATGCTGAAACAATTACGTCAAGAAGTCTTAGAGGCTAATTTAGAGTTAAATAGGAAGGGCTTAGTGGTTTACACTTGGGGTAATGTGAGCGGGATTGACCGCGAGCGGGGGTTAGTGGTGATCAAGCCGAGCGGTGTGCCATATGGCGAGATGACCGCAGACCAGCTGGTTGTTGTTAACCTTGATGGGGAAGTGGTGGAAGGCGATCTGCGGCCTTCTTCCGATCTACCCACTCATCTGGAGCTTTACCGCAGCTTCCCCAATATTGGGGGCGTTGCCCATACCCATTCCACTTATGCCACTGGATGGGCTCAATCAGGTATGGAGCTGCCGTGTTTAGGCACAACCCATGCAGATCACTTCTACGGAGCTGTGCCCTGCACGCGGCCTATGACCCAAGGAGAAGTAGAAGGTGATTATGAGCTCAATACTGGTAAGGTGATTGTGGAAACATTTGCAGACAAAGATCCAGATGCGATTCCTGCTGTGTTAGTCAGCCAGCATGGACCATTTACCTGGGGTAAGGATGCAATGGATGCAGTGGTCAACAGTGTGGTACTGGAAGAATGCGCTAAAATGGCCAGTGTTACCTTTGGGGTGACTCAAGGAATTAAAGCAATTCCCCAATACCTACTTGATAAACACTATCTGCGCAAGCACGGCAAAGACGCGTACTACGGGCAAAACTAAAAAGCAAGTAAGCAGCATCTGTGCTAAGATGCTGCTTTAATCATGCCTGTCTTGACGAGCCGTTTAACTACATAAGCGGAGCCAAGCAGTTTGATCATGTCTACAAAGATAAACGGAGCCACTCCCGCCCCGACAGCTTGAATCAAACTGTAATCTAGTACCACCATCAAACCGATCACACCGGTGGTATAAATTAAGAGCAGTCCCAGACTGAGACATAGGAAGATGGCGGGAAAAGTGCGGAATTGATAGCGGCGTTCAAGCCATCCCAATAGATAAGCACTGAGCACAAATCCCCACAAAAATCCAGCGGTGGGTCCCCAGAGCATTCCCAGACCTCCTGAGTGGCCAGAAAATACCGGCAGTCCCACCGCTCCTAAAAATAGATAGAGCAGTTGACTCCAAGCGCCATCCCGCGGTCCCAACAAGAATCCTGCAGACAGGGTAAAGGGAATCTGGAGCGTGATCGGCACCACTGATAACGGGATTGGGATCGAGACCAGGGCTCCCAGAACTGTTAAACAGGCAAATAATCCAATATAAATTAATCTCTTTGCGGTCACTTTTAATCATCCTTTGCTCAGCTTTGTCTCCGTACAGTGACATCGGCTGCCAATAATTTGTGCTTTGTTCCATCAGGTTTCTCAACAATTAAAGCGCCATTATCGGCGATATCGAGTGCTTGTGCCCGGTATGTTGCCTGGTCAGTAACCACCAGCACCTCTTGACCAAGCAAACTGGTATATTTCCGTACCAAATCAAGCAGTTTCAGGTGGGTACCTTGGACAAAGGGGTAGTAATGGCTGTTGAACCGAGCCAAAAACTGCTGCAGCAGCACTTGATTATCGAGTGGATCATTTATAAACTCTACCAGAGAACCAGCGGTGGGCTGGATTGGTTCTGGCAGGGTTGGAGCAGGTTGGTTGGTGTTAATTCCGATCCCAACGATGATGTAGTTACCGCTGGAGCTGATTGATCCTTCTGTAAGAATTCCAGCAATTTTTTTGCCGTTAATCAGAACATCATTTGGCCATTTTAACTCTGCTGCCAGTCCGTAGTGCTCCCGGAGTGTTTCCACGACAGCTATGCCGGCCAACAGCGTAATTTTCGCTGTTTCAGTAGGCGGTAGCTTCGGCCTGAGCAGAATAGAAAAATATAGACCACCAGTCTGAGAATGCCAGATACGACCGCGCCTACCCCGGCCTTGGGTCTGCCGTTTCGCAGTGATTACCAGACCTTCGCTAGCTCCCTGCTTGGCATAATGCTTTGCTAAATCATTGGTGGAGGTGGTTTCCTCGACAGTGATAATCTGGTTTTCTATTGTGATCACTTCCTTTTCCTCATCATAGAAAATGCAGTAAAAAATGTCAAGAATTGGCTAAAGGCAGGAATTTTAAGTGTTAAAAGCCGAATATGTAAG
>JAAYLQ010000149.1 GCA_012521805.1 Bacillota bacterium
ATAAGCTCTGCTGCTGACAGTTGATGCTTCGCGACAGTTAGCGTCAGGTATCAGCAGAGCTTTACATAATGATGTTCTGCAGGGATTACGTGAATCTTTGGAAGCTAATCAAATCACAATTGTGAGGGCAAACGCAAGAATAGCCTATCCTGCAAATTTTTTGTTGATTGCTACCACCAATGCCTGCCCCTGCGGCTACCTTGGTAATCCATACCATCAATGCCGCTGTAGATAAAGTGATATCCATCGGTACCAGAAAAGCTGATGGGACCTCTGCTGGATCGGATCGATCTGTTCACGTTTCTGGAACCAATTAAAATCGAGGATTACCAGGCACAGCAGGAAGCAATCCAGCCTGTCCCACCGAGAACCTGTAAACCAAACGGTTTACTCAGTGATGCGGAAGTGCAGAAAATAAAATTAACGCCAGCAGTACAACGCCTCAGATTATCCAGCAGCGGCTACTTCAAGACTATCAAAATTGCCAAAACAATTGCAGAATTGGGCAGGCAGATTCAGCCTCAGCATATCAGCGAAGCGCTTCGCTACCGCTGGGAAGCAGTAAATCTTTTTTAATCAATCATCCGGACCCCAAGCAAAACTCTGCTTATTGATTTTAAGCACTAAAGATGTATCTGTACCAACAATCCAGGGGATTTCATTTAGTTTTTTAATTAAGAATTCGAGCAGGGCGTCATTGCTTGGCACAACTATCTCGATAATGATATCGTACATCCCAGTTGCAACGGCTACATAACGAACCTCAGGCAGATCCTTTAACCGCATGATTGTATCTTCAATCCGCCGGCGCTCAACTGTTAAGCCGACTAAGGCTACTGTGTTCATGCCAACTTTCTGTGGATCAGTAATGCCAACAATCTTAAGAATATTTTCATCCAACATTCTTGCTACCCTGCGCCGGATCGTTCCCTCAGCAACACCCAATTCATTGGCAATCGCTAGGTAAGGAACTCTACCTTCTTTCTGCAGCAGTTCAATAATTTGCTGGTCAATATGATCTAAATCAGCTGCTGGTGCCATCCACTTCACCTCCTAGTTGCGCGTCTTGGTCAAAGGGACTCCAGTCATAAACTTGTTTGTGGATCTCCAGTACAATTGACGTTTCGGTACCCTGTACACCAGGAATTTGGCCGAGCTGCTTATTCAGCAGTTGAATCAGGCGCTCCCGATTCGGCAGCACAGCCATGGCAACAGCATCATATGTTCCAGTGGTAATTACTAAATAGCGTATCTGCTCAATTTGGCTCAATTCATTAATTACCGATTCCAGTCTGCTGCGTTCAATTTTCAGCCAAATAAACGCCACAGTATCCAGGCCAATCTTGAACGGATCTGTCACACCTGTGATATTGAGGACCTCATTTTCTTCAAGTTTGCGCACACGTTTTCTAATAGTACCTTCTGACACACCCAGCTCATCTGCAAGAGTCACAAAACTAATCCGACCGTTATCCTTCAAACGCTGCAGAATCTTGCGGTCTAGCTCATCAATCTGCATACGTAATCCCTCCCCTAGACTATAATATATTTTCTTTTTTTGATTTTCAGTTCATTATTTCAACGAATATCGTAAACATTCCTGTTTCAGCAAGTAGATTTTGTAGCAATAAAAATATTCAGCGAGTATTGTATAACGGAGGTGAATAGACTTGAGTCACGATCTGTACGAATTAGCCAGGCTGATTCACGCTGAAGCTGAAGGGGAGCCGTTTATTGGTAAAGTTGCGGTCGGAGCAGTTGTGATGAATCGTCTCAAAGATCCATGCTTTCCAAATTCCATTAGAGAAATTATCTATCAACCACAGCAGTTCTCCCCTGTAGCAGATGGAAGATTGGCACGCATCGCCAACCCAAATCCAGACTGCATTAAAGCAGCCGAAATGGCATTATCAGGTGCGGACCCAACCGGTGGAGCTCTTTATTTTTATAATCCCGATAAGGTGAGTCCCCACAACTGGATCCGTTCTCGTGAAATTGTCTACATTATTGGCGACCACTTCTTCTGTGTTTAAAAGAGAAGGACCAATAGGTCCTTCTCCTAACCCTGACTAAACAATTTTTTGAAAAACAGTACAATTGAATCAATTAAAACAGTAAACCAGCTGCCCCTCTCAACTGACTCAGCAGCCAGCAGTGGCGATTCTTTCAACAACTCTTCTCCCAAATAGACTGCAACAGTCCCTACCTGCTCACCTGCTTTAATTGGTGCTTCCAAGTCATTTAGTTCAACTTTAGTACTAAGTCTACCCTGGTTGCCCCTTAGAAAACTAACACTGGCATTTGTAGTCAACTCGACCTGATCGCTGCGTCCCTTATACACCCTTGCTTGAGTTTGCGATAGTAGTTCGTCAATGCTCACCGCTTCAAAACTGCGAAAACCATAGTCAAGAAGCTTTGCCGCTTCCTGCTCTCTTTTGGCTTCGCTGCTTGCCCCAAGCACTACAGCAATCAAGCGCCGACCTTCTCTTTCGGCTGTTGCCACCAAATTGTATCCCGCTTTACTTAAGTACCCGGTTTTCAAGCCATCTGCGCCTTCATATGTACGGAGCAAACCATTACGGTTTGACTGAACAATTGGAGTCGAGCTGGAACGAGGTTGATAGCCAAAGGACAGTTCGCGGTGATATTTTATTGCTTCAGGATGGGCCTTAAGATAGTGTTCAACTAGCAGCGCGAAATCGCGGGCGTTGATCCGATTGTTTTCTGATAAACCATGCACATCCACAAAGTGAAGATCAAGACCTAGTTCCTCAGCTTTATTGTTCATCCACTGCACATATAAAGCTTCTGTTCCAGCCAAAGCCTCAGCCACAGCCACACACGCGTCATTTCCAGAAACAACGGCGATACCGTAAAACAGGTCTTCAAAAGTTACTCTGTCTCCTACTTCTAAAAACATTTGGGAGCCGCCCATTCGCCATGCTCGCTCACTAACAATTACTTCGTTATCGAGGGCAATATTTTCAGCAGCAATGCGATCAAAAGCTACAAATAAGGTCATCACCTTGACCAGGCTGGCCGGAACCCTATCTTCATCGCCTCTTTGTGCAAATAGGATTTGACTTGACTCAAAATCGTATAACAAGCCCACTTCGGCATCAACCGAAAAGTCCTGTGCTGCAGCACCAAGGCTTAAAGCGATTAACAATACTGCTGGTATCAGCGAAATTAGTCTCGACTTCATGTAAATGCTCCCTTCACCCAATAAATCTCATTCCCTAATATTCCCACAACATCAAACCTACAAACAGGCTCGTACCCTAAGTGGGCTACATACTGACTAGCAATCTGTTTAATTTTGCGCTGTTTGTGCCAATGAACAACTTCTCAAGGATTGCCAAACTGTTCTGAACTGCGGTATTTAACTTCAACAAAGACTACAACATTTTCATCCTGAATGATTCAGATCTATTTCTCCAAATTTCGTGCGGTAGTTCTGCTCCCGGGTAATCAGACCCTGGGGCTTCCAAGTATTTTCTTGCTTTTTCTTGGGCAAAGCTGCCCTTAGACCTAATCATGATATACTCTTCACAATAGCTAATGATTGCTCTTTAGCTAAATCCACCTCAAAATTAGAGCGGCACTTACTGCCATCAGCATTAAATAAAACCCGCACAACCGGCCGTTCCCGATCGTCATTGTTCACATCAACTACTATTCCAATTTCCGAGGTGTTAAGCTGCACCCTCGAACCTACCGGATACGGAGCAACTGAGCTGATCAAACAATCCGCTGCCTCAGCATTAAACTGAATGTCCCTCAGCTGCC
>JAAYLQ010000150.1 GCA_012521805.1 Bacillota bacterium
ACAATCCCCTTCCCCTGTTTCATGCTTACCTCCCCTTTCAAACCGAACGCTTAAGGTATTCCTGTAGGTAGTGGAATTCTCCGACTAAGATCAGTGTCAGTGTTATTATGTATTTTCGCTGCCGCTCAAGGGTTTTACGGCTGACCTTCACTACCTTTTCCAATTCTTTCAGCGGCAGTGCTTTTCGGTGTGTAAGATATTTTAATAATTCCGGATCATTAGCCAAGATACGAGCTACCTCCAATGCCCGATCCCGAGCATCTTGATGTTTTGGAGAGATCTTAACCAATTCAGAAAATCGCACTCCGTATTCACTAAGCAGTTGGTTCAGTCGGAAAATCTCCTCCCGCCTCTCTTCTGCTTCTTGCTGCAGTTGGATTACCCCATAAGCTTCTTTCAGTTCAATCTTACGAATAATATTATCTTCTGTATCATCTGTTTCCAACGATGACAAGGGGATTTCCTCTCTACTCCTAGCTTTACGGCGGAAATAATCCACCATCCGTCTCTTAATTACTATTTCAGCAAAGCTGAGAAAAGAAGCTCCCGCTTTAGGATTATAGGCATCGATCGCTTCATCAAAGGCAGACATTGCGATGCTGGCTTCATCGTCTCGTCCCAGTACCAGATATTTTTTAGCAACCTGAGACGCTGCGCGGAGGTAAAAAGGACGATACTCTTTGATTAACTGTTCCCTTACTAGTTTATCTCCAGCTTGAGCCTTGATTACTAAAGTGCTTAATTCTTCCCGTTGACTATCAAAAGCCGAATTGATTGCCATTGACTATCCTCCCCTTCATACAGACTCTTCGCACCCACACCCAATTTTTTGGGTACCTAATTATAGCCAAACTCCGATAAAGAACCGGTTTTATTGCGCCAGTCTTTCTTCACCTTAACCCAAAGATCCAGGAATACCTTTGAGCCTAATAGATTCTCAATATGCAGCCGCGCTCCACTCCCTATCTTTTTAAGCATTGAACCTTGTTTACCAATAATGATACCTTTTTGGGAATTGCGCTCCACATAAATGGTGGCCCGCACGGATACAAGCTCTTTTTCTGGATCCTTCTTAACTTCGTCAACATAAACAGCTACCGAATGGGGAATTTCTTCTTCGGTATGGTGCAGAATCTGTTCTCTAATGAATTCGGCCATTACAAAGCGTTCAGGATGATCTGTAACCCAATCATCGGGATAATATTTAGGTCCTGCTGGCAGATAAGAAACCAATGTGTCAACGAATTGATCTAATCCAGCTCCTTCCAAAGCAGACACCACTACGACCTCAGCAAAGTCAAACTTGGCTGAAGCCATACTGCAGAACTGCTCCTGCTCTTCCTTACTAACTAAGTCTGCCTTGTTAACAATTAAAAACACTGGAGTATCAACTTTTGCTAATTCTTCAACGATGATTTCATCTGCTTTACGCCATTGGGTAACATCAACCATATAACAGATTACATCAACTTCTTCGAGGGCAGCCTTAGCTGCCTTTACCATATATTCACCTAATTTATGTAAAGGCCGGTGCAGGCCAGGTGTATCTAAGAAAATAATCTGCGCATCTGAACGCGTTAAAATTGCTTGAATAGTATTGCGGGTAGTCTGCGGCTTATCCGAGACTATCGAAATTTTTTGTTCCAGCAAACTGTTGAGGAGTGTTGATTTTCCTACGTTTGGTCTGCCAATTACTGCAACAAAACCCGACTTAAATTCAGCCATTGTGAACCTCCTTAAGATCAGCTAACACCAGTGTCAGCACATAGCGGTCCTCACCAATTCCATATTCATTCGGCAGAAACTCTCTTTTTTTAAAACCTAGATTGGTATACAGCTTGATTGCAGCAGCATTGTGCGGATCGACAGTGAGGCTCACTCTTGCAAAGCCATCCTGCGCCAGACAGCGAAGGGATTGTTTCAGCAGTGCTGTTCCAATTCCCTGATTGCGGTAAGGCTTTTTTACCGCAAAACCAAATAAATAAGCATGCCGCGGGTCGTTAAAATCGCGCATATATTCTGCTACAGCCACAACTCGATTTTGATCAAGAATAATATAAACACGGCCGTGCCGGATAAACGGAGGTAAAAACCAAGAATTCATGCCGCCAATGCCAAAGGCATCCTGTTCAATCGCAATTATTTGGGCGATCAGTTCAGGATCCATGGCTGTCAGCTGCATAAATTTATAATCCATATTTATCACCAGTAAACGCTCCTGGCAGCAGTTCTGACAAATTCGTTTTTCTAACTTGTCCACCGGCATTAGCCAACAAAATCACCACTTGATCATCAAAAAACTCTGCCAGAACCTGGCGGCATACACCGCACGGAGTGATTACTTCTTCAGTTTCAGCTACTACAGCCAGCGCTTTAAACTGGCGCTCCCCTTCTGACACCGCTTTTACAACAGCGGTTCGTTCAGCACAAATTGTCGGACTATAAGCTGCGTTTTCAATGTTGCAGCCGCGGTATATCCGCCCACTCGCGCCTAACAGCGCAGCTCCAACCCTAAACCGCGAGTAAGGTGCGTAAGCCTGCTCCATGGCTAGTTTAGCCTGCATAATTAATTCCTGGTAATTGTCCATAAACCCTCCCCTAACCTAAAAGCGCAGCAGGAATAGAATTAGGGTAATTAAAACCCCAATGAATGCACCAGTGATTACTTCCAGCACAGAATGAATACTGCTCTGCACCCGCGTATGGGCAACTAACAGAGCCAGCACAAATCCTAAGCTTGCCACAAATGTACTGCTGCAGAACATAATGGCGGTAGCTAAGCTGAAAGCGATAGCAGTGTGGCCGCTGGGCATACCGCCTTTTAGGTAATCAGAACTTCCCGTTGTACTTTTTATTATAATGCTCAATCCAATGACAACTAAAACAGCAATCAAAGTTAAATCAATCGGCCTAAAACTGTCCCGTAATGAACGGATTTCAAACTGAATTAACCGTTCAAATAAAACAAAATAACCAATGCCAGCAGCGATTACCGAAGATACCAGCACTGCACCAGCAGCTACATTCTTAGCGTTGCGGGCAATCGGGTGGTACTCGGTTACAAACAGATTGACAACCTCCTCAACCGCTGTATTCAGCATTTCTGCGCAGAGTACTAAGCCGATAGTCAGAAGTAGAATCAGCAGTTCAATCCGGGGTACATTCAAAACAATAGCCAGAATCAAAACCAATATCCCGATTAAGAAATGGATTTTCATATTGCGCTGCGTCTTAACTGCGTAAATGATGCCCTCTATTGCATAGTTAAAACTGGCACCAATATTTTTTGCCCTCACCGTGCCTCCCCCTAATCACGCGTTAAGTTGAGCTCAACCATGACCAGCTCTTCAAGCTCCCGCATCTTGTGTCTTTCCTCTTCTGTTTGATGATCATAGCCGAGTAGATGCAGCAGACCATGAGCAGTAAGATAGCCAACCTCCCGCTCAAGACTGTGATTATACTCATTGCTCTGCTCGACAGCCCGCTCTAAAGCAATAATAATATCGCCCAGCATTCGGGGAGCTCCCTGCGGCTGAATGAATTCAGCACCCTCTTCCTGTGCAAAGGAGAGAACATCGGTTACCTGATCCACACCGCGGTAATCGCGATTCAATGTCCTAATCGTCTCATTATCAACAAATGTAACGCTGATTTCAACCGGATCCTTAACAGCTAACACTTTGAGTCCAGTCTCCAAAACTTTTCTGACCAATGCTTCTAATTCGGAAGTGTCAACTTTGGTTTGCTCATTATTGATATAAAGGTCCACTTATGCCTTTCCCTTTCCTTCAATCTCTTCTCGAGTAATTTTTTCGGGATACTCCACCCTTCCGTGAAAAATACCGATCAATACCTTAGAAAACGCATCAGCAATCTTGTTCAGGTCTTTAAACGTCAGATCACTTTCATCAAGCTGACCATCATCAAGGCGGTCGCGAATAATTTTACGCACCAACCCTTCTATTTTTCCAGGTGTTGGCTTAGACAACGAGCGCACTGCTGCCTCCACCGCATCAGCAAGGGACACGATGGCTGTTTCTTTAGTCTGGGGTTTCGGTCCGGGATAACGAAAATCACTTTCCTTAACTGTGCCTTCATTAGTTTCTAAAGCCCGATGATAAAAATATTTAACCAAATCTGTACCGTGGTGCTCTGTAATAAATGATGTAATAACTGGCGGCAGTTTGTGCTCCTTAGCCAATTCCAGCCCATCCTTGACATGAGCTGTAATGATTAAGGTTGACAGCGACGGCGCAATCTTGTCATGGGGGTTATCTGCCCCCAGCTGATTTTCCACAAAGAATATTGGCCGCTTCACTTTCCCAATGTCATGAAAAGTTGCTCCCACACGAGCCAGCAGTCCATCAGCCCCCACCGCATCGGCAGCCGCTTCCGCTAGATTGCCAACCATGATGCTGTGGTGGTAGGTTCCAGGTGTCTCCATCAACAAGCGCCTCAGCAGAGGATGATTGGGATTTGTTAATTCTAGCAAGCGGATTGCAGACGTAATTCCAAACACGCTCTCAAAATAAGGCAGCAGCCCGATAGCACTGATCGAACAGATCAATCCGTTCAGCAACCCTAGATAGCTGTGGAGCATAATATTTGAATCACCCTGAAGTAAGCCGAATGCCATCATCACTAGAATGTTACTACCACCCACAATAAAGCCTGCCCGCATCAACTCACTGCGCTGGCTCACCCGAGAAACACTGAGAATTGCGATTAATCCACCGATTAAACCTTGAGCTACTAAAGGCAGCGATTGAAAAATGATCCCGCTGATGATCGATAGCACCGTTACCGTCAGATAACCAGTCCGGGAATCCAGCAGCATAGTAATTAACATCCCTGCCAGAGCAATTGGTGTTAAGTACATAATCAACAGCCAATTAATCAGCGAAAGAATCTTGGTAATTAATGTAACTAAAATCAAAACTGAACCGACAAAGGCAAGTCTACTTTCGCTTTTAATTATTTCCGGGCTGTACTTATACAGTGAAACTGCAAACAGCACCAACAGCAGGACAACTATAATCAACAGTCCCAGCAGAGACCAGTAATCAATTCCTTCTTGATATAAACCAAGATCTTTCAGCATTTGGACATGCTCTTCTGCAACTACTGTGCCGTCACTGATGATAATTTCACCAGCTTTAACTATCACTGGCTTGACCGCACGAGCCGCCTCCAAACGCTGCTGTTCAACAGCCTGATGATCCAAAACCAAATTGGGCTTAATAATTTGATTAGCAATCTGCACAGCTGCTTCCTGTAAGTTAAAGTTGATGTCGCTTTGAGCAAACAAAACACGCATCCGCTCAGGCAGTTGAGAGCTATCAGCTTCACTAATCCGCTGCTGCATCTGCTCCATAATAATCCGTTTGCTCTCTTCAACAAAGGTATTGTATTCGAGCGCATCAGTAAACAATAATCGCTCTATATAATTGATTGGTAAAACGATCTCAACTGTTTGAGCCAACTTTCTCTGAACACCTTCTGCTTGGACAGTCGGCTCCGACTGCTCAAACTGTTCATCTGTTTCATGAAGCTGAACTCTAGCATCAGCAATAACAGCAAACAGCTGTTCCAGCCTTTCTGACGCTTCCACAACAACAGCATGATTTACAATGTAAAATTTGGGATCGGTTTTCGCTTCAGCTTCAGCCCTATCTGCAGCCTTCTGCTGCTCCCTTTGAGTCTGAGCCCGATTTTCCATATCCCGTGGGACACGGATATCTTGACGAACAACTTCTCCGACCTCAACCTGATATCCAATTGGTGAAATATTTATTGAAAGGATACCGAACAATCCAATAAAGACTAAAACAGCCAAAACCCATTGGCGCACGTTATTCTGTTCAAACTTAGATTTTAGATTCTGTTTCACTTTAGTCCAAGGTTTTGACTTCGACTTACCCATTGTGGCAGCTCCTCTCCAGGGTTAACACTTACTATTCGTTTTCATCAGCATCAAACGCTTCATAGGCCTTTATGATTCTTTGCACTAATGGATGCCGGACCACATCGCTTTCAGTTAAATAACAAAAGCCGATTCCCCTTACATCTTTGAGGATCTTGCTCACTTTAATTAAACCGGACCTGCGTCCCCGCGGCAAGTCAATTTGGGTAACATCGCCGGTCACAATTGCTTTAGATCCGTAGCCCAAGCGCGTCAGGAACATTTTCATTTGTTCGTCAGTAGTATTCTGCGCCTCATCTAAGATAATAAAAGAATCATCTAACGTTCTGCCGCGCATATATGCCAGCGGAGCTACCTCAATAACTCCTTTCTCCCGCAGTTTGAGATACTGTTCTTGTCCCAAAATATCATACAATGCATCGTAGAGGGGGCGAAGATATGGATCCACCTTATCCTGCAGGTCCCCTGGTAAAAAACCTAGGTGCTCTCCTGCCTCTACAGCTGGACGCGTCAAAATCAGACGACTGATTTCCTTGCGTTTCAGAGCTGCTACCGCTGCAGCCATAGCAAGATAAGTTTTACCTGTACCTGCTGGACCAATACCAAAGACAATCACATTATTGTTGATTGCCTGGACATAATGCTTTTGTCCCTCAGTTCTCGGGTAGATCTGCCGACCACGTGCTGTTGTTACAACCACTTCCGAATTAATTTCTTTCAGACTAGCACCACTGCCAGCATCAATCAGTGTACTGGCATAATGAAAATCATGAGCAGTAATATCCCGCTTCAGTCCAGCTACATTTTCTAGAATTTGCCGCACTTTCTCGACACCCTCAACATCTCCACTGAGGATTAGATCAATTCCCCGCGGGATAACCTTAATTCCATACTGGGCCTCTAACCACCTCAGATTCTCATCACCTTTACCGCTGATTGTTTGAGCTTGGGCAATGTCTGACAAAGAAAAAACTATCTCAACTGCTTGATGAGCCACTAACAAACCCCCTAATTTATCTTCAAAAAACTATCCCGATCATAAATATTATAAGCAAAATGTAGGGTAGATGCAAACTAGAGCTTAGGCACAAACTCAGCTATATCCTGCTCAATTTCCACAATGATACCCACCCGCACCCCATGTTGATCCGCAATCGAATATTCCTCAACCTGGGTCTCTAAAACCTGGTCACGATCAATTCCCAGCTCCTCCAGCTGCTGCCAAGCACGCTCCAAGGCTAAGGATCGGGCTTGTTCTGGAGAAATCGGAATGGTTTCATAGTAAACCTCTTCATAGAAATGCTTAGTAA
>JAAYLQ010000151.1 GCA_012521805.1 Bacillota bacterium
ATTCTTATGTTCAGGAACCATAGCCGAAACCTCCGTATCGTGTTAGTGTGGATACCAACATCATACAGGGTTTCTGGCTGTGGTTCCATTCATTTCTTCGTGTTGCATTTCATTCTACAATGAGCCGCTCTTTTTTTTTTTTGAGCCCACTAAAATTCTCTTGACAAGAGATTTGTCTATGCGTATACTTATACCTAAATATACACTTAGGTTATAATTAAATTTATAGTTTCACTACTCTTATCCAGAGAGGTGGAGGGACTGGCCCGATGAAACCCGGCAACCGGTGGCAGCTGCCACAAGGTGCTAATTCCTGCTGGATCTGATCCAGAAAGATAAGAGGAGGCTTGATGCTTGATGCTGTGGACCTCTTCTTATCGAAGAGGTTTTTTATTTACCGGAGGTGGGGAATTGATTGAGTTAGTCGGTGTTTCGAAAGTTTTTAGGGGGGAGTCTGAAGTAGTTGCCCTTGATAACGTCAGCTTACACATACCCAGAGGAGTTATTTTCGGCATTATCGGCCTCAGCGGAGCAGGCAAGTCAACTTTGATCCGCTGTATCAATGGCTTGGAAACCCCCGATGCGGGGGAAGTAATTGTAGATGGGGTTAATATGAATCAGCTTACGCCGCAGCAGCTGCGAGAAGAACGAAAAAAAATCGGCATGATTTTCCAGCATTTTAATCTGCTCTCATCCCGCACTGCAGCTGGTAATATCGCCTTTCCACTGGAATTGGTGGGTATGGATAAAAATGCGATTAAAATCCGGGTTGCCCAGATGTTAGAACTGGTGGGTCTCGCCGATAAGGCTGGGGCTTATCCCCATCAGCTCAGCGGCGGTCAAAAACAGCGGGTTGGGATTGCCAGGGCTTTAGCTAATCAGCCTCAGGTACTTCTCAGTGACGAAGCGACTTCAGCACTGGATCCGGAAACTACTTTGTCGGTACTGCAGCTGTTAAAGCAGATTAACCAAGATATGGGTTTAACTATTGTTTTAATCACCCATGAGATGGGGGTTATCCAATCGATTTGTGATTATGTAGCAGTAATTGATCAGGGTAAGATTGTTGAAACCGGCCCGGTAATCGATGTGTTTACCCGACCCCAGAGCAGTTCTACTAAGCGGTTAATCCAAGGCAGTCTCGATGCTCAAATTCCTGAGGAGCTGCTACAGCGAATTAAAGCCCACACAGATAACCGCCATGTACTGCTTAAACTGAATTTTATCGGTGAGCTGACACACAAACCGGTAATCTCGTCGCTGCTGCGCAGCTGTGAAGTGGAGGCAAACATCCTGTTTGGCAAAATTGATCAAATAAAAGACATTCCCTTCGGTATGCTGCTGCTCGAAATTACTGGTGAGCCGGATCAGATCCAAAAGGCCCTTAAGTTCATGCGAAACCTTGATGTGGAGATGGAGGTGATCTCCAATGGATAAAGCAATGCTGTTTAGAACACTGTGGGAGGCTACGGGCCAAACCCTTTATATGGTGGGAGTGTCGGTGGTTGCAGCGCAAATCTTAGGGATGCCTTTAGGGGTGCTGTTGGTAATCAGCGACAAGGGACATATTGCTGAAAACAGACTGCTGAACAAAATTCTCAGCGTGATTGTCAATATTGGCCGCTCGATACCATTTATTATTCTGCTGGTAGCAATCATCCCTTTTACCCGTTTTATAATAGGAACTTATATTGGGACTACAGCGGCGATTGTGCCGCTAACAGTGGCGGCGATTCCCTTTGTTGCCCGGGTGGTGGAAAGCTCCCTTAAGGAAGTAGATCCAGGTGTAATTGAAGCTGCTCAAGCAATGGGTGCATCTCCCTGGCAGATTGTTTATAAAGTCCTGCTGCCGGAAGCGCTGCCCGGCTTAGTACTCGGGTTTACCCTGACAGCAATCAACCTAGTTGGGTATTCAGCAATGGCTGGTACAGTCGGTGGACGGGGGCTTGGGGACCTGGCAATTCGCTTCGGTTATCAGCGTTTTCGCGGTGATATCATCTTTTATACAGTAGTTATTTTAGTAGTCCTAGTTCAGCTGATCCAAGCGCTGGGAAATTGGCTTGCCAGAAAACTTTCCAGACGGTAAAGCCATTAGTAAATAAAAGCAAAACCAGAAAGGAGAAGTGCAATGACAAAGAAATTAAGCTTACTGCTGGTGCTGCTGTTGGTATTTCTCAGCAGCGGAGTTTACGCGGAAGAGGTTCTGCGGGTTGGTGCTACTCCAGTACCCCATGGGGATATCTTAACTCAGGTAGTACCGTTGTTAGAGGAGCAGGGAATCAAGCTGGAGATTATTGAGTTTACCGATTATGTACTGCCGAATCTAGCTTTAAATGATGGTGAAATTGACGCCAATTTCTTCCAGCACACTCCATACTTAGAAGGGTTTAACCGCGATCACCGCCTCAATTTGGTGTCCCTGGCGGAAATTCATATCGAGCCGTTGGGAATTTACAGCAAACGGGTTTCCAGCATTGATGAGATTCCAGCTGGCGCCACGATAGCGATTCCTAATGACCCGACGAATGGCGGTAGGGCCCTGCTGCTGCTGCAGAGTGCAGGATTAATTAAAGTTGATCCTAAGGCTGGCATCACACCTACAATTTTCGATATTACCGAGAACAAGCTGAAACTGAAATTTTTCGAGATTGAGGCTGCTCAGCTGGCCCGGACTCTAGACGATACCACAGCAGCGGTAATCAACGGTAACTATGCACTGCTGGCGGATTTGGTGCCAACTAGGGACGCACTTTTCTTAGAGGGTGCTGAATCTCCTTATGCTAACGTGCTGGCTGTGAGAGCTGAAGATGTCAATAATCCAGCTCTGCTGAAGTTGGCAGAAGCCCTGAAAAGTGATGTTGTTAGAGATTTTATTCTCTCGACTTATGGGGGCAGCGTAGTCCCTGTCTTTTAAGCAAATTGATCTAAAAAAGGAATGCCGGTGTGAGCGGCATTCCTTTTTGCATTAATTAAAAAGTTCCCT
Source organism: Bacillota bacterium (assembly GCA_012521805.1). Taxonomy (GTDB): domain Bacteria; phylum Bacillota; class Limnochordia; order Darwinibacteriales; family DTU012; genus DTU012. The sequence continues at coordinate 2,984 of JAAYLQ010000151.1, forward strand.
TGTGATCGTTTCGTTCAGTTCACTCATCTTTCTGCTGAAAGCTTCCTGGGCTTTCACAAAGTTGGTGATCGTTAGATTTGATTTCACTTTCGCTTCTAAAAGCTGAATCTGCTGAATTTGCTCCATGGTCGGTTCCTTGCCTTCCATCTGCAGCATATAAATCTCCTGTTGGCTGAGCTGCAGCTGTTTTATCAAATCTTCTGCAATAGGATCTAGGCGGATCCGGGTTTGGGCTGAACTCAGTGCTTTAAATTCATCAGTTTCTTTCAACAGTTGGGCAAGCTCAATCGCTTTTTGTTCTAAACTCAATCAGTGCACCTCCAAAAAGTTGTCTGCTTACACTTCGCTGTAGGATGTGTTTATCCTGCTGATTAAGGAAAAGTTTCTTACCTATCTCCTCTTTAAAGTAATCCACACTGCGCTCCAGCGGACAGTGTTGGTGATAAATATCAGTGCGAAGTAGATAAACAGCAGTACTAAAATTGCAATTAAGGCAGCCAGCTGCAGCGATACAGGATACATCAACAGCGTATCAAATGTAAACTTGCCAAAAGCGCCAGCGATTATCCCTAAGCCAATAATTTTAGCCACATCTTTAAACTGAAAACATGAACCTATTGAGCGGTACAGCGCTGCATAATGGAGAATTGTTTCCATGATCACAGCGACTATAGAAGCAGCAGCAACCCCATAAATTCCCATACCCAGGCTCACAGAGAATGGATAAATCAATGCTAAACTGATGCATCGGGGCACAATGTTGTTAAACATAGCGGTGGAGGCATGGCCCAGCCCAACTAGGGAGGAGTGCATTGGTGAGTGGAAATATTGAAAGAGATAAAACGGCGCTGTCAGCTTTAATAATCCAGCTGCTTCTGGTGCTCGATAAAACAGCGTTAAAATCTGATCGGCAAAAACGTATAGAATAATACTGCTCGGCACTCCAACCAGCAGAGAGATCCTGACCGCATGGGAAACTCTGCGGTTGACCAGCCCAAACCGCTTGCGGGACGCCGCTTCGCTGATGGCAGGTACCAGTGCAACAGCTAACGAATAATTGATAAAACCTGGAAAAAACAGCAGGGGATACACATATCCGGTCAGCATGCCGAACTGCTCGGCAATGGCAGATGCGGTCAGTCCAGTTTTTAAGAGACTGCGGGTGATCAGCGTGGGCTGGATTACCCGTAATAGGGATCGGAAGAACTGATTTCCGGTTTGGGGCAGCCCTGTTCTCATCAGCTCAATAAAATCGACTTTGGTATGAACCAGACCCCGCAGCACTTTAAGATTTTCCACTCGATAGCGGTCTCCTGTCCTAAACTGAAAACCGAGATAGAGTAAGGCTGCAAATTCTCCGAGCACACTTGCGAGTACTCCACCTGCAGCAGCATATTCAATACCCCGCTCGGCTAGAACTTGGACTAAGACATAGAGCAGAACAATGCGGATTACCTGCTCGATCACCTGCGATATTGCTAAAGGGTTCATATTCTGCCTGCCTTGAAAATATCCCCGCAGAACTCCTGAAAGGGCTAAAATCGGAATTACAGGAATCAGCGCCATTAGGGAATAATATGCCCGCTGATCTGCTAAAAACGCTTCGGAAAATGCCCGACCGAAGTAGAGCAGACCTAGGGTTAAGATTAATGCTGTGCTGCAGGTTAAAGTAAGGGAAACTAATAAAATCCGTTTGATTTTCGCTTCATTACCGCGAGTCTCAGCTTCAGCCACAGCTTTTGAAATGGCAACAGGCAGCCCTAAAGTTGTAACAGTCATCAAGAGGCTGATATAAGGGGTGACCATCATCTGCAGACCAATCGCTTCCGCCCCGAGGATGCGCGACTGCAGAATAGTTGTGGCAAAGCCGAGGATTTTGGTAATCAAAGCGGCGGCAGTAAGTACAAACGCACCTTGAAGCAGGCTTTGCTTTCGCACAGACTCACTTCCTATCATTCCAGTTTGCTAATATATATGCATTCTGCTGAAGATATAGGTAGGTAAATTAATAGGATGAGGGGGAAAAGACAGATGAAACTGCTGGTGAGGTTGGGATTGATCATCCTGCTGCTGGCAGCAGCGGTTGTATTATACGTACGGACACCCGGCTATCCAGATTTAGGTGGGGATCAAGATATTAAACTGTATCCCCTTGATCAGGCGGAACAGAATTCGGATTTTCTTGAATTCCGCAGGCGGTTGATCCAGGCGGTCGAGGATAAAGACCTAGATTTTCTTTTAAGCTGTGTTGATGATTCAATTAGATATACTTTTGGGGTAAACGAGGGGGTTTCCGGATTTCTACAGGCTTGGGAACTGGATACCAATCCGGAGCAGTCTCGCTTTTGGGATGAAATGGAGCAGGTGCTGAAGCAGGGCGGTGAATTCACCAACCTTGAAAAAACGATCTTTACAGCACCTTATGTTTACTCCAGCTTTCCTGAAGAGATAGATCCCTTCCAGCATGTTGCCATTACCGATCGGGAGGTAAAGGTCTATCAAGAGCCAAAGCTGAGCGCAGATATTCTTGGGGTTCTTAATTACAGTATCGTCCAGAATTTGACTCACAATGGTCGCTATCGCTTCGAGCATGAAGACAGGTACTGGCGGAAAATCGAATCCTTTTCCGGCCACAGCGGCTTTGTGTTAGACCAGTATACCCGCAGTCCGATTGA
>JAAYLQ010000152.1 GCA_012521805.1 Bacillota bacterium
CCGGGTTCCCGTTCTTCCATCCAAAAGGCATGGTGCTCCGGAATTTGCTGGAAGATTTTTGGCGCGAAGAGCATGTCCGCCGCGGCTACAGTGAGATTAAGACCCCGATTATGCTGCGGGAAGAGCTGTGGCACCGCTCTGGACATTGGGATCACTACCAGGATAATATGTACTTCTCGGAGATAGACAGCAGTAAATTTGCGATCAAACCAATGAACTGTCCCGGCGGAATTCTAATGTACCAGCGCAAGCTCCATTCCTATCGCGATCTGCCGATCCGCATGGGCGAATTAGGCTTAGTGCACCGTCATGAGCTGTCGGGAACACTGCACGGACTGATGCGGGTGCGCTGCTTTACTCAAGATGATGCCCATATCTTTATGACACCAGAGCAGATCGAAGCGGAGATTATCGGAGTAATCGATCTGATCGATTATGTTTATAAAATATTTGGGTTCCCCTATCATGTGGAATTATCCACTAAGCCGGAAAACGCCATGGGCGATGATGAGATTTGGGAAGTTGCTACTAACGCTCTCAAACGGGCATTAGAGTCTAAAGGCTTAGATTACATCATCAACGAAGGTGATGGTGCATTCTACGGACCTAAGATTGACTTCCACCTGGAAGACTCCATCGGCAGAACTTGGCAGTGCGGTACTATTCAGTTAGACTTCATGCTGCCGGAGCGCTTTGATCTCAGCTATGTTGGTGAGGATGGGCATAAACATCGTCCTGTTATGCTTCATCGGGTTGTGTTCGGCAGTATTGAACGTTTTATCGCGATTCTGACCGAGCATTTTGCCGGTGCTTTCCCAACTTGGCTGGCACCAGTGCAGGTAAAGCTGATTCCGGTTGCGGAAGATCATGCGGCTTACGCTGAAGAAATCGCCCGGAAGCTGAGGGAGCAGGGAATTCGCTATGAGATTGATGATCGCGATGAGAAGATCGGCAAGCGGATTCGCGAAGCCCAGCTGCAGCAGGTCCCGTACATGCTTGTTTTAGGCAATAACGAGATTGCTGAAGGAAACATTTCCGTGCGCCACCGCCGCAGAGGCGATTTAGGCAAGAAGGATGTCGAGCAGTTTATCGAGGAGATTTCCCGGGAAATAAAAGAGAAGCAGTTAGACTAGCTGCGTTTAAATACTGGAGCTGATTGCCGTGGTGTTTTTGCGATCGGTGCGCTTTCGCATTCCGAATGAAGAGCAAAACCGCTTTCCATTTGATTTAACCAGTCGGTTGGTACCTGAGGTTATAGAGTTTCCAACGCCGGTGACATTCTTTGTCGGTGAGAATGGCTCAGGTAAATCAACGATTCTTGAAGCGATTGCCGCTAAAATTAATCTGCCTGCGATTGGCGGTGAAGCTGTTGCTTATGATCAAACGCTGGATTCGGTCCGGCAGCTGAATCAGCATATGCAGCTTATTTGGAACCGCCAATCGCACCGCGGTTTCTTTATGCGCAGTGAGGATTTCTTTAATTTCACCCGGGTAATGGCCCAGCTGATTAAAGAGCTGGACGCGGAAGCGGAAGCCATGGAGGATATTCTTACCGGATATGGACTGCAGTTAGCTCAGGGTACGATCCGCGGTCAGCGGCAGGCGTTGGTTAATAAGTACGGAGAAGATCTGCAGACAAAATCTCATGGTGAGAGCATTCTGCATGTGCTGTTGGAGCGAATTGTGCCTGGCGGTATTTATCTTTTGGATGAGCCGGAAACACCATTTTCCCCTCAAAGGCTGCTGTCTTTGCTGTCACTGATCAAGCAGATGGCGGAAACAGGAAACTGCCAGTTTATTATCGCGACTCATTCTCCCATACTTTTAGCTCTGCCGGGAGCAGTGATTTACAGCTTTGATGAAGAACCAATCTGCATTAGGGAATATGAAGATCTTGACCATGTGCGGTTAACGCGGGATTTTCTCAATGCGCCGGCAGCATTTCTCCGGCATTTATAAAGAAAGGCGAGGAAACAGCTCCTCGCTTATTTTTTATCAAAATCTTTAAGTTGGATGTTTAAGGCATTGATGGATATCTGCAGCTCTCTAATCAGCAAGGCCAGAGATAGCAGGAGCAGCAGGAGGCTTAAGCCAAAAATGTAGTTAGCCGGTATACCCATGCCGGCGAAGATTAAGAACATGCTGACCACACAGAAGAAAAAGCTCATAGCTCCAAAGATCTGCATATACTTAATGATCGCAATTCGCTGCTGCAGGTTGTGAATCTGCCCGGAAAGGATGTCGCTGGGAGTTTTTTGGTACTCGGAGTGGAGTTCGCGGACAAGTCCTGCTAGAGTAATAAAGCGGTTTGTATAGGCAAGCATTAACAGCGATATCGCCGGAAACAGCAGAGCCGGAGTAGTCAGGTCAATGATCTCACGCATGGTAAACCCTCCTAAAGGCCATTTTTGTGACTTAATTATAGCAGTTAATGGATATAATACAAGCCCAGTGGCATGATTTTACAGGCACTAGGCTTATTTTTTTACTTAGGTATTGTTATTATCGTCATTATTGTTGTTATTGCCGTTGATATTGTTGTCGGCGGTATCGTTACTTTCGTTATCGCTGCCGGGCGCGGGTGGTTCTGCTTCCGGCGTCATTTCTTCAGCAGGCTGCTGTTCGGTCTCAGGTGCCGGTTCAGGTCCAGGCTCCGGTTCCGGTACCTGCGGCTGTTCAGAAGGAGTTTGGGAAGGAGAAGGTAAGGCCGGCTGTTGAGCTGCCGGCGCTCTTTGACTTGTCTGCTGTTCTGCTGTGGGTTTCGGTTCGGGCTGTTCTTCCTGATGCTGTAAATTGATCACTTTTTCCATACCGTCTTTCAATTGA
>JAAYLQ010000153.1 GCA_012521805.1 Bacillota bacterium
AATTCATCAAAAAAACTTGATTTGTTAAATCAAATCAGTTAAGATATTTGTGGTTGTAGCAAACTACTCCTTTGCTTCATAGGCTAATATTAGCTCTTGGATAGCTAATATCCCAAAGCAAAGGGGGAAAAAAGTTGGAAAATAACTATACAAACAACAACCCTGAAGTAGAAATGAACACCAGTGACTGCCAGGGCTGCGGTGACAACATCGATGTTCAGCAGAACTTTACCTGTCCACCGAACACATTTGCCTATACTGTCCAGCCTGGTGACACCATGTTCACAATTGCTCAGAGATTTGGGGTTAGTTTAGATGCACTAATCGCAGCTAATCCACAGATTCCGGATCCAAGTGAAATTCGGCCGGGACAGATTGTATGTGTGCCGCAGGCATCAGTCACCTGCCCACCAAACACATTTGCTTATACTGTGCAGCCGGGCGATACTATGTTCTCCATCGCGCAAAGATTTGGCGTCAGCTTGGATGCCTTAATTGCGGCCAATCCGCAGATTCCAAATCCAAACCAAATTGTTCCGGGACAGACAGTATGCGTACCAACAACACCGTCACCGGGACCATGTCCGCCAAATACTTTTGCATACACAGTTCAGCCGGGAGACACCATGTTCTTAATTGCCCAGAGATTTGGAGTCAGTCTCGATGCCTTAATTGCAGCCAATCCGCAGATTCCAAATCCAAATCAAATTAGGCCAGGTCAAATAGTCTGCGTGCCAACCGGTACACAGCCACCGCCTGGTGAATGTCCACCGAACAGCTTTGTTTATATTGTTCAGCCAGGAGATACAATGTTCTTTATCGCTCAGCGTTTTGGAATCACTTTAAACGCCTTAATCGCAGCTAACCCACAGATTCCAAATCCAAATCAAATTAGGCCAGGCCAGAGAATTTGTGTACCCAGATCTCCGGGAGCATGTCCACCTGGATCCACACGGTATACCGTGCAGCCGGGAGACAGCATGTTTACAATTGCAAGACGTTTTGGCGTCAGCCTTGATGCTTTAATCAGAGCTAATCCACAGATCAGCAATCCCAGCCTCATTTTTCCCGGACAGCAGCTCTGTATTCCACCGAGATAAACATCAGGTTACTCCTAAGATTTCCCGGGTATACTAAGGGAAATCTTAGGAGGTGATAACTATCATCACAGCAGAGGTTTCATTGTATCCTGTAGAGACTGAGGACTCAGATCAAGTTATTGAAGAGTCCCTCGCAGCACTTGGAGACTACCAGCTACAATACGACATTGGTTCATTAAGTACCCATCTTTACGGTGAAAGCGATCAGGTTTGGTCTGCCCTCCGAACACTGCATGAGCGGGCGCAAGCACTGGGACACGAAGTAGTAATGGTAGTAACAATCTCAAACGGATCATAAAAAAAGCCTCTGATCAAAAAGAGGCTTTTTTATGAAATATATAATAGGGACAAGGGGTAAAGAGTCATGGACCAAATTCAATTTTTGATTGGGAATGTCACACTCATTCTCATTTATGTTCTCGAGGTTATTGGCATTTTCATTATTGGTTATTCAGCAATTCTCGCATTCATTCGTTACTGTCAGCTCAAATTTAAGGAACCTGATTCAGAATTAAAGCTGCAGCTGGCCCATGGAATGACCTTGGGATTAGAATTTCTGCTTGCTGGCGAAATTCTCAAAACAATTGTCGCAAGGGAGATCATGGAGCTAATAGCTGTCGGCGGATTGGTTATTATCCGCTCTCTGATTACTCTACTGCTCCATTGGGAGCTGAAAAACGGACACTAGAATTCAACGAATTTATCTTTTTTTGCACCGCAGATCGGGCAGACATCCGGTGCTTCCCCTAATTCGGTATATCCGCAGACGCTGCAGATCTGAACTGGATCCGCATCGATATCCTGCCCCTGATCAACTTTAGCTTTGGCATCACTGAACAATTTACTGTGAATCTTTTCCGCTTCCCAAGCCCACTTAAACACTCGGTGGGCATATTTTTCATTCTGCAGTTCGGCAACAGCCATAAATGCCGGGTACATCTGCTCAATCTCATAGTTCTCACCGGCGATAGCGCCCTGCAGATTTTCAGAGGTAGAACCTAATCCAAAACCAGCCATAGCGTTAACATTAAAATCACCAGCTACATCTTTCAGCTGACCAAAATGGTTGGCAGCATGCACCCGCTCCGCATAGGCAATTGCATCGAATAAGCGGCCTACATTGGGAAAACCATCACTTCTCGCCCGCTCACCCCAAACCCGGTAGCGCTGATAAGCCATGCTTTCGCCCCCGTGTGCGGAACGCAGATTAGCAGCTGTAATGTTGTTTTCCAATTTACATCTTCCTTTCCCAAATTTTCCATGATTGATAGTTAGTATGTGCAGGAAAATCCAATCTATGCAAACATATTAAACATCAAAAATAGTGATTTTAGGATTGACTGTTATATCAAAAAATGTTAATCTAATAGTGGGTTGATTGGTGATTGTGTTCACAGAACATAATTTTGGGGAGGAAAGGTTTATGAGAAAAAGTTTAGTACTTGCACTTATGTTGATGTTAATTGCTTCAAGCATGGTTTCAGCATCAAACTGGGTAGACGGAGTCTATGAAGCTTGGTCAGATGCTGGTGCAAAAAGCATCGGATATGCAAAGGTCTTTATTGAAGATGGTAAGATTGCTGCTGTAATCCTCCGGGAATACACCAATCTGTTAGTGGAAAAAGACTTTGGTGTCTATAGTTGGGAAGAAGCTAGAATCGCTAACCAAACAATGGGACCAAAGTTTGTAGAGATTCAAGGTACAGATGTTGACATCATCAGTAAGGCAACTGGCAGCAGCACAATGTACAAGCAGGCTGTTGAAAGAGCTTTATTAAAAGCCGATCCCAACGCACAGCTTGGAAAATACTTTGATGGTGTTTTCTTCGGCAGATCCCACTATACCGAGCGCGGATACTATGAAGTGGCCCGAGTTACTATCGAGAACGACAAAATTGTCGATGTAACTTTCGAGAGAATTTTATCTGATTTCTCAGTTCTCGATCCAGCCGATTATAATTGGCCGTTAGAGTTCGCTTGGCAGCAGTACGCTAACCTTGCCAAAGACTCTGAACCAGGCTATGTTGACGTTATCTCAGGCGCAACTGGAATTACATTGACTGGAAACATCGCGGTACGTGATGCTTTATCAAGAGCTTCAACAAAATAACAGCACTACTCGAGCCAATCAATCCCAGAACAGAGTATCGTAACTATGCGATACTCTCTTTTTTTGCGGCAAAAAATACAAGTCTTGAGCGTTAAACAGCTGGGTAAAATGTTAACACCAGCGGAAGGAGGCTTGAGATTTAGGCTATGAATAGAAGGTTTCTACCAATTACAATTCTGGTCATCATTGGGGTACTCTTTGGAGCAAATATCCTGGCACAGCGGAGCGATCCGGGCTCACCCGAGCATTATCAATCTCAGGCAGGCGGTGCCAGCACAGCAATTGATGAGGTAGTTAAGTTTGATTTGGAAATTGAACTTACTGATGACAGGGAGCTGGAGATGTACTATTGGCGGGACAGAGAAGGCAAAGCGAGGGCGAATTTGGAGCATTGGGATGACAGAGATCGGGATGAAGAGAGTGCTCGCAGGGAAATTGAGAATCTGATCACTAACCTGCCTCCCCTTACCACGAAAGAACCACTGACAATCATCCAAGCAACCCTTGATCAGCTGGAAATTTCCCAAGATGAGCTGGAAGAGTTTGATTTGGAATACAAGCTGGCTGATGGCTTTACCAACAAAATCGATCTGGAAGTTAATGATGTGGATGATGACGATGATGACGACGATTACTAAGAATCGAGTAGGTAACCGCTAGGTGATCAGCCTAGCGGTTTTTCTCTCACAGAACGGTACGTACGGACCGCGTATACCGCTCCTGATAGACCTCAGTCATACTTCGTAGTATTGATGCAAAAGACCGACCTCATATTTCGTTAAATCCACCAGACCCATTTCGTGGTGA
>JAAYLQ010000154.1 GCA_012521805.1 Bacillota bacterium
TGCTGGCTGTGAATGGAGTTCAAACTGCAACCGCCCAGCAGCTGCAAAATGTACCAGTTATCAGAGCAATTGCTATTAGAGGTAATACTAGTATCGACACTGCTGTGATTGAGCAGGCTATTACCCGTACCAAGGTTAATGACCTTTTTGTCGATCAAAATATTATTGGTGATGCTGAAGCCATTTATAATCTCGGTTATTTTGTTGATGTAGGAGCGAAATGGGAACTATTAGAGGATGGCGGCATCAAGATTATCTTTGAAGTGGTAGAGAATCCAAGAGTTGAAGATATTGTAATAGAAGGTGCTGGAGATCTCCCAGTTCAGGACTTTATTGACAGCATGCAGTCTCAAAAGGGGGAGATTCTCAACTTTAATCAGCTTCTTGATGACCTGAGGGAATTCCCAGTGTGGGCCTATGAACAGCATGGTATTGCCCTCAGACCAGTAAATCTTGAAATCTCAGAAACTGGAACTATCAAAGTTGAGACAGCTCTGACAAAGATCGAAGAGATCGTGCTTGAGGGTAACGAGAAGACAAAGGATCATGTAATTCTGCGCGAACTTTCCTTCACTCCTGGTGATATCTTAGATTTTGTGGAAGTTTCCTCAAGTTTGCAGAAAGTATTTATGCTCGGGTATTTTGATGAGATCAGCTATAATGTACTTGAAGGCAAAGATCCAGATTCTGCAATCTTAACCATTGAAATGAAAGAGCGGAAGACGGGCAGTGCTGATTTTGGTGCCGGATACAGCTCTAAGAACGGTTTATTTGGCTATATCGACATTTCTGATGATAACTTCCTCGGCAATGGACAGCGTGCTAATCTGTTCTTTGAGATTGGTAGAGGAACCCGCTCTTATAAAGTAGGTTTTCATGAACCTTATCTTTTCAGCGACGGGACCTCTTTTGGAGTAAATATTTATAATGAACATGATGATATTGAGTTGACTTATAAGGAAGAGGATGGTTCTGTATCAGGAACCCAGCATGTTTTCGGGGGTAATGTTTCTTTGGGACGCCGCCTTGGTGATACATCAAGGGCGAGCTTAACTCTCCGGGCAGACAGCTACACCTTCAGCGGTGACATTGCAGATTACGAAGATTCTTTCAGACTGCTTACTATTGGAGCAGGGGTTAGTGACAATACTACTAACCATCCATTCAAACCATCACAAGGTTATAAGAGCAACTTTAATTTTGAAACAGGGTTTACTTTCGCAGATCAAGTTTCCACCTACTCCAAAATTACACTGCAGCACAGCAGGTATTATGAGCTGTTTGATTTGTTTGATGATAATGTAGTGCTTGCCGTTAGAGGTTTAGGTGGTCGGGCGTTGAGCGGAACACTGCCCAATTCTGAGATGTTCAAAATTGGTGGTTCTGAAACTCTCAGAGGGTATAACTATGGAGATAAAGGTTTGGTTGGGGATAAGATGCTGCTGCTGAACACAGAACTGCGCTTCCCAATCTATGATTTCGTCTCCGGCGTTGTCTTTGCTGATATAGGTAAGGCATGGGAGCCGAACAAGGAAATCAATCTCCTTGATATGCTTGACAGCAACAGCTTTGGTGTTGGTGTCCGGTTAGATACACCCCTAGGCTTGCTCCGCCTTGATTACGGTTGGGGACTGAATGAAGAGGCTAAGCGTGAAGGTCAGTTTTATTTCGGTCTTGGCCATACCTTCTAGTCATGCTCTAACAAAAACCCAGGTTGACATCCTAAAAAGGAGTCTGCCTGGGTTTTTTTGCATTTGCGCCACAAAAGGGTTTGCTGTTATAATATGCTTGTTATAAATAGTAATTATTATATTTAGGAGGGTCTTTTGTGTTGAAACAAAAAGGATACATCGGTGGTCTTGTCACCCTAGTTGCGGTCGCACTATTGGTTGTATTCGTATGGGTTAATTCTGTTCAGGGACAAGCTGATGAGCTGATCGGTGTTGTTAACACACAAGCGGTATTCACACAGTATTTAGCTGGTCCTTTATTTGAAGCTCGCGATCAGCTGCAGGCAGAGTATGATGAGAAAGCTGCCGATATGAATGATGAAGAGGCAGCTAAACTGTTTATGGAATACCAAACTAAACTGGAAGCATTAGAAATGGAATACAGCAACAATGTAGTGGAAGCGGTAGAAAAAGTAGCTAAAGTCAAAGGTCTTGAAGTAGTTTTAGATGCTTCAGCAGTGCTTCAAGGCGGTATCGATATTACAGAGGATGTTATAGCAGCTCTTCAGTAAGTAAAGGAGCTGGTCTAGTGGGAAAAAAATGGCTGATTATTGTCCTGCTGGGAATTATAAGCGTGAGCGCTGTTCTGGTAAGGAACTATTACTCAGCTTCAGCAGAATATGAGGCTCAACAGCAGAAAGCTGATTATACCAAGCAAGTTTATCAGGATTATGCCGCCGAACTGCAGAACCTTGTTCAAGATTATGAACAGCAGCTGGAGCAGTACTATCAGACGCTGATGGTGCAGGCTGAAAGGGACTGGGAAGAGCAGCTGGCCGCATCAGAGGCAGAGTTTACTGCCAATGTGGAAGCTTATTTGGTAGAGCTGGAAGCAGAATCCGCCGAGCTGGTTGAGAAACTACGCCAGCGGTATGAAATACCAATCCTCAACGCTGAGCTTAAGCTGGCTATTGTAAGCTTAAGTGAGGTAGAGCGCACGAAGCTGGAAAATCAGCTCAAGGAAATGCGGGCAGAATATGCAGTGATGCGGGCAGAGTACGAGCAGGAGCTCAATCAAAAACTACAAGCTTATCAACAAGCTGAAGAAGTACGGCAGAAAGAGAAACTCTCAGCCTTTGAGGAAGCCAACGCAGAAAAACTAAGCAAGATGTATGAACAATACAGGCAGAGGCTGGAGGTTGAGCTGAAGGCGAAACAGCAGAAATTAGAGAGTGATATGCGTAGAGCAGCAGCAGTCAGGGAATAATAGTCGTTGATCAAATAAGGCGGTGACTATGATGCAGAAATACATTCCCTGGCTGCTGGCTGCTCTTTGTGTAACTGCACTCGTGTGGGTTTTGTCCACCAAAACTGTTTCTCCTGACCATATTGGTTTGATCGATATGGGTAAGATCTTAAGTGAGAGTCAGTATGCGCAGAGATTGAATGAGCAGCTGGCAGAAAAATACGAACAATTAGTAGCACAGCTTCAGAGTGACAGTGAATCGGATACAGTAGATGAGGCAGAAAAGGCGGAGCGGGATCGAGCAGTATACGCTGAGTATTTGCGGTTTAGACAGGAATTAGAAAGTGAGTTTCAAGCTGCCTTAGACAGAGCAATTGCTGAAGCAGCTGAGACAGCCAATCTGCAGCTGGTTCTCGATGTGGATTTAGTGAGATATGGTGGAAAAGATATCAGCAGTGAAGTCATAAAACTCCTGCGCTAGGAGAAGTATTATAGATGGGACATTCAGCCGGTTCCATCTATTTTTTGTTCCAGCTATTACCGCTATGGTAAAGGAGGTAAAAACTTTAAGAAAATAGAATACTTATCCTAATTAGGAAAAGGGAAGGAATGAGTTTATGCACGCTAAATCTCGGAAATTAATGTTCGTATTAGTTACTGTACTTATGATTGGGCTCGCCAGCTTTAATGTTTCCGCCCATAATGTGAGCGGCTCAACTGGATTAATCAACATACCAACCGCTGCTGTCAAACCCAGCGGTTCAGTCAGCGCGGCGTACCAATCACTGCGCGGCACTGGGAATTTCTCTGTAATCTTAGGCGCCTTCCCCGGTGTTGAAGTAGGTATGGGAGCGCACTTTAAAAACAATGCTCAAACCTTTTCCGGCAGTGTTAAGGTCCAAATCTTACAGGAGCAGGACTATCCTGCGGTTGCTGTTGGCTTAACTACTGATGGCAGTCAAGCCAGCTTTTATCTCGTGGGAAGTATGCAGCTCGGTATCCCGGGAGTGAGAGGACATTTCGGCTTTGGCTCCGGACGTTTTCAGAGAGGTTTTGCCGGGATCAGCAGTGTGTTGAATCCTGTCTCCATTGTTAGCAGTGACCGCAGCTTTACAGTACCGGTGACTACCTTTATCGTGGAGTATGATGGGCGGGGATTAAATACAGGTGTGTCCTTGAAGTTTAACCAGAAGCTGGATGCAAAGCTGATTTTGTCTGATTTTGAAAGTCTTGGGTTAGGTATTAGTTATTCACATCGTTTCTAGGATGAGGATTGTATTTCACGAGCTATGGAGGGTTTTTAGTGAAATCAAAGATCGGTATTGCGATGCTTGTTGTTGGGATGCTGATAGTATTCCAGGGCAGCTGTATCGCTGTTAATCCGGGTACAGCTATTAGTGGAGCTCTTATGCATGGAATCAGGAATCCGGCGGGATTACAAGGATTGGTCACCCCAGAATTTTCCATGCAGTTGCGAATAGTGTCTGGGGAATCCCAGCAGTATCAGATCAGCTATGCAGAGCCTGATTATGGAACCGGTGCAGGTCTGCTCCATATTCTCTATCAAGAGTCACTGCGGCAGATTACCTATTCTGTGGCAGCTGACTTGTTAGAGACCACTGATGCAGGTGTTGCTCTTCACTACATCAGTGTTCCAGAATCAGGGAACAAGTACATCAGTACTGATCTAGGATTGCAGCTGAATCTCGATCATCTAAGCTGGCTGCGCTTTGGACTATTAGTTGAGAATTTTTGGCATCTGAAACTTGGTGAAACCGAAACTGCTCTTCCGACAAATGTGACTATTGGAGCAGCGGTAGATTTAGCCGGATATGGTGTGCTGGCCTTGGATATTAATGATGCTTGGAACATCAACTCAGCTCGCAAATTGTTGGCTGGAGTGGAACTTTATCCAACCCCAGACTTAGCTTTACGTGCTCGCTGGATTGATAGTTTAGGATTAGGCATCGGGTATACGCACCAGCAGATGCGCATTGACTATGACTGGGCTGCCGGCGAACATCAACTGTGCTTCCGCTGGCAGTTCTAAATCATGCAGAATCTGGTGTAAGGGAAAAGGGGATTAGATGATGATTCAAACAAAGCCAAGCCGAGCCTCGGTGTTGCGCGGTTCAACAATCTTGGATCGGTATACCTTGCGCGAATTTTTCTGGCCTTTTATCTTCTGTGTCATTGGATTTACAGTTATCTTATTGAGCGGAGTGCTGTTTGAATTAATCGATCTGTTTTTAGTTAAGAAGGTTTCAATTAATACAGTAAGCAGAATGCTGATTTATTATCTGCCGGGTATTGTTGTAATGACACTGCCGGTTGCTGCCCTTTTCTCTACTCTTTTAGGTTTAGGCCGTCTGAATCAGGACAGTGAAATGATTATTATGTGCAGCAGCGGACTGCCTTATTGGCGGATCATGATACCGGTGGTAATTGCCGGGTTGATTATCAGCGGAGTTACCTATGTTTTGAATGAGGAAATCGTACCTTGGACTAATCATGAATTCCAGAAGTTATTCCGAGAGTTATTTTACCAAGAAGATTCACCCCTAATTGAAGAAAACATCTTCTTTTTAGGGGGGGAAAACCGCTACTTTTACATTAACGAGGTTAATAAACAGAAGCATGAGTTTAAGAATATCTTAGTTTATGAAACCCAATCTAACCAGTTCCCGCGCCTGATTACGGCTGCAGCTGGAACTTACCGCGATAACCATTGGTATCTGGAGGATGGTCTGATCCAAAACCTCGATGAGGACGGATATGTGAGCTATCAAACTCGTTTTGAAACAATGCAGATTATCACTCCTGATTCTTCTGATCTTTATTTTGGCAATCAAAAAACCAGCGATGAAATGAGCCGCAAAGAGTTAAAGGAGCACATTGAACGATTTCAGCGCAGCGGCTTAAAGGTGCTGTCTTTTGTGGTAGATTATCATTTGAAACTGGCACTGCCAATGGCATCGTTCATATTTGTGTTATTTGCAGCTCCCCTTAGCTTATTCAGCAAGAGCAGCAAATCCTTTGGCATTGCGGTCAGTTTAGTGGTGACACTTCTTTATTATGTAGCTACTCCTGTCTGCCGTTCTCTGGCGGTTAATGAGGTAATCCCACCCCTGGCTGCTGCTTGGCTGACTAACAGCATCTTTGCAATAGCTGGTATTGTTTTGTTAATCCGTGCGGACCGGCTGCATTGAAATGAAGGTGGTATACTTGCACAGATTTAGAATTTTTATATTGGTATCCATGCTTGCTGTGCTAGTCAGCTTTGGAACAGCAGCAGCCGATTCTCAGCTGCCGATTACGATCGAAGGTGCGGATCTAGCACGCTGGGATTATAAACAGCAGCTGCTGTATGCATCCGGCAGCGTGATTCTTGCAGTTGATGATCTGTTGTTGAAAGGTGATTCGCTGCTGTGGGATATGGAAAAGCAGGAATTATACCTGGAGGGCAGTGTCAGGCTGGAACAGGGCGATGCTTATCTTGAAGGTGAAAGCTTAATTTATAACGTGGATCAGGCTCAGGGTAAGTTTGTAAAGCCCCGGACTGAACTGGTTTCGGAAAAAATTGAAGGCCCGATTTTTGTTTTTAGTGACCATGTTGAAATAGACTCTGACAGCTATCTGATGGATAAAGGTGTCCTGACTACTTGTGATTTAAGCGAACCCCATTATCATCTGGCTGTCAATAAACTTGAGATCTATCCCGGTAACAAGATGGTCATTCGCGGAGTACGCTTTTATGAAGGGAAGCTGCCGCTGTTTTATTGGCCTTATCTGGTTCTTCCTCTCGATGGACGCTATGATGATTTCGATTTTACTCTGCCGGAAATCGGCTATAATGCCAGGGATGGATATTATATCAAGAACCGTTATAACTACTATTTCAGTTCAAATGCTCATGGAGCTCTGCTTTATGATTACTATACCCGCCAAGGTTTAGGTTTAGGTGTAAATCATAATTACCGCCATGAGCTGCTCGGGGAAGGTGAAATGGCATTCTATACTCTGCCTTTTGCCACCAGCAAATACTTGGCAGCTCAGCTTCAGCATAAATTTACTGCAGATAATTTCAGCTTTGTTACCAAGAACTCTTATGCGAGGCAGTATCAGGGTGCGGCTTTGAAGCAGGACAGCTCTAGTTCAACCAGCTTATCGTATCAAACTGACAAGATGCGCTTGAATGGCAGTTTCAACTATCGGTTAAACCAAAAGGAAGCTGACAAGACTAGTGCATGGACTGCGTCGGGAGCTTGGCGGCAGCTGCTGAGCACTAATTGGGATTTCAATGCCAGCTCAAAAATTATGGCTGCCGATGATACTAAAGTTTACGATTATCTGCTTGAAACAAACTACCGCCTCAACAACCATTCATTAAACTTAGCAGTGCAGCAGAAGTACAATCCGGATCTGCTGGACGAGAACAAGGTTCCTGCATGGAGCAGTGTTAACCGTCTGCCAGAATTGTCTTGGCGGTGGCAAAACCCAACAGTAGCTGGTGTTAGTATTCCCGGTAGGATTCAGCTTTCCCTTGGTAAGTTTAGTGAATATCCTTCGGGGGTGACCAGCTGGAGGCTTGCGCCTTATGCCGAATTGTTGACTCAGAGCTGGCGATCAGATCATGGTACTACTCTGACCTTGAGCGGGAATGTGTCCGGGTATTTTTACGATACTGGCCAAAACCAGCAGGCTTTATACGGACGCTTAGGATTGATTCAACAGCTGAGCGAAAATACGCGGATAACTGCAAATTATTATAAGCGTTTTGTATGGGGAGAGACTCCATTTAAATTTGATCAGCTGAAACAAGAAGACCAGTTGAGCGGAACTTTCAGGTATTCAAAACAGCCGTTCACATTAGTTCTCAGCAGCGGATATAATTTTCTTACCCAGCGGTTTAACAACTTACTGACTCAGATCAGTTACAGCAGTGCTGCTGAACCAGTGACTGTCAATTTTGTGGCAAATTATGATCTAAACAATCATCGATTCGGAGATCTGAGCGGCAGTATTAGTTATCGACCGCAAGCTGATTGGGTATTTAATCTCGGTGCAGTATATAATGTCAGTAATCAGGCGCTGAAATGGGTGAATGGAAAAATTGTCTTCGACCTGTCTGAGACAGTAAGACTCAGCTATGATTTAATTTATGAGCCTGAGAAAACTCAGAAGCTGCAGACTGGCAAGTTGGTACTAACTTTTGATCTGCACTGCCGTGAGTTAAAGTTCAGCTACGATCAGGTTCGGGAAGAGTTTAAAGTTCAGTATTCAATCAATGCTTTCCCGAAACTGCCAATTGAGATTAGTTCGAAGGAAGGAATCAGTTTCTTTGAACTCGAAGATCTTAAAGACTTATTTGAGAGTGATTAACCTGTCGGTAGAGGCGAGGTGAAGTTATGGTCGCTGTGCAGCGGCATAAAGCTGCCATTACTGCAATTATCATATTTACTACCATTGTCGGGGTGATGCTTCTGATTCGACCGGAAAGTGACGGTCATGAGGTTGAAACAGCTGATCCAGGTGTCACATTGGAGAATGTTACGTTAGTAGGTAACAACAAAGGGGTCCGCCAATGGGAAGTGACCGCAGAATCTCTGCGACAGGATAATGAATTGATTCATTTAAATCGCCTAGACCAAATGGTTGTTTATGAAGCGGAACAGCCTAAGTATTATCTTTCGGCTGAACAGGGAGTTTGGTCGCCAAAACAAAACGAACTGCACTTGAGCAATAATGTGGTGGTTGAAGATCAAGCTGGTTTCTACCTTGCTACCGACCAGCTGGTCTGGCATGGCACCAGCGAATCGTTTGAGTTTATGGGGAATACATCCGTGACCATACATCAAGGAGGAAAATCTGATGAATAAAGCTGCTGTTGTTATCATTTTGATTACAATGCTGGCACTGTTCAGTGCTGGTGCTGCTGCGCAGACAAATTCTACCAATATCGATGTAGATATCATTGGAGTGCCAGAAGGTGTAAAAGCTGGTGGGTTTAATCTCAAGACAGAGACTTTTACCGCGGATGTTTCTCAAATTGAGGGAGCTTATGTGCGCATTACCTACAATGATATCGTTGTGTTCGGTCAGTTCGTAGAATTTCGCCGTAATGACAATTATTTACTAGTAACTGGTAATGTGCGGGTAGAGCAGGCAGACATGCTCTTAACAGGGGATCAAGTGGAATACTTCACGGAGCTGGAGAAGATGATCGGCTCTGGCAATCTTAAAGTTACTACTGACGATGCTGTTGTGTGGGCAGACCAGATGATTTATTTGCGGACTGAGGATAAAGTTGATTTTCTGCATAATGTTACTGTGGAAGTCAGCGATGCCAAGCTTTATGGGGAACACTTTGTCATGCTGAGAGCAGAGGAAATGATGGAGTTTATCGGTCCATTTAAAGGCGAATTTAGGCGAAATGAGGCAGAATAGACATTAGCTCCCAGTAATAGCTACTATTACCGCTTAAAACCCTCCTGCGTGGTGTGCTATAATTAAAACACCAGGTGAGGAGGGGTTTTTTATGTTCAAGTTTTTTAGGGACGGATTTTATCGTGATTATATAATACTAATTTTGGTTACGATCATTGTCGGAGCCGCAGTCTCCTCAGGAGTAGCCTGGGCAGTGGATTCGTATTTTGGCGATACAATCCAGGATGTAATTGGCGATAATGGAGAATATGATTTGATCCTCCATGTTCGCGAAGCTTCAAAAGAAGCTGCACTCCGTGAATTAGAACGAATTGCAGACCAGCAGTTTAAAGGTGCAGTTATCAATCAGACGATTTCAGTTGCAGGTCAAGCGAATTTTCTGTTTGGTTTTCCTCAAGAAGCAAAGACTGAGGACACCTTCTCCCGCCTGCCGTCGATCTTTAACGGCGTGCCTGGTTTGAGCAGTTACACTGTAATTGTTGAGCCAAGTGTACTGGTGCGCGGCGTGCATCCTAGTGTTTCCCAAACACTGCAGCAGCGCTTCAGTCAGCTTGATGGTGTCGATTTTGCGTTTAAAGATGGAAAGAATATGCTTGTTGTTTTAGAGTCTGCAGAGCATTCCAAAGCAGTAATGAATGAAATAAGAGAGATTCTTAAGGAATATCAAGTTTTAGAAGTGCGTTTTCCCATTGGCTTTGAAGTAGATGTGCAGAAAACTGCCCATGCGGTTATGGAGGTACTGAAAGAGCAAGCCAAGTCAGCAAAACTGTCCAATGTATCTTCAGCGGAGTATGGAGAAGAATTGGATGCTTTGATGAAGACCTTGGTAGAAATGCGCCATTTTCTATTGAGCTATGCATCAAAGGTAAAGATTACCCTTAATCATAATTCCAATTTGGTGGTAGGAGAACAGATCATTGTTCAAGGTATGAGTGAGCAGGCACCGATTAAAGGTGAGTCAATTGCTCCAGATCATGTAGTGATCGAAGTTCTCGATGTCCAGGGAAACCAAGCCCAAGGCATGATTGTTTCTGGTTCCATTGCTGAAGCTGGAGAAGTGTTAGTTCAAGCAGGCTATAAATATCACAGCGATGACCTAGTGGGTGAGCCGGTTGGTGAAGTTCAGTTGGAAAACGAGCGCTATCGTTTAAACTATGCTATTAGCGAAAGTCTGCGTCTGCTGGAAGAGCTTGATGAGCTGTCAGTTGAAGCGGCAGTAGCAGTTGAGCGTGCAGACGCTGTGTTGACTACTTTTCAAGAAGCGTTAATGCAGCTAGAAGTACTGCAGGTACAGATGCGGCAGTTGAATGAAGGTTTAGCAGAGAATGGAGCTCAGTCCACCAGTGAGCAGCTGATTATCTCGCTATTTTTAAACGGATTGCTGAAAAATATTGCGAAAAGCGGTTCAGAGGGAGCAGCTGAATATGGTTTGGACAGCTTAGAAAATCTAGACGTAGCTTCGATGCGCTCCAGCTTAGGCAGTATTTCAGAACAGATCAGCAACGTTCAGGAAATTGATGTTCAAGCAATCATCAACCAAATTGTTGATATTCGTGACAGTCTTCCAGAGCTTGATGATGAAGAGATCGGTAAGTCAGTGCGATTGGTCGACAATTATATCGGTGGGCAGGTAATTCCAGGGGAAAGAATTCAGATATTAGTAGAAAACGCTACCATTGATGAGGAAAAAGTTGAGCCGCTGATTCGGGAGCAGTTAGATAACCAGTACCTCAACACCTATACTATTTCTGTCGGTACAGTTAATCCTGATACACGCACAGAAGTGTTCCGCATCCTCAAAGAAGTGCGTGCTACAATAGCTGGTATTCTATCGATCGTTTTTGTCGGTGTGTTCCTCATGCTGGATCATGCTTCAATCTTTAGTACCCTGAAATGGATTAGAGCTAACAAGAAGGCTTCCAAAAACCGATTAGTTCGTTACTTTAATCCAGTCATGATTTTGGGAGTGATCGTGGGAACCGCGCTGCTGACCGCGACTTACACTTTAAGCAGGGCAGCAATTCCTTATGTTTCCATGAGTACAGTCTTGATTATTGGGGCTGTCTTAGGCGGCCTAATCGGGATGTTTTCTGAGAAGTTCAGTCCAGTTCATGCAGATGAAATTATGGCCGGCCTTTCCTTAGGCTTAAGCAACGTGCAGATTATGCATGAGATTGTAATTCCAGCAAGCAGGCCAGGATTGTTGAACTTACTGAACCGTACAAAGCAAAGGTTTTAAGGAGGGATCCAGATGCTGAAAATTAAAGGTTTGAAAAAGCAGTACGGCAAACAGATTGCTATTGATGGTGTAGATTTGGAAGTGAAACGCGGTGAAACGATAGTGATTATGGGTCCCAGCGGCTGCGGTAAATCGACAACAATCCGCTGTATCAATCGCTTAACTGAACCAGATGCGGGTGAAATTTTACTTGATGGCCAATCGGTTTTAAGTCTTAAAGATGAGGAACTGCGCAGATTTCGGAGAACAATTGGATTTGTGTTTCAGCAGTTTAATCTTATTGCTAGATTGACTGTGTTAGATAATGTCATGTTTCATCTCGTTTTGGCAGGTATCCCGCGGGCGGAGGCAGAAGCTAGAGCTAAGCAGGCATTGGCGAAGGTTGGTTTGACTGGTTCTGAGAAAAAGTATCCTTCTGCTCTCAGCGGTGGTGAACAGCAGAGGGTGGGTATTGCCCGAGCCCTTGTTTCCAATCCGCAGCTGATGCTTTGGGATGAGCCTACTGCCTCGCTGGATCCAATTCTAGTTGGTGAAGTGTTAGAAGTGATGGAGGAATTGGTGCAGACAACCAAGACAACATCGATTATTGTAACGCATGAAGTTGGTTTTGCGCTGAAAGCTGCGGATCGAATTGTCCTGATGGATCGGGGCAGAATCGTAGAATCTGGAGCGCCCCAGGTTATTTTTAACGATCCTCAGTCTGAAATCGGCAAGAAATACCAGCGGCTGATTGCCTGCTGAGTTTTGGCAGGAGAAAAGCTTTTAGTGCCGAAATAGTAAAACAAGCCGAGGAAATCTCGGCTTATTTGCTAAATATTGTTTAATGAGAAGGTGGATCCTCGGTGAATATTGATCAAATATTGAAGCAGCTGCCGCATCGTTATCCCTTTTTGATGGTGGATAAGGTGCTGGAGTTAGAAAGGGGAAAGAGGATAGTGGCGGTTAAAAATATAACTATTAACGAGCCCTTTTTTCAAGGTCACTATCCCCATTTTCCAGTGATGCCTGGCGTAATGATTATTGAGGCTATGGCCCAGGCAGGGGGATTAGCTGTAGCAGCGGATGCTGATGATGGGAATGATGCTGCGGTTCCGCTGCTGGCTGCTGTCAATAAGGCGAAATTCAGAAAAATGGTTAGACCCGGAGATCAATTGATAATCGAGGTTGATATTTTAAGGGCCAGCAGCCGCCTTGTCAAAGCAGCTGCTCAAGCTCGGGTCGACGATGAACTGGCAGCAGAAAGCGAATTGACCTTTGTGCTTACAAAGAGAGGAGCCAATGATAGCAATGGCGCAGAATAGAATAATGATCATTGGCGGTGACAACTCTAGTGATCTTTACGGAGCTAGTTTAGCACAGGCTCTTAAGGAGATTATACCGGATCTTGCCCTGCTCGGTGTTGGTGGAGCACTGATGCAGGATAGTGGAGTTGAGCTGATTTATAATATATCTGAACTAGAGAACTTGGGAGGTTTTGAAGCGCTGCGGGCTTCTCATGTTGTTAAGCGCCTGATTCAGCGCATCTCAGAGTCAATGGATCAATTTCAGCCAGGGCTGATTGTGCAGATTGGCCTGCCTGTATTCAGCTTGAAATTGATTGAACTGGCCAAAACCAAGGAGATTCCTGTAGCGTATTACAATTCGCCTCTAAACTGGGGTACTGAAGAGGTAAAAATCTCACGTTTGGCGGAAGCAGTGGATCTGGTGATTGGCGTATCGCGTTATGAGACCGAGCTGTGTCAAAACTATGGTATTGCAGTGGAGTTCGCCGGTCATCCGTTGGTTGATATAGCTGATGCTAAGCCAGGGCGAAAAACTGCTCAGGAGCTGAACCTGACGCCTGGTAAACCAATCTTGGCACTTATACCCGGCCTGCGAGAAACAGAGGTAAACGTATATCTTCCCACATTATTTAAAGCTGTTAACCGAATTAATATGGAAGGACGCTCGATTCAAACAGTAGTAACAGTTCCTCAATCTGTTAGTCAAGAGTGCTGTAATAAACTAATCGAGAAGTGGGATGTCGATACTGTAACCTTTACCGATGATGTGCACTCCGTTCTCAGCTGCGCTGATGCGGCTGTTGTGACTAGTGGTTCAGCAAGCATAATGGCAGCACTATCTCAAGTTCCGGCGGTAGCGATACATAAGGTAACTGCTGCGACTTATCTTTTTAATAAAATGCTGCTGCGGAAACCTCCTTTTGCAATGATTAATTTTTTAATGCAGGACTATGTAATTCCTGAGTTAGTGCAGAATGATTTTACAGAAGCAAAAGTCGCTGAGGCAGTAATTACTCTTCTGGAGGACCAAAATAGTAGATTAGAGTATCTGGAGAAACTACAGCGTCTGCCTGAGGAATTTGGTACCAGTGGGGCTGTGGAGCGAGCTGCTCGAATCATTGCAAAAATGTTAAAGACAGGTTAGAAGGAGCGGTCAGACCCGTGAGTATTGTAGCCACTGACCTAGTAAAGCGCTATGGAAAGCGAACAGTTGTAAATGAAGTAAGTATAGAAGTAAATCGTGGCGAGATCGTTGGTTTATTAGGCTCTAATGGAGCAGGAAAAACGACTACCTTTGCAATGATTGTAGGATTGGAACGGGCTGAATCTGGAAAGATTGTTCTAGACAGCAATGATATAACTCGAATGCCTATGTTTCGCCGCGGACAATTAGGAATCGCGTATCTGCCGCAGGAACCATCAGTTTTTAGGAAATTAAGTGTGGCCGAAAATATTTTGGCCGTGCTGAAGTTATATAGATTAAGTCATGATGAGTGCAGTCGGAGACTGGAGAGTCTGCTGAAGGAATTTCGCTTAGAGCACGTTCGAGATCAGAAAGGTTATCAGATTTCTGGGGGCGAGCGCAGACGAACTGAAATTGCCCGGGCTTTAGCTGGAAATCCTTCTTTTTTACTGCTGGATGAGCCATTTGCTGGGGTAGACCCTATTGCAGTCAGCGAGATTCAGCAGATAATAGCCTCTCTAAAAGCAAAGAATCTCGGCATTTTGATCACCGACCACAATGTGCGAGAAACTCTGCGGATTACTGATCGGGCTTACATTATGCACAACGGCAAGATCCTTGTATCAGGGGGAGCTTCCGATGTAGCAGAAGATAAATTGGCTAGACAGTACTACCTAGGGAGCGGATTTCAGCTATAGGATGGTCAGTGGTGTGGAGGGATTTGAAAGGGGTGAGCTGCAGATGTATGGTTTTACTTTAATTTTTATACTCGCTTTTATAGGCGGTGTAATTGCCTATATTGGCGATAAAATTGGTATGAAAGTAGGTCGTAAGCGGCTCACTTTATTTGGACTGCGCCCAAAATATACTGGTATTATTATCACTATTTTTACCGGAATTTTTATTTCTGTTGCCTCCATTGTAATTTTAACTATTGCGTCAGATGATGTGCGGACAGCACTATTTGAGATGAAAGAGATTCAAGAAACTCTGGCTGCTAATCAGCAGCAGCTGGATCAAAGTATTCAGGCTATGAGTCAAATGGAGGCAGACTTACAGACATTAATTATTCAGCGTGATGCGGCAGCGGCGGATTTGGCCGAAGCACAGGAGCTTTATGCGGAGTTAGAGCAGATGCGTGCTCAGCTCCAGTTAGAGTATGATCAGCTTTTAGCTGAGTACGAGGAGCTGTCGTTAGACTACAGTGAGCTCTACATGTTTGCCAATTGGATCCGCCTCGGCAACGTTGCTTTCCGGGCTGAACAGATCATTTATGCTCAAGTTGTGGAAGCAAGCGATAATTTAGAGGAAAATTACAGCCGGCTGTATGATGTATTAAAAACAGCTGATCGAATTGCTTATCAATCTGGAGCAAGGGTTGACAGCGATTCTGAATCAGCAATCATCATACCCCAGGATGCAGTGGATTTTGCAGCCCTCTATATTCAGCAGGAACAGGGATTGTTTGTTGTGCGGGTCCTTTCAGAAACAAACACTGTGGTAGGCCAACCGGTCAAAGCCTATTTAGGGATAATCAAAAATGAGCTTATATTTCCGAAAGACACAGTGCTGGAGGAAACAGTAGTCGATCTGGACGCTGAGCCAGACGTGGATAAGGAAATTTTGGAACTGTTAAACAGGGCAAATGCTGTGGCTGTTCGCGAGGGCATGATTACCTCAATCGGTGGTGGTGCTGTAGAAGTGGACGGCAATGAGTTTATGAATGCTATTGCCCAAGCGGAAGCCAGTTCAGGTAAGATCAAAATTCAAGCAAAAGCTTTAGAAGATACTTTTGCTGCAGCTGGTCCTGTGAAAATTAAACTGGATATAATCCAAGATTAAAATAATAAAGTCTTTATAAAACAATAATGCTATAATATTTTTTATCTTCAACCATTATCTAACACCTGCCATATCTCAGCAGGGATAAGAATAAAATCGAAGTAGTTATAGCGGCAGGCTGTAGCTACTTTTTCTTACATAAACCACCCTCAAAAAAAATAAATTTTGTAGAAGGAATATACTTGAGAAGTGTAGAAAGAAAGAAAAAGATGATGTTGTGAAATCGGTCTTTTTCCTTTTTTTCTAACCTCTGTAAAATTGATGGGAAAGGGGGAATTACTGCTTATACATAAAGCATTATACTATTAACAGAGGTGATAAAAAATCGGCAGTAAAGCAGTACGGAGAGGAAACACAGGGAAACTCGTTTGTACGCTTTACTAAACTGATTACCAGAAGTTAGGTAAAATATCAATTAGGAGGTTATTGCTGATGAACTCTAAAAAAGTTTCTGCAGTATTAGCAGCGATATTAGTTCTTGCGCTGTCTGCATCTGTATTCGCAGCTAATCCTTTTTCAGATGTACCTGCACATCACTGGGCTTACGACTCAATAACTAAGTTAGCTGCTGTAGGCTTAGTCGAAGGCTATCCTGATGGTACATTTGGTGGAACAAGAACCATGACTCGTTATGAAGCTGCTATGGTGTTTGCTCGTGCTTTAGCTAGATTGGAAGCATTAGTAGAAAGCCAAGTTGTTTCCAACACTGCTGGCGTTCAAGAGCGCATCACCGCTGACATTTTAGCTGAGTTAGAATCAGTCACAGATGAGTTGGCTGCTCTGATTGAAGCTAAACTTGCTGATCTGGACGTTGTGGTTAAGGAAGCAGTTGCAGAAGAACTTACAGCAGCTGGTCTGCAGTCTGCTGATCGTCCGTTTGTAATGAGTGAGGAAGCTGAGGCTGTGCTCGCTGAATTAGTTGGCGAATTAACCAAAGCTTATTTGGCTGAAGCTAAGGAATTAGCAACAGAGACAATCGTTGAAACTGGTGTTATCGAAAGAGTTGTAGTTGAAGATGTGGATGAAGCTGTTGTTAAAGCTATCGCAGAGGAAGTATTAGCTTCCAGCTTATGGGCTATTGAAGATGAAATCTTCGACAACGCTCAATATGTCGAAATGGTTACCAGCAGAATTAACGACCGTTTAGGCCGTGTAACCAGAGACGTTGATGTGATCGCTGCTTCTTATGTAAGTAAAGACGAAGTTGAAGATCGCTTTTATGATCTTGAGTCTGCTATTGAAAGCAATGCTGATTACGTCACTATGGTAACCAACCGCATTAATGATCGTTTAGGTCGGGTAACCAAGGATGTTGATGGCTTAAAAGCTGCTCGTACAGAGGATCTCAACACTGTCAATGGCTTAATTGCTGCACTTCAAGGCGATGTAGCTGCACTCCAGGAAGCTTTGGATGCAGAAGTATTGGCCCTGACAAACACATTTACTAAAGTTAACGATGAGTTTGCTGACGAGCTGGCTCTTCTCGGCGTGCGTGTAGATGATTTAGAAAAACTCTATGCTAATCTTGACAGCCGTGTTACTGATGTTGAAGCTTCTGTAGCTGAAGTTGAAGCTTCTGTAGCTGAAGTTGAGGCTGCTGTAGCTGAATTAGATGCTAAAGTAGATGAAGCAACCAAAGTTAAATTAGCAGGTTCAGTTAAGTATGAAACTGGTAAAACCAAAATTACCACTGTGGTTGGTGAAAACACCGTTGAGCTGGACAATGCTCAAGGCATCTTAAACAATTACAGCAAAGACTTAAAGTCTGATACCAATCTTGAAGTAAACTTGAGTGCTCGTTTAAGCGAGGGCACCACTGTTAACTTAACATTAGGCGGCAAGACAGATCTTCCAGCAACTGTTGATAGCCTGAATAAGTATGTACTTGAAGTAGTAAGCGATACTCCAGTTAATCGCTTTGCGGTAGGTACAGTTGGTGAAGATGTACCTGCAAGATTTGACACTAATGCTTTAGCTGTTAAACCTGATAGAGGTGCGGTAGCTGACATCGCTTTAGGTGATCTCAATCTCTATGCTCTTGCAGGCCAAAGAGCAGATGACGGTATGTTAGCATTAGGTGCTAAATACTCACTGGTTCCAGCGTTTGGCTTTAAACTGACCGGTGCTGCCTACACTGAGAAAGATTTAAATTATGCTGATGAAACTGCTGTAGCTGCAGGCTTGTTTGGTACAGTTTTGGGCGTAGATTATGACGTTAAAGTTGCATTGGATCGCTTCAAAGCTGAAGATGCAGATGAAGGTGACGACGAAAGCAAGAGCCTGACCAATAACATGCTCTTCGACGTAAACCTTGGCGCTGATCTCGGCCTGGTAAGCGTTGACGCTGGCTGGACCAGAGCTGGTGCGGATTTTGGTACTGGCAAGCTGACTGGTAAAGGTTTCTTTGACAGCAATGCCCAGACCAGACTGCGCCTCGATGCTGGTGCTGATCTGTTTGGTGTTGATCTGCAGGCAGCTACTTATCTTGAACAAGATTCCAATGGCGATAACCTGATCAGCGCTGCAATGCTGAATGCTGGTTATGAATTTAATCTCTTCCTGCCAATTAACCTCGCTGGTGCGTATGGCTGGAAGGCGCCTCAAGATCCAAGTGCAGAAAACGATGTTCACACCCAACTTAAAGTTGGTACTGGTTTAGACCTGTTTGGCGTTGATGTAGATGGAAGCTTCACCTATGTGAACAACTACATTGATGGTGACTGGCGCAATCCAGGAAATTGGTTGGGTAAAGATCTGAACTTAGTAAATGTTACCCTTGGTTATAATGCTGATAACTTCGGCGGTGCTAATTTAGATTTAGGCTATAACTTTGAGTTAGCTATTCCAAGAGATGATGCTACTGCTGATGTGTTTGGCAACCAAATGACCCATATCTTATCTGCTGGTTACGGTTTTGCAGATGGAATGAAATTAAATATGTCTGCTAAGAGAGTTAACATCAACTCTGCAGAAGAAAATGTTCCTGCAGTTAATGTTAACGAACTCAAAGCTGGCTTAGAATTCTCATTCTAAAGCAGAGCTGTCGTTGTATGAAAATACCCACACGTTTAGTGTGGGTATTTTTTACGCTCAAAAAAATATTCTTTACAGCGAATTGATACAGTAGGGGTGAATTATGGAAGTTAAGAAAGGACCAATTTTAGCAGTTGATCCCGGCAGGGAGAAATGCGGCGTAGCGATAGTGGATGAAGGCAAAACACTGCTGCAGGAGGTGGTTGCCCGCGCAAGTATAATGGAAAGACTAAGCTCAATTATGCCAGCTTCTGGACCAATAGTCGTTGGTGATCGTACTGGAAGCAAAACTTTTATCCAGGAATTAAAAGCTGCGATACCAGCAGCAGCGAATCGAATAGTTACGGTGAATGAACATCTCTCCAGTGTTGAAGCCCGGTCACTGTATTGGCAGAATAATCCTCCTCGGGGATGGCGCAGACTTCTTCCCGTCTCACTGCAGACACCACCGGTGCCAATAGATGATTATGTGGCAGTAATTTTAGCACACCGCTACTTGGATGGAAAATAGCGGCAATCTCACAAATAACTTGAATTAAGAAGGATTTGAGGCAGTTTTGGCGAAATTTAGATCAAGATAAACAGTGAAAAGGGGGGTTGTTGTGAACAGGAAATATGGCATCGTTTTCCTTGTGATAATGATGTTCCTTGTAATGCTGACAACAACCTGCTCTGCACAAGAACAAGTCACTGCCAAGTGGGTCTATGAGGCTATTAATTATTTGAATGATCGGCCATTTGGAGATTTTTATACCGATATCGATCCTGAAAATCGCTATCAAGTTTCATTAGCGATAGCGAATACAATTCAAAGCTTAGATCGCAGTGAGAGTTCACGCATTCAGCGCTTTGGTATAAGCAGAAGAATCAGTCTCCAGGATATGATTGTTGAGTACAATTTAACCGCTGCAGAGGATTTGCAGCTTTCGAATCAGCAGATCCTAGCTTTAACTGCTTT
Source organism: Bacillota bacterium (assembly GCA_012521805.1). GTDB lineage: Bacteria > Bacillota > Limnochordia > Darwinibacteriales > DTU012 > DTU012. The sequence continues at coordinate 19,902 of JAAYLQ010000154.1, forward strand.
GGCTGTTGAATACCACAATGAATTGAATGTACTCGGCTACTGGATTGAAGACTTAAGTCCAAATAATCCGCTTGATATTAATTCGCAGAAAACAGAGGATGAACTGCCAGATTCAATGATTGCTTTCAGCGGTAATGTTGTCCTTTCCCAACCTGGGACTGGGCAGACAGCCGCCGCTTTAAATCGGGAACGAGTTTTGAGCAAATACTTTGGCGATGATGATAAAAACACGCAAATTCTGATCAACAATTTAATTCCGCTTTGGTCTTCTGATTGGTATATTGGGGCTGGGTTGGCGTTATCAGAGGAGAGAGATGCAGATAATGAGGCCACTGGTTATGCTGGTATTGTAGGCGAATATCTAATAAACAAAGATGTGGTTCTTGAGGGGCAGTATCTGCACAACTTAGCGCAGCCGCTGGACCCAGGTATTCTCCAGTTAGGGGCCAGGGGTCGATTTGGCAATATGGAGCTGAGGGGATTAGTCCAGACTCAGGATAATGAAGAGCTTGGTGCTATGGCCAGCTTAGATCTTATTTATGGAGGACCAAACTCCCTTTCAATTCGAGCAGGATATAACGCAAACTTGAAGACAATTTCTCAGCTGAGCACCAGCATAGATGTGGACATCCCTATTCCTCAGGGTCGCATTATGCTGGGTGTGTCGCAAGAATGGAATCAGGACCACAACTTCGACGAGGATGATCCTGATAAGTTGACAGATCAAACCAAGGCATCGATAGAATTTAACTACGATTTTTCTCAGGAGATGTCATTTAAATTAGACTATCGATTGATTGATTTTAGTGATGTTGATCGGGCGTTCGCGGGATTTTCCATCAGATTCTAGCAAGGAGGAACACTATGAAACTAAAGCTTGTAAGCTGTCTTTTAATTCTGGGTATGCTGGTAAGTTCATTTACTGCGGCCGCTCAAACCAGCACATCTCCCTTGTCGGTTCTTAATGAATTAGAAAGGGTGCTGTATGGAGATGCGCGTAAAGGTGCCTTACTCAGTCGTGTTGAAGATTTAGAGATGGAAATATTTGGTTCGCCCCAATCTGGACCAGTGATGACACGCATTGACCGCATTGATGATTACCTATCCGGTGATCTGCATGGAACTGGTCTTAAGCTGCAGTTAAATCTGGTTGAATGGGGTTTTTTAGAACAGCTGGCTACAAGCGAACCGCTGATGAGCCGACTGGAGAGAATAGAACTAGAGTTTATTGGCGAGCTGCAGCAGGGTGCTATTGCTGATCGTCTCGAACAGCTGATGCTGTATATCTGGGGTACCACCAAACTGGATATGGTACCTGTAAAGATCCCAGCATCTACTTTAGTTGAGATTCAGCTGTTAACTTCTGTTGATTCGGCCCTCAATAAAGTTGGCGATCAGGTTAAGTATAAGGTAGCATCTGATGTAATCGTTGATGGTCGAATTGTTATTCCCAAGGGTACTTTGGGAGTGGGCAAAATAACAGAAGTAAGCAGTGCAGGCAATCTAGGCAAAAATGGTCGGATTGTAATTGACTTTGGAGCAGTTCAGTCGTTTGATGGGCGCAATATCAGACTGGCGATTGCAGAGAAGGCCTTGGAGCAGAACAGCCGCTTGGAATTGGCTGCCGGTGCAAGTATGGCAGGGGTACTGCTCTTGGGACCGATCGGATTGGTAGGCGGCTACTTTGTTAAAGGCCAGGACGTGCAGATCCAGGCTGGCTCTAAATTCTTTGTTGAAACCGAATTGGATTATCAAGTGTTAGGCTTTCGTTTGGTTCCAGTGCGATAAAATGTACTTATCACTATGGGAGCACCGAAAAACCGCTGGTGTGGCGGTTTTTCTTTTTGTAAATCACGATATTTGCAGGAATATGCATAGTTGGAGCCGAAGAAACGTTTATGTTCAAGGAAGAATTTTTAGTTTGTGGGGGTTGTCCAATGAACCGTTCAAGAACAGCAAGATCACGAATAGTTCTCATTTTATCTGTTTTGATGTTGTTCTTTACATGTACCGATGCAGCAGATGCTGTCGTTAATTATCAATTGGGTGTAGGCGATGTATTAGAGATCACAGTTTGGGGACACCCAGAACTAAGAACAA
>JAAYLQ010000155.1 GCA_012521805.1 Bacillota bacterium
GCCAACTCATCCCTTAACTGGGCGCATTTCTGCTCCGCTCTATGGCGATCCCTGACTGCCTGCCCAATCCTGTTCTCAACCAGCTGCCTTTGTTCAGTAAAATCGGGATCTAGGACAACTACATCACCAAGTTGTTTGATTCTACATAGAAGTTCTTCCCGCCTGATCACATCGGGTGCGCAGTTTTTAATCCGGAGATATCTTCTGTAAAGAGTTTCCAGTTCCTCAATTCTGCTGCTGAGGTTTTTCAATTCCTGTTTCTGAATCTGGTAACATCTCTCAAGCTCCTGCCATTCCCTACCCCACAGGATCTTACTCTGTTCTTCCTCTCGTGCTTGTTTATAGTTCTGGATTGCCTGGTTGAGGCTGCCGCGGCCGTTTTTCTGAGGAATGAACACTGCCTTGCTGTCATGCTCAATTCTGGATAAAATCTGCTGTAGGCGATCAATTCCAGTGGCTGCTGAAAAAATGCTGAATCCCAAATCACCGCCGTCCTCCAACAGCTTCTGTCCGCCGTCCCGCAAACGCTGATGATCTAAGCCGAATAAGTTTTCAAATACAGTCTGATTAACGCTGGCGAGAAGCTGCTCCAAGATCCGGTCATCTATTGGCTGTTCTGACTCAGCGTCAATCAGGGAGTTCTTTAATCTTTTCAGTCGAAACAGGGCTAAGCTCTGAGCTTGATTTTCCACTTCAATACCAATTTTCAATTTATTATTATCATGGATGAAATTATCGCCAGTCCGCATGGGAATTCCATATAAAGCACTGATTAAAGCTCTTAACGCCGAGCTTTTCCCCGCTTCATTCGGTCCATAAATTATATGAAAATCCGGTTCTGCAGGCAGTGCAATCCGATAATCAGTAAATGGACCATAAGCGGCCAAATTAATTGCTCTAAACCGCACAGCAATCCCCCTCAACTCACAAGCTCGTCTATAATCATTTTCTGGGCTTGAATCATAATCGCCCTCAGAAATTCGGAATCGTTAATGTTGAGTCCATCATCTCCAAAGACAGCTTCTTGTGGGATTAGATTATAAAATCCTTTGAGCTCAGCTGCTATCTCTGGACCAATAGTATCGTCCTCAGCAAGTTCTTTTAAGATTGCAAAGAAATTTTTAAGTGAAGGGTACTCTTCTAACAACCGGTGGATATCGGCTATCTGTCTTGTCTCAAAGAGTACTTTTTCGATCCAAACACCGCCCCGGCTCACATCATTTACTGCTGCCCGGAGATTATAAATAAAGTGTTCCTTATCTTTCTGCAGCTGATGGTGAACAGCTGTTGCTCCCTGGAAGACAAACCGAACTGCATACAGCTTATCTCTGGAGATACTAATATGGCTGCGGAGCTGTTCAACCGCAGTATCAATTGCTTCCGCCGGTGTCTCAATCCCTCCGAGATTGACAGTGCATACCGCCCACTGCACCACGTCTAGCGGATGAAAATCGATCTGGGTTTGTCCACCACTCACTTCCACGTAAATACAGCCTTTAGCCCCTGCTTCCCGAACATGGCGGCCTTGAAGGTTTCCGGGAAAGACCACTAAAGGCTTTTCAGTTACAATCTCCCGCTGATGAATATGACCCAGTGCCCAATAATCATACCCCCTATTAATCAGATTCTGCAGTGAGCATGGGGCGTAATGATCATGACCTGGGCGCCCATCAAGGGATGTATGGAGAATTCCAATGTTGTAAAACCCGGAGAGCGGATCTGGATAACGCTGTGAGATATCTTCGGTTACAGCCCTGGTTGGATAACTCCAACCGTGAAGGGCAACTCCTAATTCTTGATCCACCAGTGTGTGGGGTTCACCACTGGAAAAGGTATGCACATTATCAGGTAGGCGGACACCCTTAGCGATCTCGCTCTGAGCGTCGTGGTTGCCCTGCACCAGATAAACTTTGATACCAAACTCCCGCAGTTTACTCATTTGGTTGGCAAAAAACAATCCTGTTTGGTAATCGAGGAGATCACCATCATAGAGATCACCTGCCAGAATAAGGAAATTCACCCTTTTTTGAATACACAAATTAACTAAGTTGACAAAAGCTTTGCGGGTGGCACCGCGGATCTGTTCAACTGGCGCTCCCTCATAGCGCTCCAAACCCCGCAGAGGACTATCTAAATGCACATCTGCTGCATGCACGAACTTTATATCGATGTTCATCGCCTCCCTGTATCCGTTCAACTTGATCATTTCAAGATAAAAGCCTGTAACCCTTTTACCACTCCAGCTTAGGGATGGCTACAAGGTGTTCCTAACAGCTTTGTAGTATATGAAATGAGATGATACTATATCGTAAAAGAGGGATCAGTAATCGTGGAAAAGTCAGAAGCAAAACGCATTAAAATTTCATGGAAAGGGATTGCTTTTTTAGTAGCTGCAGCGGTAGTAACCATTATCGTGGTCTTTACTAAGCTCGCGGATCCGGAGCAGATCTGGGCAGTAATCGAAGATTATCCGACAAAATACCTGCTATTAGCGGTTGCTGCAATTGTTCTTGCCTGGTTGGTCGATGCGCTGCGGATCAAGATCGCTGTATCAACAACAGGATTTACCATTTCATATCCCCTCTTAGTAATAACAATGATCGCAACCCATTTTCTTGGTTTAATCACCCCCTTCACTGCCACAGGGGTGCCATTTTTGATTTACATTCTCTACCGATGCAGATTAAGTGTCGGTCAAGCTGCAGGAATCGCATCCAGTGCCAGCCTTGGAGCTCAGGTAAGCCTAGTGATGCTGGTTTCTTTAATCTTAACCTTAATGACCAACATTCCTGAACAGATCGCTCCTTATTTTTCATATTTAAAGCTGATTGTGGCGCTCTATGGTATCGGGGTAATTGGTGCCATCTGTCTTTTATCCTATGGACATAAGTTCAGAAGTTTATTTGAACGTTTTACTAAATATCCAAATGTTTCCTTATGGTTTAATACGTTTGTTACCTCATTTCGTCAGATCTTTATTAAGCGCGGTATTTATTTTCTTGGCGTAATAATCTGCGGGTTTTGTCATTTTGCCCTGCTCTATCTAGCCGGATGCTTTTTATTGACTGGGCTGCAGGCAAATCCAAGCTTATCTTTTGAAAACTACAGCATTGCTGCGCTGCTGGGATTATCTCCATCTTTCACGCCTATCCCCGGCGGTGCAGGTATATCGGAAATATTTTCAGTATATATGCTGGATGATACCTTTCCTGATGACCGCCTCGGAGCGTTTATCATCCTCTGGCGTTCGGTTATCTTTTATTTTCCAGCTGTCGCCGGCGGACTGGCCGCTGCGTACCTGATTCTAATCTGGAGCAAAAAACATGGTCCCAGACAAAAAATGGAAGTTCCAGGTAGTCAAAACCAGCTGGAATAGGCGCTTCCGAAAACTGACAGCTGTATTGAACTATAATTCATGATAAGATTAATTAAAATTAATCAACTTTTTGGCTACTCATTGGATATATAAAGTGAAGTACTGAGGAGGGAGGCATCCGATGGCAGTGAATGAATTCGAGCTGATCAGCAAAATCAAAGAAGGCGATCGCCACTCCATGTCGATCATTTTTCAAACCCATGTTGATGCAGCAGTACGGCTAGCCTATATGATTACTCAAGATTGGTCAACTGCCGAAGATGCAGTCCAAGAGGCGTTCATTCAAGCTTTTCGTTCAATCAAAACCTTTAAAGATGGGATGGCGTTTAAGCCTTGGTTTTCGCGGATCGTGATCAACAAATCCAAGCGGTTAAAGCAGAAATTCAGAGTTGATCCAGAGTATATCCCTAACAACGAGGTTAACCCCCATCTCTCCCTTTCGCCGGAAGATCAGACTTTAGAAAATGAAAAAAGCAGCATCGTATATGATGCCATCAGGAAGTTGGATGAAAAGCACCGCCTTCCAATCGTCCTCAAGTACTTGAGTGGGCTGACTGAAAAGGAGATCGCAGAGGTACTCAAAATACCCCAATCCACAGTCAAATCACGCCTATACGTTGCCCGTCAAAAGCTGAAAGCCAGCTTGACGACAGTAGAAAGGGGTGAGCAGGGTGCTTGAAAACGGCAGATCCAGCGAACTGATCAGCGAACACGAGATTACTCAAGCCCTTGATCAGAATACCAAATGGCATGGTTCCAAGGAGCAGATGTGGTCTCAAATTGAGTCTAAACTAGAATCGAAATCCTGCAGCAGACAGCACCGCAGTTGGCTGACAGCAGCCGTGGCAGCTGCTATCTTGTTTTTAGTATTATTCAATCAGCATAACCTACCGCCACAAGAGCTGATGTCTGAACTAGATGTTCAGCCTGAATCTGCAGTTCAGCTTTTTTCAACCATGTCAGCGTTTGATGCCCAGACTATCAGTAAAGTTGCGGTTGCGATTGATCTGCCTGACACAGCAGCTGCCGGATCACAGCTGAACTTGAACCTAAGCCTGACAGCTCTTGAGGAGTTAACGTTTACATTGGAAAAACCTGTTGTCAGACTTCTGCGGACAGACAACAATGGGTTGGTTACAATCATTTCCGAAACTACTATCGACAGCTGGCAGGGTAAAGTTTTAGACCAAAACACCCCATTATCCATCACCTCTATGCTTACCGCACCTCAAGATCCAGGTTCCTATCTTGTAGAAGTGAGCATTCCGGGAATGATTGATGGGCAGCCATACTTTTTTGGTGAAACTAAAGGCTTTAGTGTAACTGAGAATCAGAGGAGGAATACCAATGAGTAGAACAAATAAGGGTTTGTTAATAATTGGTTGTGTTATCTTTTTGCTGGTGGGCGTTATCAGCTTAACTGGGTTTTATCCCACTACTGCCGCTCAAACCACTGAACGCAGCGGCATAATCACTGTCAGCGGCGATGCGCTTGTCACTGCCGCACCTGACATTGCTTATATCACCCTAGGAGTTGAAACCAGGGATCAATCAGCAGAAAATGCATCGGACCAAAATGCCGAAATTATGACTAATGTAATTAAAGCACTTAAGGATTTCGGGATAACTGATCAAGAGATCACTACCAGCGGCTACTATATTTACAGCTATCAAGAAGCGGATCGCACCAGCGATCCAATCAAATACTACACTGTATATACTGTGCGCAATCAAGTTAATATCCAGACTACCAAGCTGGAAGATGTCGGTACGATCATTGATTTAGCAGTTAAAGCAGGAGCAAATCAAGTCCAGGGCATTACTTTTGACACCGTTAATAAAGCGGAGCTGCAGTTAAAAGCTTTACAAAATGCTGTTCGCCAGGCTCGGCAGAAAGCAGAAGCTGCTGCTGTAGGCGCCGGTGTCACAATTAAGGAAGTAGTATCTATTACTGAACAGAGCGATGCTTATGCTCCTTATACCGAAGCTTTAGCCTTTAGGGCAAGCGCGGCAGACGCAGCCAAAACTCCCATTACCCCAGGTGACGTTGAGATTAGGGCAAGGGTAGTTGTTGAGTATAAATTCCAATAGGTACCTGAACAAAAGACCAGCCGGAAAAATGGCTGGTCTTTCTGATCTTATGCTTAGAAATCAATATGTCCGACAGTGCGGGGAAACGGAATTACATCCCGGATATTAGTCATCCCGGTAAGATACATAATCGCCCTCTCAAATCCAAGGCCATAACCGGCATGTTTGTTGGTACCATACTTCCGGGTATCCAGATACCACCAGTAATCTTCTTCCGGCATATTAAGTTCTTTCATCCTTGCCAGGAGCTGATCATAGCGTTCCTCCCGCTGGCTGCCGCCGACTATCTCTCCGACGCCGGGTACGAGCAGATCCATTGCAGCAACAGTTTTCTGATCATAATTCAAGCGCATGTAAAACGCTTTAATATCCTTTGGATAATTAGTCACGAAAATTGGCTGCTTAAATACCTTTTCAGTCAGATAGCGCTCATGCTCGGTTTGAAGGTCATGTCCCCACTCCACCGGATACTGAAACTTCTCCCCGGACTTCTGCAGTAGGTCTATTACCTCAGTATAGGTGATCCGTTTAAAGTCCGAGTTAAGCACGTTATCTAGGCGGGCTAGCAGTCCCTTATCTATAAATTTATTGAAGAACTCCATTTCTTCAGGAGCATGATCGAGGCAGTACTGAATCAGGTACTTAATCATTTCCTCGGATAAATTCATAATATCTTCAAGATCTGCAAAAGCCATTTCCGGCTCAACCATCCAAAACTCCGCAGCATGGCGCGGGGTATTGGAATTCTCTGCCCGGAAAGTAGGACCAAATGTATAAACGTTGCGAAAAGCCATGGCATAGGTTTCTACCTGCAGTTGACCGCTGACAGTCAAATTAGCGTCATGCTTAAAGAAGTCTTGGGTAAAATCCACATTTCCGTCTGCATCGCGAGGGATCCTGTCTAAATCCAAGGTGGTTACTCTGAACATTTCACCGGCACCTTCAGCATCGCTGCTGGTGACGATTGGTGTATGGACATAGACAAAATTGCGCTCTTGGAAAAACTTATGAATTGCAAACGACGCTAACGAGCGCACCCGAAATACTGCCGAAAAAGTATTGGTGCGGGGGCGCAAATGGGCAATCGTCCTTAGATACTCAAAACTGTGGCGCTTTTTCTGCAGCGGATAATCACTAGAAGCTGCACCTTCAATAATAATCTTATCCGCTTTCAATTCAAACGGCTGTTTTGCACCGGGACTTTCAACCAGTTTCCCCTCCGCAATAATGGCCGAGCTGATGTTGAGTTTGACTACTTCACTGAAGTTAGCTAGTGAATCATCAATCACAATCTGCAGATTTTTAAAAAAGGTACCGTCATTTAATTCAATAAAAGCAAAACTTTTGGAGTCCCTGATGGTGCGTACCCACCCAGAGACGCGAATTTCTTTGTTGATGTATGCCTCATGATTGTGAAATAGCTGTTTGATAGCAACTTGTTCCACACCAATTCCTCCTGCCTGATTTAAAGTAAAAAGATGTTGTTTTCTCTGCACGTTTTAATAATATGCTCCGGCCAGACTGCCGCCTGTACTTCGCCAATATGAATTTTTTCAAGAAAATACATGCATAACCGTGATTGACCAATCCCCCCGCCAATTGTCAGGGGTAGGTTTCCGGCTAACAGCTCCTTATGAAATTTATATTCCGCCCAGTGTTCGCACCCAGCTGCTTTTAACTGCTTGAGCAGCGCTGCTTCATCAACTCGGATTCCCATCGATGACAGTTCAACCGCTTGTTCCAAGATCGGATGCCACACTAAGATATCACCATTGAGATTCCAGTCGTCATAATCAGGTGCGCGTCTGTCGTGCATAGTCCCTGATTTTAGTTTACCACCAATCTGGGTTAAGAAGACAGCCTTTTTATCTTTAGCGATCGCATGTTCCCGTGCCTTTGGATCCAGATCTGGATAGAGGTCCTCTAACTCTTGGGTTGTAATCACTGCCATCTGATCAGGCAGTTCCCACTCTAGTATTGGAAATGCTTCCTTGATCTCCTTTTCAGTCTCTTTTAAGCAAAAATAGATCTTATTCACAATCTCAATCAAGAAATCTAAGTTGCGGTCCCGCTCAGTGATAATTCTTTCCCAATCCCATTGATCAACATAGAGCGAATGAAGATTGCCCAATTCTTCGTCGCGCCTGATTGCATTCATATCGGTATAGAGTCCTTCGCCCACGTTAAAATTATACTCCTTAAGGGCCATCCGCTTCCATTTAGCCAGCGAATGAACGATCTCGCATTTGCCGTTCATTGCAGGCACATCAAAGATAATTGGGCGTTCCACTCCAGTCAAATTATCGTTTAAACCTGAACTGTGAACAACAAAAAGCGGCGCTGAAACCCTAGTCAGATTTAACTGGCGAGCTAAAACCGCTTCAAAAAAATCTTTTAGTTTTTTGATTGCAACTTGTGTTTCCCTTAATGTAAGTTTACTGGTATAGGTTGTGGGAATAATCAATTCAACTGCCTCCTAAGCTGTCAATATGCAACTAATTGAAAATATCAAGCGTTACCTTAAAAGTCTTTCATTCCACTCTTACTGTGAAATATCCTGCACAAAGATTTTAAAAAGCTGTAAATAACCAAAAGGCAGGCTGCGAGACCGCCAAGCGATCTTGAAACCTGCCACTCGAAATTTGCTTCGATTGTCCGCCTTACTCAGTGAATCGATCATAGCAGACAATCTCATCTAAGCTTTTCCGCGGCCGCGCGGGAGGAGCTTCAGCTGGATAGCCCAAGGGCATTAGTTCGACAACCTTATACCGCTCCGGAATACCCAAAACCTCACGAGCTTTCTGCTGTTCAAATCCACCGATCCAGCAGGTTCCCAATCCAAGTGCCTGAGCTGCTAAGGTTATATTGGTCATGGCAATTGCCAGATCAACAGCATAAGCCGGAACTCCGCAGCTCATTACCCGCTCCGGATCCAAGGATACACCGGCAATGATAACTGGGGCTTCTGCTATAAACTTATACTTTGTAGCTTCCGCCAACTGCATCCGCAGTGCCTCATCCTGAACTACCACGAACTTCCAGTTCTGGGCATTTCGAGCGGAGGGCGCCAGCCGGGCAGCCTCCAGTACACGCTCAAGTTTTTCCGGTTCAATTGGTTGATTCTGGAATTTGCGAATACTGCGTCTCTCCCTAATTGCTGTTAAAGTATCCATCTAACGTTCGCCTCCCTTAAATAAACAGTGCTTGAATGGTAATGGAGTCTGCAGGAGCGATGGTAATTGTTGGCTCTAACTGCAGTTCCTCCGGCACACCGATCCATCCGACAAATTCCTGTCCTTGATGCGGAATGGCTGTGAGAGTTATTGGTACATCTTTAAAATAGGTACCCGTCCATCGATTGGGATCCCCGACTCCAGGTGTATCAGGACTAATATCGATTGAATTTACCTTTACAAGGCCTTTGGTATAATCAGTTTTAACTGTCAGCTGATACATGCCTGTTAAACCAAAGTACTGGATGATATGTCCGCGAACAGCAGTCGGCCGGCGCTGAGCAAACAGCCTGAGCCTGCTGTTTTGATTCTTCCACATTCCAATATTTGGGGCAGGCATATTCCAGCGGCGAATGTGCTCTTCCATTTCTGGCTCCATCACCGCCTCAATGCGGTCAAGTTCCGCAATCACTACTTCCGGCAGAAATGTGCTGTTCAAATGATCCGCACAGCGATTGATAAAACCAAGCCTAAATTCTGGATTTTGCAGCAGTGCTCTTAAAAGATATGTTGCCCATGGTTCATTATGCCACTCGGTGCCGTCACTTCTTGTAGCGTTCACCAAGGTATTGGCATTAAAATCGTCAAAAGCTAAATCCATATCATAAATCATCCAGCGCCATAAGCCATCATGTCCATAAGGAGCATCAGGATTGTTTTCGGATAAGCTTAAGCGCCACATTCGCACATTGTTTCCGGGCCAATCATGATTCTGAATGCAGATCTGTACTGCCACATAATCAAGATATGCATCAATATCTATCAGCTGTTTAATCTGGGCATAAAGCTCTGGATCGGCTAAAGAATCTGGAGTTTGGTATGAAACATAATAGTTAGGATCGATCAGCTGTAATATACTGCGGTAGTTCTGCCGTTCTGGGTCAGCTAACGAGGTGTTGCCTTCGTTGACGTAAGCATTATCTTCGACAATTTCAATCTGCTCTGGATCAACGCCGTACTTGTAATAAAAGTACCATTCGTCCTGGAAGTCCCTAATATTGTGGATTCCCCAATACTCACCATTTATATAAACTACAGCTGGGCGGAAATATTGAGTATCGATTTTAGTGTGGTGCAGCAGATTAGCCAACAGCCCATCCTTGAGCATTGTGTGGTACCAGGTATTGCCCCCATTGCGCAGTACAAAAGCTTTGTATTCGTTGTATGTTTCATTGGAAAAGGGGACTGTTCGTCCTGGAAAAATTTCGTGGGCAAACACATCACGCTCATCATAATCACTTGAAGCTAGGATGCGGAGGCTCTTCTGCCCATAGCCTCTAGAAGCATCTCCGTGGATCCTCAAGCCCGCGTTTTGAGCAATTGCTAAATTTCCACCTGGCTCCCAAAACTCAATATAAATTGGTCTTTCCCAGTGGCGGCCTCGCCCATGAAAGTTACCACTGCCCCATTTATGATAAGCCCACGGGAGATGTTCGTGAAAACCTTTACCAGGAACATAAATGCCGTGCTCGTAGTCAAACAGATCCAGCGGATCAACAGCAATCGCAATTACCGGCACACTGTGGCGCTCAAAACCCTGAGGATCGACAAAATAGGTATGGGTGATTACTTCACTTGAAACATTGTTCGAATTATAAGCCCTTGCCCGAATCACCTTTCCTTTAAATTGATCAGTACGGGGCGGAGACCAGTTATTGTAACTCGTTATTATATGGGTTAAGGGTGGCTTCGGGGTAACACCAGCACGGATATCAATTCCTCGTCTTAAACCTGGAGTCCGCTCGCTGGGGATCCACATTGCTCCCTTTAGTTCATAAGTGCGGTCTGGGTTATTGATTGGATCGGGAACCGAACCATCAAGAGTAATATAAACAGTGGTTCCTTCCACTGGTTCGATAGTCAGCATAAAGGGTTCTTTGTAAAAGCCGCCTTGATGGGAGAAAACCGGATTAAGGCTTGGATCCGGTGCAGCATAGGCTGCAGCTGCATTGTTGGAACCACCAGGGCTGACCTGGAGCCGATCAAAAATCACAGCATTTTTTCCACCATCCGGCTGCCTGCCATAGGAGAAGTCCATTTTAAGAGAAGGAACATAAAAGTAATCAATAATAGTTTCCCGATCCCGGCTGGTCAGGATCACTGCCTCCCCAGTTTGATCAATTCTAAAATTGGTATGCAGCTCTGAACCAATCTGATCCTTTCCGGAAGCCCAAATCAGCACGTATTCTCCCGGCTCCAGCCACACATCTCCTGGAATCGACCATTTGGTTAAATTATTGAGGCTATCGGATAAGTAATACCCCCCCAAATGGATCGGTCTATCGGTTGGATTGTACAGCTCGATCCAATCCGAAGGTTCTCCGTCCTGATCCAGCTTTGTGCGGGCATTGTACGCCATTACCTCATTGATGACTGCGTGCTGACCGCTGAGCTCAGGCAGGCGCTCTGGAGTACGCCTGCTCACATTCACCCAATAAGCTCTGATTGGGGCATAGCCATCATAGTTATCTGCAAAGCTAACCATAATTGGATTATTGCTGAGATCCACCTCAGCTTTCACCTGTGCTGCAGGATTGTCCTGAAGCGCTCCGCAAGCCATAAGCTGCCCTAACACAGTTAGATCACTGATCCCTGTATTGTTGATATTCAATCTCTGCAGCTTGGTTAAATCAGCTAAAAAGTCAACCTGATTGCCAATCGGTACGTTGCGCAGAATTAAAGTTTGAAGGTTAATCAGGCCTCCAATAGGAGCTAAATCGCTAATTTCAGTATTCGAATGGAGATTCAAGTAGGTTAAATTTTTCAGCTGAGCCAAGGGAGTCAGGTCCGCAATATTATTCCCCCGCAGATTTAAATACTCCAAATTTTGCAGCCTCTCGATCCCAGATAAATCACTGATTTGACACTCGGAAGCATCAAGCCTCTTCAGCCGTAGTGCGTCCTCAACAGTTAACAACCCGCTTCTCTTCCCAACCGCATCGCGAACAACTGCTTCCAAATTAGGATCTGAAAATACGATCTGCTGAAGTTGATCTGCGGCTGACACACTAACTGAAAAACTTAACAGAATTAATCCTAGCAGAGCCGCGTACAAAAACCGCCCTCGCTTCACACTACCACCCCATCTTCCCTCATTTTACTTTATCATACCACACCCAAGAAGACATTTCCTGCCGCATCAGCTGCGGGACACATTGGGATTGCCGGCTAAGTAAAAGCGCCACAATTTATCTTTATACTCTTCTGCATAATCAATGTTGATGCGTTTGGCTCTGGCAATCGGGTAGTCAGGCAGGGTTTGGGGACGTTCGACAAACAGCTCTTCTCCAGTAACTAAATCGTAGCCATTAAAGGCCATGGTAATAGCCAAAGCTTGACACAGCTTCCCTGGACCGTTAAGCAGCTGCCGCTGATCATTAGTTTTCAGGCCGCGCAGCCTCTGCATTTCTTCAACTCCCTCAAGGGGTTCGCCTGCCCGAATCAGCACGGCTTGAGGCTGGTCTGCTTCTGCTGCCACGATATTCAGCATATAATGCATCCCGTAAATCAGATAAATGTATGCGCATCCACCAGGATGAAACATTGCCTCGGTACGTTTGGTGCGGCGGTTGCCATAGGCATGGCAGCCCTTGTCCTCAGGACCGCGGTACGCTTCCGTCTCGACAATTCTGCAGACTAATCGTTTGCCGTCCAGAATGCGGACCAAGTTCATCCCCAACAGTTCTTCTGCTACAACAACCACATCGCGGCGGTAAAAATCATAATCCAAACGCAAGTTTTATACCCCCAATAAATTAATCACTGAGAATATTGTTAAACCAAATAAAATATGGTACAGTGATAAAGCTATGATAATCGATAAAGCTGGTGATTTATATGAGACATCTACTCCGTGCTTTCAAGTTAGTTAAAAATCAATGGGGACGCAGGATTTTAGCAGGAATCGGTATGCTGGGTGATTCTGTAGGTCTCATTTTAATTCCCTTGGTGATCCGTCAAGTATTTGACGCTTTCACATCAGGTCAACCACTAGCAGAAAGCCTCAGTACGATCCGAATCAGCGCGTTATATCTGCTGCTCTTAGCGGTAACCCGCTTTATTTTTGTTTACATAGAAATTTACTTTCAAGAGGGTACTGGCAACTACATCAGCCACGACCTGCGCAAACTGCTCTTTAAACGAGTTCTGCACCTGCCGTTTTCTTTTTTTGATACCAGAAAAACCGGTGACTTAATGTCAGTACTTACTCGTGACGTTGATGCTGTGCGGGACGGAACAGGTTTTGTAATCATGCTGTTGTTAGTTAACGGCCTGGTTATTGTGGGAATTACTGCAGCAATGCTGATCCTGCACCCGGTCCTTACTTTAATCATTTTTGCTACTTTTCCTCTCCTGGCAGTATTAGCTGTTTGGTACAGCCGCAGGATAGGACCATTATATCAGGAGCTGCAAAAACAATCAGGGAAGCTCCACACAACAGCTCAGGAAAATATCTCCGGAATTCGTGTGGTCAAAGCTTTTACCAGGGAACCTGAAGCCCAGGAAAAATTCAGCAGTGAAAACAAGTTCCTGTATCAGCAGGGACTGAAAATTGCCCATTTAAGCAGCCTGGTCCATCCAACACTGGACTTTTTAGGTTCGTTTTCCGGAATGGTAGCCTTGGCGGCCAGCGGTTATTTTGTAATCAAGGGCGAAATAACCCTCGGCACAATGATTGCGTTTACCAGCTTCGCTGACAATCTAATCTGGCCGGTGCGGCAGATTGGCTGGCTGTCAGAAATGTTTCAGCGGGCAATCGCAGGCGCAGAGCGGGTCTACCAAATCATCGACGCTGAGGACGCCCTCAGCAGCCCTGCCGAGCCAGTTGCTCAGGAGATTAAAGGTACCATCGCCTTTAACAATGTATCATTCGCGTATCCGAATGGGGAAAAAGCAGTTAGTGACTTTTCCCTGACCATCCCGAGCGGCTCGACTGTCTGCCTATTAGGAATGACCGGCAGCGGCAAGACGACCATCGCCAACCTGCTTGCCAGGTTCTACGATCCCACAGAAGGTAATATTACCATCGATGGAATTGATATCCGCAACTGGGATCTGCACAATCTCCGGAGTCAGATTGGGTTCGTTTTTCAGGATAACTATCTCTTTTCAGCAACCCTCCGTGAAAACATTACCATGGGTAAAGATGTTGATGAAGCTTTGATTCAACGGGCAATTGAAGCAGCTCAGGCTAAGAAATTTATCGATAAACTACCGAATGGACTGGATACAATTGTCGGGGAAAGGGGCATCGGTTTATCCGGCGGCGAGCGGCAGAGAATCGCAATTGCCCGGGCAATTGTGCAGGGACCTCCAATCCTGATCTTCGATGATTCATCAGCAAGTTTGGACATGAAAACAGAAGCGTCGCTGCAGCAGGCCCTTACCCAATTATATCAAGGCAGAACTGTACTGATCATTGCTCAGCGCGTCTCCACTGCCCAGACTGCTGATCATATTGTAGTTCTAGATTCGGGCAGAATTGTAGAACAGGGTAATCATTACGAACTGTTGGCCAACAATGGGGTTTATGCAGAACTGTACCGCATTCAAAGTGAAAATATGAGCTTACTTGCATGATCAGAGGTGAACTTTAGTGACAAATCAGGAAAATGAGCGGCGTCAGGGAAAATTACGCGATCTACTGCTGTTAGTACCGTATATTAAACCGCATCAATTGAAGCTCTGGACATCTATTGGGCTGATGATCACCACCAGCTTAATTAGTATCTTCATGCCCATGTTTACCCGGGCAGCGATCGATAACCATATTATTGGTGGAAATTTAGCCGGTTTATTAACAATAATCTCGATCGCACTGCTGCTGATGATGCTCATGAGCGGAGCCAATATTTTGCGGGCACGGCTCATGGCGCAGCTTGGGCAAAATTCGATTAGAGCTGTGAGGGACGATCTATTCGCCAAAATGCAGCTTTTACCAGTGAAATTCTTTGACAAAGTGCCTGTTGGGAAGCTGATCACCCGTTTAACTAGTGACGTGGATGCGCTGCAGGAATTAGTCGGGAATGCAATTGTAAGTATGGTAATTGACTCATTAAGATTAGTTGGCTTTCTGGTAGTAATGTTTTGGCTTGACTGGCAGTTGACTTTAATTACTTTAGCGGTCACTCCAATCTTAGCTTTTGCCCTTACCTACCTCACCTCACGCATCGGCAGAGCTGAAGATGTAGTCCGTGAGCAAACCTCGGTTGTCAATGCCAATTTACAGGAAAGCATTTCAGGAATTAGAGTGATCCAGGGGTTCCAAGCAGAAGAATATTTCTACGAAAAATTCCAAGCTGAAAATCACAGCTTACTGCAGGCTGGAATCAGGGCAATTGCTACCTACTCCTACTTTTGGCCCAGCGTTGACCTCAGCTGGGTACTGAGCTCAGCTGCGATTCTTTTCTTTGGCGGCCGCTGGGTCCTTGATGGGACAGCCACACCTGGAACTTTAGTTGCCATTACCAGCTATGCAGGTCAGTTTTTTGGTCCCTTAAGAGGTCTATCCCAGGCATATCGGGTAATTCAGCGAGCCCTGGCTGGCGCTGTCAGGGTTAATGAAATCATGTCAGCTGATACTGAAATTGAAGAAACCCTACCACCTATGCCCCCAATTGAGGGCAGGGTTGAATTTGATCATGTAACATTTGGCTATGACCCAGAGAAAATCGTGCTCCACGATATCTGCCTTAAGGCAGAACCTGGAGAAACAATTGCGTTAGTAGGGCATACAGGAGCGGGGAAAACTTCAATTATCAATCTGTTATGCCGCTTCTATAATCCCCTTGAAGGTAGGATTTTAGTTGATGGCGTCAATATTCATGAACATGAGTTGAGGAGCTATCGCCAGCAGATTGGATTGGTATTGCAGGAGCCTTTTCTTTTTTCCGGTACTCTGAGGGAGAATCTGCTTTTTGGCAATCCGAAGGCTGCTGACGAGGAAATCTGGGATGCACTGCACGCCGTTGGGTTGGCAGAAACCTTCGCCCAGCAGAATGTTACTCTAGATACTGTTCTAACTGAACGGGGAGCCAACTTTTCCACAGGCCAAAGACAGCTGATTTCCTTTGCGAGGGCGCTAATCTCCAATCCTAGAATTTTAATTCTTGATGAAGCAACAGCCCACGTCGATACCCTCACGGAACAAAAAATTCAGCAGGCTTTGGCAACGCTCTTAAAGGGTCGGACTTCGTTTGTGATTGCCCACCGGCTCTCGACCATTCGCAATGCTGATCAAATTATCGTCATTGGAAACGGCCGTATCCTTGAACGTGGTACCCACGAAGAACTGCTGGCATTAAAAGGCGAGTACTGGCAGCTGTCCACCAGTCAAATGATTGAACAGGTAAATTAAGTCAAAGGCTATCGCATGGACGATAGCCTTTTGGTTTCCTTAACTAAAAAGTCTTTTCTAACTCATCAACCAGCGATCCGACAAATGCAACCGCCCTGCGGATCGGTTCTGGTGAGGACATATCTAAGCCAGCAATTTTCACATGTTCAAGCGGCTTGTATTTTCCGCCCGCCTTTAAGAATTCTAACCAGCGGTCTACAGCAGGCTGGCCTTCAGTTTTGATCATTTCTGAACAGGCTGTGGCTATTGTCAGTCCCGCTGAGTAGGTATAAGGATACAACCCCATATAATAGTGAGGCTGGCGCATCCAAGTCAGCCTGGCTAGATCGTCAATTTCAACCGCATCGCCCCAGAAATCAGTTAATACATCGCCTTTCAGCTGATTGAGCAGGCTGGCTGTAATTCCCCGACCTGACTCGGCAGCCTCATACACCCGCCGCTGAAATTCCCCTTCCAGTAAATGGGTAACAAAGTTGTGATAGTAAGTTCCTAAATACTGCATAATCACCCAACGCTTCATCGCTGTGCTATCCGATTGCGCTAGAATATGATTTCCCAGCAGAAGTTCATTCATAGTAGATGGAGCTTCTACCAGATATGTTGAGGGACGCAGATTAAGAAGATTGTTATATTTTTCCGCCAAGGCAAAATGGCCAGCATGCCCCAGCTCGTGCACCAAGGTAAAGGCAGAACGCATGTTATCGGTCCAAGTCATTAAAATAAAGGGATGCACGCCGTAAACAGTCGCGCAAAAGGCGCCTGTCGATTTCCCGACATTATCAGCCAAATCAACCCAGCGGTTATGCAGGGCGGCATCAATAATTTCCAGATACTCAGATCCTAAAACCTTAAGGGCGTCTAAAATCAGCTCTCTAGCTTCCGCAAAGGTAATCTTGGGATCGTTTTTGGGATCCAGCTGCGCCTTTAAATCGCAAAACATCATCTTATCCAAACCAAGCTGTTCCTGCTTCAACCTGGCATAGCGGCGCATATGAGGAGCTAACTCTTTTTGGATAATATCAAGCTGGTTGTGGTACATTTCTGTGGTTACCTGCTGCGGCTGCAGCAGCATCTCTGTAACTGATGGAAAGTTTCTGATTTTAGCCAGCAAAACCTGCTTCTTTACTTCAGTCCCATATGTACCGGCAAATGTATTTTGATACCGCTTCAAGGTCTTTTCGAAAGACTTAGCAGCTTCCCGCCGCAGGTGGGTATCTGGCAGCTGCTCATACAGATCTTCATACAGAGCGAACGAGACCGCAAGTTCGTCACCATCTTGATCTTGGATTGGTTCAAATTCCATATCCGCTGCTTTAGTCCTGGAATAAATCATATAAGGGGCAGAATGGACTTCATTCAGAGCAGCCAATACCGCTTCGGTTTCTGGTGCAAGACGATGGGGTTTAGTTTCTAGGATATCAGTGAGAAACTTGGTATAACTACTCAGCGCCGGATCCTCCAGATACTGCTCTACTAGATCATCCGGTAATTCCAGCAGTTCTGACTGGAGAAAAGTTAGTTCAGAGGCCACCATGGCCCGCAGGGACGCAGCCCGGGCAGCTTTTTCTTGAATTTCTGGATTGGTTCCATCCGCCGACAACTGCAGACTTGCGTAACTATGAGCTTTACTTAAACGCTCAGAGAAAGCCTCGTATGCCTGCAAGCAGGATGCTAACTGGGAAGCTCCTTCCCCAAGTTTGCCTTTAAATTTGGTTATTTCAGCAATTCCCTGTTCCAATGCTTGCAATTCCTGTTCCCATGCTTGGTCATCAGGAAATAAATCCTGCAGGTTCCAGGTAATTTCCTCTGGAACCTCGTGGCGCAGAAGCCTTTTAGATTTTTTCTCATCCATATTTATTCATCTCCCTATTACTAATTTCGTTTAATTATAGTATATCTAAGACGATTGCAGCAAGTTTGTTCCGCCCTATGTACGCGTCAAGCTTTAGTAGGCGAGAGACCTCGCCACAATTGGTGTTCATAAAGCTGTGCTGAAGCCGCTGAGGTTCCGTAGAGCTATCACCCAGGGTTTCGTAGAGTACCCTAAGCTAGGC
>JAAYLQ010000156.1 GCA_012521805.1 Bacillota bacterium
GCGTATAATTTTTTGTTTTAACTCGGGTTCATAGTATGGTTTTTTAGCCACTTGTCATCGCTCCCTTGATTTAGTATAACAAAATCCTATATCAAGGTGTTACAACTTTAGTTTACCAGGTCAAAAATATCGCACTGTCTCTAAAGCGGGATACGACATTGAAGTCCAGACCTTTGGTGTAGAATTCTTCAGCTTCTTTTAGATCGGAAACATGCAGATGAATGTGTCCGAGAATTGTTTTGTCAGGCATTTCTGTCCAGGACTGATTTTCTAAATCAATCTCTGACATCAGGTCATCGAAATCTAGAGGGACCGTATCCATTACGACCATTCCTGTCTGCCAACTCCAGGTTGACGGATCTGTATCTGCATACACTTCGATGCCGTTTCCATCCAGATCCTCAAAATAGATGGCTTCGCTAACTAAATGATCTGCTGCTCCAAAGTTAATATTATATTTATCTAAGTGAGCTGTGAAAAGCGCTAAATCTGTCCGCTTGGGAAGCAGCAGGGCAAAGTGGTAAAGACCTGTAGTGCGGCTGGGTTTGGGAACCACATCTGCTGGTTCTATTAAAGTTAAAATGTTTGTCTTTCCATCAGCGGTTAGTTTAACTTGTCGTTCATTATACTCCAGGATTTTAAAACCCAGAATTTTTTGGTAAAACTCGATGGATTTTTTCAGATCGGTGATCTTTAGCTGCACTTTATCTGCATAAATCACCGGAGCTTTATGATATCTCATCGGAATCCTCCTAAACTATGTGGTGCTTAACTCTTAGATAATTACTGCCAATTTCCTCCAGTCAAGTATGAGTATGGAAAAAGGGATCTATCTTATCGGCGGTGAATGTTATTGCAAACTTGGTAAAAGGAGTTGAACCTATGCTGAGTCCATCGCCTAGAATAGGATTAACCTTAAAAGCGCTATTGATTCTCTCTTTGGTGGTTTCAGTAACCATGATTGTCGATCTTTTTTTGCCGCACGAGATTCAAGCTGTAACGGTCCAGAAACTCTTGGATTCACGGGAGGTAATGCTTGGTGATTACAAAGAAACGTTAACTGCAGATGCTTGGGATAAGCTCATCGATGGCGAAGAGGTTAACATCAAAGTTTCCAGACTTTTTCATGAAATCAGGGCAATTGAACTCACAGGTCGAGGCATTATTCTTAAGTATCCGACAACAGACAACTACCATTTCGTGCTGCTGATTTTTGTTTTTGCATCACCGCTTCTGCTGTACAGCGAGAGGATGAAGGCAGACAGCAATGTCTATGTGCTACTTAAAGCAGCTGCCGTTATTTTAGGGTTTACCTCATTCCTAATTATTGGGAAGCTGTTTTTGGTTCATGTTTTTGGTGTGATTGATATAATGTGAAAAACCCGTATATGACAGTTGTTTCCAGCTGGGATATAATATCCATGCTATTTCCCAACTGAATAAACGCTTATCAAGAGTGGGGGAGGGACAGGCCCTATGAACCCCGGCAACCTGCATTTTATGCAAGGTGCCAATTCCTGCAGGTAACCGGAGACCACACCTAAGAGATAAGTTTTATGCTGCGGCCTTCCTAGGGTTATCTAGGAAGGTTTTCTTTTTAAGGAGGGAAAGCTGTTTGGAATTTTTAAATGAAATTAAAACACAGTTTGTTAAGGATCGGCTGAAGGAGACTCGGTGGGAAGACAGGGGTATATTCAAGCTCTTCATAAACTAGAGAGATATGCTCTGAATGGCCAGCTGGGTGGTATGGCTGCGGTTTTAGAGTACAACTCGCTTACGAGTGCCTATCCAGTAGAGTTTGAATGCATAAAAAAAGAGCTGCAAACTGGTGAGCTAACAGTGGAGAGCTGAGGAAAAACGACGGCTTAAGATGTGGATAGATGCAGGAGGTAGGCCTTAGTCACCTGGGGTTATCTCCGGTTCCTAAAATATTCGGTTACAGGGAATACTTGCGAAAACCCCAGATATTCTGGAGTTTTCGTCGTTGTGTGCCTGGCATGCTTACTGCGCCGATGGGCTGAAAGAAGCCCTGTCGCCAACCAGCGGGAAGACAACCAGCAGGCAAGGGCGTCACTGGTAACAGTGTTGTCTGGAGGAAGCCGAGGGGGAGTCTTGGAACGTAGCGCAAGCGAACCGAGGTTGGCTTGTATGGTGGGTAACCTTGCATAGCGTGGGAAAGCCCAAAAGCTGGATAACC
>JAAYLQ010000026.1 GCA_012521805.1 Bacillota bacterium
AAATTTTTTTGTGGTTTTTAGCTAATCTTCATCCTTATTGACCAAATGAGCCGCGGCGACTACCTTATCGTTTTCCTGCAGCTTCATCAGAATCACACCTTGAGTATTGCGGCCAAGTCGCGAAATATCAGCAACAGACATTCTGATCATGATTCCCTCAAGGGAAATCAGCATCACTTCATTGTTGCTGTAAACCATCTTTGCGCCAACCACACGCCCTGTCTTATCAGTTTTGTTTAAAGTTCTAACACCTTTTCCGCCTCTATTGGTAATCCGATACTCGTCGATGCTGGTACGTTTACCATATCCGTTTTCTGTTACTATCAGCAGGTCCTCTCCATTCGAAACTATATCCATGCCGACCACATAATCGTCCTCTTCCAGGGTGATGCCTTTGACACCCCGGGTGTTTCTACCCATGGGACGAACCTGTTCTTCCGCAAAGCGGATAGATTTTCCTTCTGCTGTAGTTAGAATAATTTCTTGGTTGCCATCAGTTAATCTTACACTGACAACCTCATCATCATCTAACAGTGAAATCCCAATTAATCCAGCGCGGGAACTGTCATATTCATTGAGAGCGGTCTTTTTGACCATGCCCTGTTTAGTAGCCATAACCAGATACCAATCATCAGAAAAGTCACTAATAGGGATAGTTGCTTCGATCCGCTCACCTGGTTCTAGATGAATCAAATTGACAGCGGCTACTCCCCGGGCATTGCGCCCAGCTTCTGGAATCTCATGACCTTTCAAGCGGTGAACGCGGCCCTGGTTGGTAAAGAACAGGACATAGTTATGGGTGCTGGTAACAAACAGCTGTTCAACAAAATCCTCGTTTTTGTTGCTGATCGCAGTGATCCCGCGTCCGCCTCTTCTCTGTGAACGATAAGTATCTACTGGGAGCCGTTTAATATACCCCTGATGGGTGACGGTAACAATCAAATTTTCCTCAGCGATTAAATCTTCAACATCCAAGTTAGAATCATCTCGAATAATCTTAGTTCTGCGCGGATCAGCAAACCGCTCTTTAATTTCTAAAAGTTCTTCCTTGATGATGTTGTACACCAAATTCATATCGCCTAAAATTGTTTTTAACCGCTGAATAGTCTGGAGCAGCCCAGCATGCTCTGCCTCGATTTTTTCCCTTTCCAATCCGGTTAATCTTCTCAGCTGCATATCTAAAATTGCAACCGCTTGGCGTTCAGTTAACTCAAACCGCTCCATCAAGGTTTCTTTGGCTGCTTGATCATTTCTTGAGCCGCGAATAATATTAATAATTTCATCGATATGATCAAGAGCGATCAGTAAACCTTCCCGAATATGAGCATCATTTTCTGCTTTTTTCAGCTCATGCTGGCAGCGGCGGATTACTACTTCTTTTTGGTGCTCCACATAGTAATGCAGTGTCTCTTTTAAGTTCAATATTTTTGGTTCGCCATCAACTAAGGCAAGCATGATTACACCAAAAGTGTCCTGCATTTGGGTAAACTTATAGAGCTGATTTAAAATTACTCTAGGATCAACATCCCTGCGCAGTTCAATCACAATCCGCATACCAGATTTATCAGATTCATCCCGCAGATCAGTAATGCCGTCGATTCTTTTATCTCTCACTAATTCAGCAATTTTTTCAATCAGTCGAGCTTTGTTAACATTGTACGGCAGCTCAGTAACGATAATCCGGTGTTTGCCGTTGTTCATCTGCTCAATTTGGCTTTTCGCCCGCACATAAATTTTACCGCGGCCTGTTTCATAAGCCTCCTTGATTCCTTCCCTGCCGAGGATTAAACCACCGGTTGGGAAGTCAGGGCCGATAATTACCCGGCTCAGCTCTTTTATAGTCACATCAGGATTATCGATCAGCATGATAATCCCATCGATAACCTCCCCTAAGTTATGGGGAGGAATATTGGTTGCCATTCCAACCGCAATTCCAGCCGCTCCATTGACTAAGAGATTTGGGAATCTGCTCGGCAGAACCGCTGGTTGATCAACAGTTTCGTCAAAGTTCGGCACAAAATCAACAGTATTTTTATCGATATCCCGGAGCATTTCAGCGGATAAACGGGACAGCCGCGCTTCAGTATAGCGCATGGCAGCTGGCGGGTCACCGTCAACACTGCCGAAGTTTCCGTGTCCGTCAATCAATTGGTAACGATAGGAAAAGTCCTGTGCCATCCTTACCATCGCATCATAGATCGCCGAGTCGCCATGGGGATGGAATTTACCCATTACTTCGCCCACAATCCGAGCTGATTTCTTATAAGGGCGATCATGGCGCATCCCTAGTTCACCCATGCTGTAGATGATCCGGCGCTGCACCGGTTTGAGACCATCACGCACATCTGGCAGAGCTCGTTCTACAATTACGCTCATAGCATAGTTGATATATGATGTTTTCATCTCGTCCACGATTTTTATTGGAACAACTTTTCCTTCGCGAAATTCTGAATTCATGCCCATTAACTCCTTCTACACATCCAAATTTGTCACTAATTTGGCATTTGCTTCAATGAACTCTCGCCGCGGTTCAACTTTTTCTCCCATCAAAGTTGTAAAAATCTCATCAGCAGCAATGGCATCATCCAAACGCAGCTGCTGAATAATCCGAGTTTCGGGATTCATGGTTGTGTCCCACAACTGCTGCTTATCCATTTCTCCCAAACCTTTGTAGCGCTGGATAGTAATGCCAACTCGACCAATCTCCTCCAGCAATTTATCTAATTCATCGTCCGAATAGCAGTAATGAACATTCCTGCGCTGCTCCACTTTATAAAGGGGCGGCTGCGCAATATAAACATGTCCATGTTCCAGTAATGGCCGCATATAGCGATAAAAGAAAGTGAGCAGCAGAGTCCTGATATGAGCCCCATCCACGTCAGCATCTGTCATAATAATTATTTTGTCATAGCGCAGTTTAGACAGGTCAAATTCTTCCCCTACCCCTGTCCCAAACGCTGTAATCATAGAGCGAATCTCATTGTTGCTGAGAATCCGATCCAGTCTCGCCTTTTCCACGTTGAGAATTTTACCCCTTAAGGGGAGAATCGCTTGGAAGCGCCGGTCACGCCCTTGTTTCGCTGTACCGCCAGCAGAATCACCCTCTACGAGAAATAGTTCGCATAATTTGGGATCAGTGAAACTGCAGTCAGCCAGTTTGCCAGGTAAGGAAGATACTTCTAAAGCACTTTTCCTGCGGGTCAGTTCCCTTGCCTTGCGGGCAGCTTCCCTAGCTCTAAATGCGGAAATTGACTTTTCAATAATCCGTTTTGCTTCCGCTGGATGCTCCTGTAAGTAAGTTGCTAAATGTTCGCTGACTATCGATTCGACAATTCCCCGCACATCACTGTTACCCAGCTTAGTCTTGGTTTGCCCTTCAAACTGCGGCTCAGATAATTTAACACTAATAACTGCTGTTAAACCCTCCCGCACATCTTCACCGCTTAAATTTTCTTCATTTTGTTTTAAGAGATTATGGGTACGGGCATAATCATTGAGGGTGCGCGTTAGAGCAGACCTGAATCCGCTTAAGTGCGTGCCCCCTTCCTGGGTATTGATGTTGTTAGCAAAAGTCAAGATTGTTTCACTATAACCATCAGTATACTGCATGGCCACTTCCAGATCACACTCGCGGGATTCATGAAAATACACCGGCTCATGCAGCACAGTTTTGTTCTTGTTTAAATGCTCAACAAAGGAGACAATGCCTCCCTCGTAAAAATAGGTATTCTGCCGTTCAGTTCTATGATCAATAAACTGAATTTTCACACCCTTATTTAAAAAGGCAAGCTCGCGCAGGCGGTAGGTAATTCGATCCGCTTCAAACTCTACAGTTTCAAATATTTCCGCATCTGGTTTAAATGCTATTTGGGTTCCCCTTTTATCGGTAGTACCCAACCGCTGCAGATCGGATTCAGGAACTCCCCGCTGATAGCGCTGAAAATGATGATATCCCTCGGAAAATACATTTACTTCCAGCCATTCAGACAAAGCGTTTACAACAGAAATTCCCACACCATGCAGCCCGCCGGATACTTTGTATCCTCCGCCTTCCTGCCCAAACTTACCGCCAGCATGAAGTTTGGTTAAGACAGTCTCCACCGCGGACTTCCCGGTTTTCTCCACAATACCGACAGGTATGCCTCGACCATTGTCGGTCACTCGGACTGAACCATCTTCTAAAATCTCCACACAGATAAAATCGCAGAATCCGGCAAGGGCCTCATCAATGCTGTTATCTACAACTTCGGTAACGAGATGATGCAGGCCATTGCTGTCGGTACTGCCGATGTACATACCGGGGCGGCGCCTTACAGCTTCCAGCCCCTCCAAGACTTGAATTTTATCTGCAGTATAATTTGATGTGTTCACGTTATTTTTCAATATTACATCTACTCCCTGCACAATTTGACTTTCCATTTAGTTATAGTTATTATAACACAAATTTGCTATAAATTGAGAAATTCGGAAACCCTTTTGTTAAGAGTTGCAGCCGATATTGGCGACAGATACACCCTATCAGTTGTTACCACAAAAGACTTAGGCTTTTCAATTAATGTTTGAACAAATCCCTCTTCAGCTGCAGTCGCTAAAAATTCTTGAGTGTAAATCGAATAGGATTCGCACTTAACATCCAAAATAGCAACGATGTCTTTCATTGGTATTACCTTTCCTTGGCCAATGTGTAAAAACATGTGATCATCGCCTTTCCTGCACCTGTCCTGCTTTGACATGATAAACCGCAGCATCTTCCGTTATTTTTTGTTCAAAGTCGGCTATATTTGTAGTAGTGATAATTGTTTGAACTTTTTTGTGCAGTAATTCTAATAAGAAATGCCTTCGCAGCTGATCTAGCTCGGACATTACATCGTCAAGCAGTATCGCTGGATAGCTTCCTGTCTCAGATTTCATATACTCTAATTCAGCAAGACGGCAGGCTAGAACAGCTGTCCGCTGCTGTCCCTGACTGCCGTATATCTTGGCATCGAGGCGGTTAATCAAAAACTGAAAATCATCACGCTGGGGTCCTACCAGCGTATAGCCCCGCTTGTATTCTAAAGATTTAGTGGATAACAGGGCTTCTGTAAACCTTGATTTCACCGCTTGATAGCTGTATTCGTTTTCTTCTTCAGGATTCGATACAAAAAATGGAATATAGCGGAGCATTAACTCTTCGCTGCCATTGCTGAGTCCGCGGTGCATCAACCTGCTTAAAAGTCCTAATTTATGAATCATTTCCGCCCTTTTAACAATCAGGCGACTGCCGATTTCAATCAACTGCTGATCCCAAATTTCTAACATACCAGGATCTTTCTGCTCAAAAGCAATGGTTTTCAGCAAAGAATTGCGGTGCTGCAGTACTTTCTGATAATCAAGGAGTAGGCTGCGATATCCTGCATCTACCTGAGAGATTTCCAGATCAAGAAACCGCCTCCGGTCGCCGGGCGATCCCTTGATCAGGTATAAATCATCAGGAGTAAAGAGGACCACGTTAAAAACACCAACAAACTGCTTCTGCTGAGTTTCTTTTTTATCAACCCGCAGTACTTTAGGAGCATTTTTTTGGAGCACAACTTCTAAATTATGGGTTGCTTCGGTAACGACATCACCCGATATTAAACTGTAATCCTGTCCAGATTGAATCATGTCCCCATCTTTAGCAGCACGGAAAGACCTAGCTGCGGCCAGCAAATAAACTGCTTCGAGAATATTACTTTTGCCCTGGGCATTGTTGCCAACAAAAACATTGACTTTAGGGTTAAAGTCCAAAGTTAAGGTTTTGTAATTGCGAAAATTTGATAACCGCAATTGTTTGATGTACATGCTAGACAACCTTGAATGACTGGCCGCTGACTGTTACCACATCATTGCGGTACACTTTTTTTCCCCGCCTAGTTTCCACAATACCGTTTATAAGGACCTCACCACTCTGGATCAGGTGTTTCGCTTCACCACCAGTTGCAGCTATGTTCGCCCACTTCAGCAGTTGATCTAAATTAATCGATTCTGTCCTGATTTCTATTTTTTCCATCAGATTTCCTCCTAGTTAACTGAGACGAATCGGCATCAATATATACTTCTGATCTTCGTCGTTATCTGCCTGCATCAGGCATTGACGCAGATCTGCGTTAAAGTGGAAAAGGACTTGTTCTGCATCAGTTGCTTTCAGCATATCTAAGATATACTTTGCCGAAAAAGCTGCTTTACCATTCTCGCCTTGGTGTTCCACATTGAGTTTTTCCTGGCTTTTACCCTTACTGCTGGAAGGAGTGCTGATTTCCAGTACACCATCAACAGCTTCAAAAATTACAATCTGACTGCCTTCGTCAGTATTAATTAAGGCGGCCCGTTCCACTGCGGCTATCAACATCTGACGATTTGCAGTAATGCGAATTGGCTCCTCATCAGGGAAAAGCCCTCTATATTTAGGAAACTGTTCTTCAATCAGTCTGGTGGTAATCTTATTTGGACCATATTCAAAAATTAGAGATTTATCGCTAAAAGCAATATTAATCGGAGTATCATCATTAGGTAAGCTCCGCTGCAATTCTTGCATTGTTTTCATTGGAACTAAGATTTCCATATTCGGGACATCTGAGTTAAGTTCCACCGCATAGTAAGCTAAACGATTAATATCGGTAGCCACAAAACTCAGTCGATTGTCGATTATTTCAAATAGTATTCCATTAAGGAAAGGGCGGTGCTCATCCTTACCGCAGGCATAGATCGTGTTTTTAATCATTCTTAACAATTTGTTCGCCGGCAGTGAAAACATCACTTGTTCGGCTTCAGGAAGCTGAGGAAAGTCTTCTTCATTAAAAATATTTAAAGTGAATTCAACATTGCCAGCTGTAATTAGTAACTGCTGATCAACAACTTCAAAAATTATTGGTTGATCGGGAAGTTTGCGTACTAATGCTGCAAGTAATTTACCATCAACTACAGTTTTATCTGCTGTGTTAACATAGGCTTTAAACTCGGATTTAATGCCTAATTCCAAATTTGTAGCAGTTAAAGATACGCTGGAAGTATCGGAAGCAATATGAATTCCAGTTAAAATTGGAATATCATTTTGGGAAGCGACCGCTTTTTCAACTAAATTTACTGCAGGCAGCAGGTCGCTTAAGGAACATTGGAAGTGCATAATTATTCCTCCTGTGGAAATTTATACAAACAAACGTGAATCAGCTATTTGAATAAGACATGATCGTAGTAGTAATAGTAGTTCGTGTGTGCCATGTGGATAAGCCCGCAAGTCTATATTTTATAAGGGTTTGTCCACAATAACAAGCTGTGGTTAGATCAAACTTTTTATCCACAGAATCCAGAAGCGCTTAAAACTGAGATTTTCCAATTCACAGCTAACAAACAGGCCTGTAAAGAGGTTATCCACAGCATTAGGTGCTCTGGATGGCATCAATTAGTTCTTTAATTGTTAACTGCAGTGATGGATCCTGCTGCAGTTCTTTTCCAATCTTATCGCATGCATGCATCACCGTGGTATGATCTCTGCCGCCAAATTCTTCCCCGATTTTTGGCAGCGAGTTTTCCGTTAACTCCCTCGCAAGATACATAGCTACCTGGCGGGGATAGGCAATTGAGCGGGTTCTTTTTTTGGCCTTCATTTCTGAAACCTTAATGCCGTAGTGATTTGCCACTACCTGCTGAATCAGCTCAATAGTGATCGGTTTTTGTTTTTGGGTGCCGATAATGTCCTTTAACGCTTCAACCGCAATCTCATAAGAAATTGGCATCCGATTTAAATCAGCGTAGGCTACGACCCGCACAAAAGCTCCTTCCAGCTCGCGGATATTGGACTGCACATGGTTAGCGATATAGGCTAAAACATCGGCAGGAGCGTCAATACCTTCTAAGTCGGCTTTCTTTCTGAGAATAGCGATCCTGGTTTCCAGATCCGGCGGCTGAATATCGGTGGTTAATCCCCATTCAAAGCGGCTGCGCAGGCGCTCTTCTAGTGTAGGAATTTCCTTTGGCGGCCGATCAGAGGAGATCACCAGCTGTTTATTAGCTTCATAGAGAGCATTAAAGGTATGGAAAAACTCTTCTTGGGTTGATTCTTTACCGGCAACAAACTGAATGTCGTCGATCAGCAGAATGTCTGCATTGCGGTATTTAGCCCGAAATTCAACCATAGACTTGTTTCCAATAGCTTTAATCAGATCGTTCGTAAAAGTTTCGGATGTGATGTAGATTACTCGAATATCTGGGTTGTTTTCTAATGCGTAGTGTCCGATAGCATGCATTAGGTGGGTTTTGCCCAATCCTACTCCACCATATAAAAACAAAGGGTTATAAGCTCTAGCAGGAGCTTCTGCTACTGCTAAACTGGCTGCATGGGCAAAACGATTGGAATTACCCACAACGAAAGTATCAAAAGTGTATTTAGGATTTAGAATACTCGCCCTTTTCTGTTCTTGAGGCTGATCACTGATGCTGTCAATGACCAGAGGCTTCTCTGGTAAACTCTCACGCTGTTCTAGCTGCGTCGGTGGTGGAGCATCCACTTCAAAACGCAGTTCCCAATCTTCATTGATAATATGGCGCAGTGTTTTGCGCAGTGCTATAGTATAGCGTGCTTCAACCCAGTCGCGAGTAAACTCGTTTGGAACGGTAATGTAGAGTGTAGAGCCTTCCAGCCGGCTGGGCTTAGTGTTTTTTAACCAAACATCAAAAGATGTTTGGGCCACCTCACTTGCCATGACCTTTAATACCTCGTTCCAAATACTCCTCAACTGGTCCATTACAATTTCCTCCTACAAATAATCTAGTTTATCATTCTTGATGTAATCCACAGGTTCCTGCTTCGGCAAAATAAAATAACCCCCAAAGGAATTTGGGGATAACCAGGATGTGAATAAAATATGACCGGTTTTACACATAATCCACGACACCTAAAGTGCTGCTGGATGCAGGTTTGCAAAAAGTTATCCACATAACTAACAGGATATCCACAGTTTGAATAATCAAAGGCTTTGAAACTTATCCATGTTCGATACCCACATCATCCACAAAATAATCCACAACCGGATTTGGGCAAAAAAAATGTGGAAAAGCTAATCGGGACGGTTGTTTGTGGGTTTTTATCGGATTTTACCAGTTAGAAATTGTTCACAGCCTGCTGCCAGCACCTTTATCCACAGACTTATCTACAGGGTGTGAATAAAAAAGCCTAGATTTATCAGGTTTCTTGGGTATTGTAACAGACAAAAGAAGGATTATCAACACATTTGTGGATATACTATTATGGAAAATGTGGAAAACTGTTCGCCTTGTGTTAGCGTAAAGTTTTGGTAGGCGGTGGCAGGAAAAACGCGTGTGGAGATAAAAATAGAGACCTCGCACCAACAGATAGACAGAAAGGAGCGAGGTCTCATGAAGAGCGATGGCGTAGACATCG
>JAAYLQ010000027.1 GCA_012521805.1 Bacillota bacterium
AGAAGTGCAATTGCTAATGCTGAAAACAACTATGATATGGATCCGGATTTATTATATGTAGCTGAATGTTATGTAGATCAAGGTCCGACTTTGAAGCGGATTAGACCTAGGGCGCGGGGTATGGCCGACCGCATTCTCAAACGCACCAGCCATATCACCGTAGTATTGAAGGAAAAGGGGGAGTAGATGCGTGGGTCAAAAAGTACACCCGATCGGGTTTAGACTAGGAGTCATTAAAGACTGGAATAGCAGATGGTACGCAAACAAACGTAACTATGCCGACTTGCTGCACGAAGACCTGGAAATCCGCAAGCTGATTAAAGAGCGTTTTTATACTGCTGGTATTTCCAAGGTAGAGATCGAAAGAGCGGCAAATCGCTGCAAAGTTACAGTCCATACCAGCCGTCCGGGTATGGTTATCGGTAAAGGCGGCGCAGAAGTAGATAAACTGCGCAAGGATCTGGAGAAATTAGGCGGCAAGCAGTATCAAATCAACATCGTTGAAGTTAAGACTCCCGAAACTGACGCCCAGCTAGTTGCTGAGAATATTGCTTTCCAATTAGAAAAACGGATTTCGTTCCGCAGAGCTATGCGCCAAGCGCAGCAGCGGGCCTTGAGATTAGGTGCAAAGGGAATTAAGGTTGCAGTTTCCGGACGTTTAGGCGGAGCTGAGATTGCTCGCACCGAATGGAATCCGGAGGGCAACGTTCCTCTCCACACTCTCAGAGCTGATATCGATTACGGATTTGCGGAAGCAGCTACTACCTTCGGGCAGATTGGAGTCAAGGTTTGGATTTATAAAGGAGAAGTTTTGCCTGAAAGAAAAGGTAACAAACAGGCTGAAGGGAGCGAATAAGATGCTAATACCAAGACGTGTAAAGCATCGCCGTGTCCATCGGGGAAGGATGACCGGAAAGGCCAATCGCGGTAATAAGATCGACTTTGGCGAATTTGGTTTGCAGGCATTAGAACCTGGTTGGATTACTAACGCACAAATAGAAGCAGCTCGTGTAGCAATGACTCGTTCAATCAGACGTGGTGGAAAAGTCTGGATTAGAATTTTCCCCGACAAACCTGTTACTAGAAAACCTGCTGAAACCCGGATGGGTTCCGGTAAAGGTGCACCTGACCAATGGGTAGCAGTAGTTAAACCGGGCAGAATGATGTTTGAGATTGCAGGTGTGAGTGAGGAAGTTGCTCGTGAAGCTATGAGGTTAGCCGCTCACAAACTTCCAGTTAAATGTAAGTTTGTGAGTAGAAATGTGGCGGGTGGTGATGCACGTGAAGGCTAAGGAATTGCGAGAATTATCGGCTGAGGAATTAGAAAAAAAGCTTGCTGAATTAAAGGAAGAACTCTTTAACCTTCGGTTCCAGCTGGCCACAGGTCAGTTAGAGAACCCAATGCGCGTGAGAGCAGTACGGAAAGATATTGCACGCGTGAAGACGGTAATGACAGAGAGAGTTCGCCAAGTTAAGCGAGCTTAGCCTTAGAGATAAGGAATGGAGGAGCACGCATGGCAGAAACTGTGAGAAACAGGCGAAGAACTCGTGTGGGTTTGGTTGTTAGTGATAAAATGGATAAAACTGTAGTCGTGGCGGTCAGAAGGGACGTTAGACATCCTCTGTACGGCCGGAGTATCAGAAGAACTCAAAAGTTTAAAGCTCATGATGAAAGTAATCAATGTCAAGTAGGCGACCGAGTACGGATTATGGAAACTCGCCCTATCAGTAAGGATAAGCGTTGGCGAGTCGTGGAAATCGTCGAAAAGGCTCGCTAGTAACCCTAGAATTTTGTCAGGGAAGGAGGGGCTATCATGATCCAAAAAGAATCGCGTTTAAAGGTTGCAGACAATACAGGTGCTAAGGAAATACTATGCATTAGTGTTCTCGGCGGAACTGGACGCCGCTACGCCACTGTGGGCGATGTGATTACAGCTACTGTAAAACAAGCAAGTCCCGGTGGTATGGTTAAAAAGGGCGATATCGTAAAAGCTGTTGTTGTTCGTACTAAGAAGGAAATTCGCCGCGAAGACGGTTCGCATATTAGATTTGATGAAAATGCTGCAGTAATCTTAAGTGATCAAAATAATCCGAGAGGCACCCGGATCTTTGGTCCGGTCGCTAGAGAATTACGTGAAAAGAACTTCATGAAAATCGTATCTCTAGCCCCTGAGGTGTTGTAGCTTAGAAAGGAGGATGAGCGATGGCAAAAGTCCATGTTAAAAGCGGTGACCAAGTGCAAATACTTACCGGCGCAGACCGCGGTAAACGAGGCAGGATTTTACAAGTTTATCCTAAGACCGGTAAAGTTATAGTAGAAGGTGTAAATATCCAAAAGAAACATACTCGTCCTACTCAATCTAATCCTCAGGGTGGAATTGTGGAGCGTCCTGGTCCAATTGATGCTTCAAATGTACAATTGGTATGCCCGAGCTGCCATAAAACCACACGTCCCATTAGAGAACGCGATGAGGACAGAAAATTGACTCGTAAATGCCGGCACTGCGGCAAAGCAATAGATTAGGTTGAGGTTATTCGGAAAGGGGGAGTAGTTGATGGCACGACTGAAAGAATACTACCGCAGCGAAGTGGTGCCTGCCCTCAAAGAGCGGTTTAACTACGCTAATGTGATGCAGGTTCCTAAAATCGAGAAGGTTGTTGTTAATATAGGTGTTGGAGAAGCTGTTGGTGATCCGAAAACTTTAGAAGCAGCTGTACGTGATTTAGAAACAATTACCGGACAAAAGGCAATTATTACTAAAGCAAAGAAATCAATTGCCGCTTTTAAAATCCGCGACGGCATGTCAATCGGATGTAAGGTTACCCTGCGCGGTGATCGGATGTACGAATTCTTAGATCGACTAATTAACATAGCACTGCCGCGTATTCGCGATTTTCGGGGCGTTTCATCCCAATCCTTTGATGGACGCGGAAACTACAACTTGGGTATTAGAGAACAGTTGATTTTCCCTGAGATTGAGTACGATAAAGTGGATAAGATCCGCGGTTTACAAGTGACTATTGCGACCACTGCTAAAACTGACGAGGAAGCATTTGAGCTGTTAAAGCTGATGGGTGTTCCGTTTAGAGAATGAAAGGAGAGATATCGTGGCTAAAAAGTCCATGATTATAAAAGCCCAGAGAAGTCCTAAGTTTTCTACTCGCAGGGTAAACCGCTGTAGACACTGCGGACGTCCAAGGGGTTATATGCGGCGCTTCGATTTGTGCCGTGTCTGCTTCCGGAAATTAGCCCATGAAGGCGAAATTCCCGGTGTTAGAAAAGCTAGTTGGTAATCAGTGTTAACCTGAGGTTGAAAGGAGGTTCCCGTATGGTTTTAACTGACCCAATCGCGGATATGCTCACTCGAATCAGAAACGCGAATTCAGTGAAACACGAATCCGTTGATATACCTGCTTCCAAAATGAAGAATGAGGTTGCTCGGATTCTTAAAGAAGAGGGATATATTCGGGACTACAAAGTTATTGATGATAATAAACAGGGCATTTTACGGATTTATTTAAAGTATGGCCCCAATGATGAAAGAGTTATCACAGGTATCAAACGCATCAGCAAGCCAGGTTTACGCGTGTATGCTAAAAAGGACGAGGTACCACGTGTGCTCGGCGGTTTAGGAATTGCAATTCTTTCTACTTCGCAAGGAATTATGACGGACAAAGCAGCCCGTAAAGGTAATATTGGCGGAGAAGTTATCTGCTACGTATGGTAAGGGGGGAAAGTGATGTCACGCATTGGAAAATTACCCGTGGAGATTCCTGCAGGTGTTGAAGTAAAACTATCCGGCAATACGTTAACAGTCAAGGGTCCTAAAGGTGAACTAGTCAGGGAACTGCATCCTGAAATGAACATCGAAGTTCAAGATAACGCAGTTGTAGTCACCAGACCTTCTGATAAAAAAGAACACCGTTCCCTTCATGGTCTTACCCGTACTCTGATCGCCAATATGGTTGAGGGTGTTACCAAAGGATATCAGCGGAATCTGGAAATTGTGGGTGTTGGATACAGAGCAGCTAAACAGGGTAATAAGCTTGTCCTGACTGTCGGTTATTCTCACCCTGTAGAAATCACACCTGAGGATGGTCTGGAAATCGAAGTTCCTGCACCAACTAAAATTCAAGTTAAAGGGATCGACAAAGAAAAAGTTGGTCAGTTAGCGGCTAACATTCGCAAAGTTCGCCCGCCTGAGCCTTACCTCGGAAAAGGTATTCGTTACGAAGGCGAACGAATCATTCGCAAGGCCGGCAAGGCTGGTAGAGCTTAGAGCCTGTTAATTAGTTTAGAGGTGGTGAGTTTTGTGGCTAAATTGAGTCGGAGTGAGGCACGCAAACGTCGTCATCTGCGGGTGAGAAAGAAAGTTGTCGGTACCCCGGAAAGACCGCGTTTAAGTGTTTACCGCAGTTTAAACCATATGTATGCTCAAATTATTGACGATACCGCAGGGAAAACTCTTGCAGCAGCCTCAAGTATTGAACCGGAACTGAGAAACAAACTGGCAAGTACCAAAAATAAAGAAGCTGCTAAAGAAGTAGGACTGCTCATCGCCAAAAGAGCAAAAGAAAAAGGGATTACACAAGTTGTTTATGATCGCGGAGGCAACCTCTATCACGGTAGAGTTGCAGCGTTAGCAGAGGGTGCACGCGAAGGCGGCTTAGAATTTTAGTCGGATAGGGGGGAAATTAGTTTGGCAAATCGAATTGATCCTACAGGATTAGAACTCGAAGAACGATTAGTGTCCATCAATAGAGTAGCGAAAACTGTAAAAGGTGGTCGTTCTATCTCGTTTAGTGCATTGGTGGTAGTAGGAGATGGCAACGGTAAAGTTGGAGCCGGTCTTGGAAAAGCGAAGGAAGTAGCAGACGCTATCCGCAAGGCGGTAGATGACGCCAAGAAGAATTTGATCGAAGTGCCAATGGTAGGTACAACAATACCTCATGGGGTAACAGAGAAATTCAGTGGAGCGCAGGTAATGCTGAAACCGGCTTCTGAGGGTACAGGCGTAATTGCCGGTGGCCCGGTACGTGCCGTACTAGAATTAGCGGGAGTCAGAGATGTGTTGACCAAGTCCCTTGGTTCACCGAATCCGATTAACGTCGTTCGTGCAACCATTAAAGGCTTGCAATCTCTGAAGACCGTTGAAGAAGTTGCCCGTCTCCGGGGACTCGATCCATCTGAAATTTTAGGTTAGGGGGCGGTTGGTGTGGCGAAGTTAAAGATTACATGGAAGAAAAGTGCAATCGGTTATGCAAAGGATCAAAAGGATACAATTGCTGCCCTAGGATTGCGGAAGCTGAATCAAACTGTAATCAAAGAAGATAATCCCTGCATTCGCGGAATGGTTTTTAAAGTAAAGCATTTAGTCGAAGTTGAGGAAGTCAATTAGGGCAAGGAGGTGTAGGTGTGCGGATCCATGAATTAAAACCAGCACCCGGAAGCAAGAAAAGTCCGAAACGTGTTGGAAGAGGAATTGGCTCTGGTTTAGGTAAGACCTCCGGGAAAGGTCATAAAGGACAAAAGGCACGCTCAGGCGGAGGCAAGGGTCCTCATTTTGAAGGTGGGCAAACACCTTTGCAAAGACGTTTACCCAAACGCGGTTTTACAAATGTCTTCCAAAAGGTGTATGCTGAAGTAAACATTGAGGATCTTAACCGTTTTGCTCCCGATACTGTAGTAACTCCTGAGCTGTTGAAGGAAACCGGAATAGTAAAGAAACTAAACGATGGAATAAAGATCCTTGGCAACGGAGAGCTAAAACATGCTTTGACAGTTCAAGCGCATAAGTTTTCAAAATCGGCTGCTGCCAAGATTGAAGAGGCTGGCGGTAAGGTAGAGGTGATCTAATTGCTTGAAGCTTTAAGGAATGCATGGCGAATCCCTGATTTAAGGCGGAAGATTATTTATACTGCCGTGCTCTTGGCAGTAGCGCGCATTGGGTCTTATGTACCGGTGCCGGGAGTTGACGCAGCTGGATTAGCTGCCCAGCTGGGGTTAGACAGCGGTAATATCTTTGGACTTTTAGATTTGTTCTCCGGTGGAGCGTTAGGCAGATTCACCCTCTTCTCCATGGGAGTCGGACCATACATTACCGCTTCTATTATCATCCAGCTGCTGGCGCTGGTTATACCACAGCTTGAACAGCAGATCAAAGATGATCCAAAAGCGTCTGCCAAGTATACCCGCTATGGAACAGTCGTGCTGGCGCTCATCCAAGGTTTTGCCACTACTATGATGGCAAGAAACGTGGGCGTCATTGACAATCCAACTTTTTTCAACCTGCTGTTGATCATTGTCAGCCTGGTTGCCGGAACCAGCTTCTTAATGTGGTTAGGTGAAAACATCTCAGAAAAGGGAATTGGTAACGGAATTTCGATGCTGATCTTCATCGGAATTGTCGCTGAAATTCCCTCTAATGTCCGCAATGTGTATCTTGCCCTGCAGGCTGATGCAATCAGCATTATTGGTGTGATCGTTTATCTGGTCGTTGCGATTGCTTTGATTGCCGCCATCGTAATGGTGCAGGAAGGGCAGCGCCGGATCCCGGTTCAATACGCTAAGCGGATTGTCGGCCGCAAGATGTATGGAGGACAATCAACTCATATCCCATTACGGGTAAACCAAGCAGGTGTCATTCCGGTTATTTTTGCGTCATCAATTCTCACGTTCCCATTGACTTTAGCGCAGTTTATTCCTGCGGTAAATGTAATTAACCGCTGGATAGGGTATGGCACCTTTGGGTATAATTTCCTATATGTTGTCATGATTGTCTTTTTTACCTATTTCTATACAGCGGTCACCTTCAATCCTCAAGAAGTTGCAGACAATATGAAGAAGAACGGTGGATTTGTACCTGGGCTGCGTCCGGGACGTCCAACAGCAGAGTATATGGAGCGGGTCTTGAGTCGGATTACACTGCCAGGTGCGATATTCTTAGCCTTAATCGCAGTAATGCCATTTGTCATCTCTGCAGTAACTCGTATACCACAGCAGATCTTAAGTTTGGGAGGAACCGGCTTAATTATTATGGTAGGTGTGGCCTTAGATACTATGAAGCAAATCGAGTCACATCTGCTGTTGAGACACTATGAAGGTTTTCTCAATTAGTTAGGGGGAAGGGGCATTGCGTTTAGTATTACTCGGTTTGCCTGGGGCAGGTAAAGGTACTCAAGGTGAACAACTAGCCGAGAAATATAGCATTCCCCATATTTCAACAGGTAGTCTGATTCGATCAGTAATCAATTCTGGTTTGAAACTTGGTGAGATTGTTAATGCCTATATTTCTAAGGGGAATTTAATACCGGATGAGTTAATGATGGAAATGCTGCGGCAGAGAGTTTTAGCAGATGATTGCCGAAATGGTTGGATCCTAGATGGTTTTCCTCGGACAGTTAAGCAAGCAATGCACCTCGATGAAACTTTGAAACAGGAATCCTCGAAGCTCGATCGGGCTTTTGATATTCGGATTTCGCCTCAAGAAGCGGTGCTGCGGATAACCAAACGTCGTGTATGCCGCAACTGTGGTCAGATCTACAGTCTGGAACAAGACCTTGACCAAGAGTCAGGCAACTGTACCAGCTGCGGCGGGCCGCTCTATCAACGGCCAGATGACAATGTTGAGGTTGCGCAGCATCGTCTGCAAGTTTATATGGAACAGACACATCCTGTTGTGCATTACTATGCTCAGTCAGGCAGGTTAACCAGCATTAATGGAGAACAGGATATAGATGCAGTATTCAGCGATTTGAGCGATGCGGTTGCTGTACTGCTGCAAAAAAGTAAAGATGGTGGTCGAGCATGATCATTTTAAAATCAGATAGTGAACTTGCTGCAATGCGCAGAGCCGGGCGGGTGGTTGCTCAGGCACATCAACTTGTGCAGGAGCATCTGCGTCCTGGGATCACTACTGAAATGCTTGATCGGCTTGTGGAAGAATTTATCCTGTCCCAAAATGCGGTTCCAGCATTTAAAGGTTATAACGGTTATCCTGCAAGTATATGTGCGTCAGTCAACGAAGTCGTCGTACATGGAATACCAAATGATCTCCCGTTAGAAGAAGGTTGGATTCTGAGTGTCGACATTGGTGCTTTTGTCGATGGATTTTGCGGCGATTCAGCTTGGACGTATCCAATTGGGAAAATTGATCCGGAAGTGCAAAGACTGCTGGATGTTACGGAAGAGTCCCTGTTTAAAGGTATTGAAAAAGCAGTGATTGGCAATCGCCTCTCCGATATCTCCCATCAAATCCAGACTGTTGTCGAAAGCAATGGTTTTTCCGTTGTGCGCGATTTTGTGGGTCATGGTATCGGACGCAGAATGCACGAATCACCCCAAATTCCCAATTTTGGTTCACCCGGACGAGGTCCGCGGTTGAAAGCGGGTATGACGTTAGCGATTGAACCAATGGTTAATATGGGGAGCTATCATGTGCGGATCTTACCGGATAACTGGACAACAGTAACGGTCGATGGAAGTTGGTCAGCTCACTTTGAACACACAATTGCTGTAACAGCTGACGGTCCCGAAATTCTCACCGAATTATAGGGGGGATAACGTGGGTTTGGAGATTGGCCAATTGGTTTCTTCTAAAGCAGGTCGTGATGCTGGAAGAAAGTACCTAGTGATTGCCAAGCTGGATGACAGGTATGTACTGGTTGCTGATGGTGTAACCAGGAAGATTGTCCAACCGAAAAAGAAAAATATCCGACATTTGGTGGCACATCGTCAAATAGCCACTGAAATCGCACAGGCGTTACAGCAGAATGAGAAGCTCACCAATCAGCAGCTGAAATCAACGATAGAGTTGCTTACTGATACAGTGGAGGAGCGAGAGGAGGTTTCGTCTGGTAATGGCTAAAGATGATG
This sequence comes from Bacillota bacterium, assembly GCA_012521805.1. Taxonomy (GTDB): domain Bacteria; phylum Bacillota; class Limnochordia; order Darwinibacteriales; family DTU012; genus DTU012. Next base: position 8,876 of record JAAYLQ010000027.1, read on the forward strand.
TGATTGAAGTTGAAGGTACAGTTGTAGAACCACTGCCGAATGCTATGTTTCGTGTTGAATTAGAAAACGGTCATAAGGTTTTGGCTCATATATCCGGTAAGATGAGGATGCACTTCATTCGAATTCTCCCGGGTGATAAAGTTACAGTTGAGTTATCTCCTTATGATTTAACTCGCGGTAGAATCGTTTACCGAAAAAAATAGGACGGCTAAAGGGGGATAAAAATGAAGGTCAGACCTTCTGTCAAGCCGATGTGTGAAAAATGCAAAGTTATTCGCCGCCGGGGCAAAGTAATGGTTATTTGCGAAAACCCAAGGCATAAACAGAAACAAGGATAGATTTAAGGGGGTGCTTAGCTAGTGGCAAGAATTGCTGGAGTAGATCTGCCTCGTGATAAACGGGTGGAAGTTGGGCTGACTTATATCTTTGGTATCGGACGTTCCACCTCTAAGAAAATCCTCACAATCTGTGGAATCAACCCAGATACACGTGTTGGTGACTTAACAGAGGACGAAGCGAATAAACTGCGTGAAGTCATTGAAAACCAATTTGTGGTTGAAGGTGACCTGCGGCGTGAGATAAACATGAATATTAAGAGACTGCGCGACATCGGCTGCTATCGCGGTCTGCGTCACCGCAGAGGTCTGCCAGTCCGCGGACAGAGAACTAAGACCAATGCTCGGACTCGTAAAGGTCCTAAACGTGTGGCTGGTAAGAGGCGCTAGAGAAAGGAGGAACTAGTTAATGGCAAGAACCCGCAGAGGACAGCGTCCAAGAAGACGTGAGCGGAAGAATATACAAAGCGGTGTTGCACACATCCGTTCCACATTTAATAATACGATTGTCAGCATCAGTGATGAACAAGGAAATGTAATTTCCTGGGCAAGCGCAGGAAATATGGGCTTTAAAGGGTCCCGCAAAGGTACACCCTTTGCTGCTGGCATGGCTGCAGAAGCCGCTGCTAAAGCAGCTATGGAGCACGGTCTGCGCGAAGTTAAAGTATATGTTAAAGGACCTGGCGCTGGAAGAGAAGCTGCAATTAGATCTCTACAGAGCGCAGGCATAGACGTTAATGTAATTAAAGACGTAACTCCGATTCCGCATAATGGCTGTCGTCCACCGAAACGGAGAAGAGTATAATTATGGTCAGTGGAGGTGACATTGAATGAGATATACAGGACCAGTTTGTCGCCTGTGCAGAAGGGAAGGGGTTAAGCTCTACCTGAAAGGTGACAAGTGCTATACAGATAAATGTCCAGTACAACGCCGGGCATATCCACCCGGACAGCATGGACAATCCCGCAAAAAATTATCTGAGTATGGACTGCAGTTGAGGATGAAACAGCGGCTGCGCCGGATTTATGGTGTTTCTGAGCGCCAGTTAGAAAACTACTACGACGCAGCAGCCCGCAAGCGCGGTATTACCGGTGAAATCTTACTGCAGACATTAGAAATGCGTTTAGATAACGTAGTCTATCGTTTTGGACTCGGTGCATCCAGACCGCAAGCACGGCAGTTGGTAATGCACGGACATGTAACTGTTAATGGCAAGAAAGTAGATATCCCATCATATCAAGTTAGAGTTGGAGACGTAATTGCTATTAGAGAGTCTTCACGCAATCTTGATGTGATTAAGGTTAACGCTGAAGCTGCATCCGGACGAGCACTGCCCGAGTGGTTGGAGTTCGATGCGGAAAAATTAGAGGGGAGCATCAAGGCTGTTCCTGCCCGGGAACAAATTGATATTCCTGTTGAAGAGCACCTCGTTGTTGAGTACTACTCCAGATAGGAATCAATTCCCTTTAACCCTCAGAAGGTTCGAGTCCTTAGCTATGGATGTCAATTGCACGCAATCTGTAGCTTGACAAATGTGTATTCGAGAAGGAGGGTATTTTTGGTCATGATCGAGATTGAAAAACCAAAAATCGAACAGATTGAGCTAACGGAGGACTATGGCCGTTTTGTAATAGAACCTCTGGAAAGAGGTTATGGTATAACTCTTGGTAACAGCTTGCGTCGAGTGCTGCTGTCTTCGCTGCCTGGTACAGCAGTAACATCAGTGAAAATTGACGGTGTGCTTCATGAGTTTTCCACCCTGTCGGGGGTGGTTGAGGACACTGTAGATATCGTACTGAATCTGAAGAAGTTACTGGTTAAACTGTACACAGATGAGCCTGTTGTGGTGCGAATTGAGGCAAAAGGAGCAGGCCCAATTTACGCGCGGGACATTATCGCCGATGCAAGTGTGGAGATCCTGAATCCGGATCTATATATTGCAACCTTACAGGAGGACGGAAGCCTCAATATGGAAATTACCGTAGCAAAGGGAAGAGGTTATGTTCCAGCTGAACGCAATAAGCTTCCTGATCATCCAATAGGTATTATTCCTGTCGATTCTATTTTTACTCCTGTAAGCAAGGTCAACTTCCAGATCGATCATACACGGGTTGGTCAGGTTACAGATTACGACAAGTTAACTTTAGATATCTGGACCGATAAGACTATTGCACCGGATGAGGCACTCGGCCTAGCATCCAAGATTCTCATAGAGCATCTCAAGTTGTTTACGGATCTCAGTGAAACCAGCGATTCAGTTGAGATCATGGTGGAAAAAGAAGAAGAGGCGATTGATCGCTTGATGGAAATGACCATTGAAGAGCTGGATCTATCAGTACGTTCCTATAACTGCCTCAAACGGGCTGGAATTAATACCCTTGAAGAGCTGACAAGAAGAACAGAAGAAGATATGATGAAAGTCCGTAATCTAGGCAAAAAATCCCTCGCAGAAGTCAAAGAGAAGCTCGCTGCTTTAGGACTCTCGTTACGGGAATCTGATGAATAAGGTAGGTGAACGAATGTGAAACTGAAAAAACTAGGCCGCACATCCAGCCATAGACGGGCGCTGCTGCGCAGCTTAGTAACTCAACTAGTGCTTCATGGGCGCATAGAGACAACTGAAGCGAAGGCGAAAGCTGTCAAGCCCTTAGCTGATAAAATGGTTACCTTAGGTAAACGCGGTGATATACACGCTCGGCGACAGGCAGCTGCTTTCCTATTGCAAAAAGAGGCAGTAAAAAAATTGTTTGATGATGTCGCTCCTAAGTACGAGGATCGTAATGGTGGATATACTCGCATTATAAAAACTGCTCCGCGCCGCGGTGATGCAGCTCCCATGGCTATTATTGAGTGGGTCTAAAATTTGTACTTTTGAGCAGAATTTCGAGGCTAGTTGCAGGTCGCAGAGGTAGTTACCTCTGCGTTCTCTGTTATTTATAGGTTTGGATCTGGAGTGATTACCATGGCAGAAGCATTAATCAAGTTTACAGACGTAAGTTTTTCGTACAGCGCCGATTCCCCGCAGGAATTCGAGGCGTTAACGGGAATTAACTTAGAAATCGAAGCTGGTGAGTTTGTCGCTGTCCTCGGCCATAATGGTTCAGGCAAATCCACCCTCGCCAAACATATTAATGCTCTGCTTGTGCCTACAGCAGGAAATGTAGTGGTCGCAGGCATTGATACGCGGGACTTCGATCGGGTTTGGGAAATCAGGCAGAATGTGGGTATGGTGTTTCAGAATCCAGACAACCAGCTGGTAGCCACCACGGTTGAAGAAGATGTAGCCTTTGGACCAGAAAATCTAGGGATTCCCACTCCGGAAATTCACCGCCGAGTTGATGAGGCTCTGGAACTGGTTGGGATGAATGAATTTCGCCTGCGGTCTCCCCATCAGCTGTCAGGAGGCCAGAAGCAGCGTGTCGCTATCGCTGGCATGATTGCCATGCGTCCCCGCTGCATTGTCTTGGATGAGCCTACTGCGATGCTGGATCCTGTTGGCAGACAGGAAGTAATGGACACAGTGTTGAAATTAAATCGGCAGGAAGGGATTACCATCGTCCTGATCACCCACGCCATGGAAGAAGCAATTCTCGCAGACCGCATTGTTGTCATGGAGGAAGGGCGAGTTGTTTTAACTGGTGTTCCCCGGGCAGTTTTCTCCCAGGTGGAAACTCTGACCCAACTGCGTCTGGATGTTCCGCAGGTTACTGCCCTGGCTAATCGCTTGCGTCAGCGGGGATATGACCAAATCCCCAACAATATTTTGACCATTGAAGAGATGGTGAATGTATTATGCCAATTAGAGTAGAAGGATTATCATATATTTATAACGCCGGTCAGCCGATGGAGAAACTGGCCCTCAATAATGTCTCTTTAGCGATTGAGGATGGTGAATTTATCGGTCTGATTGGGCACACCGGATCAGGCAAATCTACTTTGGTGCAGCATTTGAATGGTCTGTTAAAGCCTACCAAAGGCAGGATTTACCTCGACGGAGTTGACATTCACAGCAAAGAAATAACACTCCGCTCTGTGAGGCAGCAGGTGGGGATGGTATTCCAATATCCGGAGTACCAGCTCTTCGGCGAGACTGTTTTTGAAGATGTTGCTTTTGGCCCTAAGAACATGGGAGTGCCTGAGCATCAGCTGGCGGAGCGGGTGGAATGGGCTTTGAATCTGGTTGGCCTCGATATAGGTTTAAAGGATCGGTCGCCATTTGAACTATCAGGAGGACAAAAGCGCAAGGTGGCGATTGCTGGAGTAATTGCCATGCAGCCTCGAATCTTAATTTTAGATGAGCCGACAGCAGGCTTGGATCCGAAAGGCAGAGATGAGGTTCTTTCCTTAGTGTCCCGCCTGCACCAGGAGGAAAAGACTACAATCATATTGGTCAGCCACAGTATGGAGGATATCGCTCGCTTAGCAACTCGGCTGGTAGTGATGGCTAACGGCGAAATTGTGCTGGAGGGGACACCAGAAGCAGTCTTTCAGCATGCAGATTATCTTGAAAGAATTGGTTTAGGGGTTCCCCAGATGAAAAAGCTGCTCCAGGCTCTCCAGGAGCAGGGGTTTGATGTGCATCCAGATCATTATACGATTGAAGCTGCTGAGGGCGAAATTGTGAAAATACTGGAGACGAAATAAGATGGCAATGATGAGAAATATAACGATTGGACAATATATACCTGGCGAATCGGTCATCCACCGACTTGACCCAAGGACTAAAATTATAGCAACGTTCTTATACATTGTTCTGTTATTTTTGGTAAATACTTTCAGCGGTTATGCCTGCAGTGCACTGCTGATCTTACTTGCTGTCGCTTTATCCAGGCTGCCCATTAAGTATATCCTCCGGGGAATCAGACCCCTCGCTTTTATTATAATTCTAACTTTATCGCTGCATTTTTTTATGACAGAAGGACATGTAATTTTCCAAGTGGGCTTCTTAAAGGTAACCCAGGAAGGCGTGGTTCGCGGCTTAATGATGGTCTCCCGTCTAGTGCTGTTGGTGGTTGGTACTTCGATTTTAACTCTGACTACATCCCCAATTTTGCTGACAGACGGGATTGAAAGCCTCTTAAAACCGTTAAAGGGCTTAGGCGTTCCCGCCCATGAATTAGCAATGATGATGACAATTGCCCTGCGTTTTATTCCAACACTGATCGAAGAAACTGAAAAGATTATGAAGGCACAGATGGCCCGGGGGGCAGATTTTGAATCGGGCAATATCTTTCAGCGGGCAAAGAGCCTAATTCCGATTTTGATCCCCCTGTTCATCAACGCCTTTCGCCGGGCAGACGATTTGGCAGTAGCTATGGAAGCTAGGGGTTACCGCGGCGGAGAAGGGCGAACCAGATTTCGGGTGCTGAGATTCACCTATAAAGACGTTGTTGCGCTGATATTTGTTGCAGTATTTGTTGTGGTAGTTAGTATTTATTTTTAGGATGAAAGCAGTATGGCTAACTATAAACTAATCCTAGAATATGATGGTACGAATTATAATGGGTTTCAGATCCAAACTAATGGTGTTACCATTCAAGGATTATTAGAAGCCAGCTTAAGCAAAATTGCCAAGACGGAAGTGAAGCTTACTGCCGCTGGGCGCACTGATGCTGGTGTGCATGCTTTGAATCAGGTGGTTAACTTCCACGCTCAACTATCTATCCCCGTGGAGAGGCTGCCGCTTGCCCTCAACAGCCTGCTGCCGAAGGATATTCGGGTTAAAGATGCTCAAATTGTTGATGACAGCTTCCACGCCCGCTATGATGCGGTGGAGAAAACCTACCTTTACCGGATCCGGCAGGGGGCGGTTGAATCGGCGTTTGAGCGCAATTACTGCTGGTGGATCAAGCAGGACTTAGATTGGGACTTGATGGCAGTAGCTGGTCAGACGCTGGTTGGCACCCAGGATTTCGCGGGTTTTGCTGCCAGCGGCAGCAGTGTTAAAACCACGGTGCGGACCATCAAGAATTTTACCCTGACCCGAGTCATTCAGGGTGGAGATCTGCGCTTTACTGCTGACGGATTTCTGTATAACATGGTCCGCAATATGGTGGGAACTCTGGTAGAAATTGGTTTGGGAAAGCGCCCTGCAGCGGATATCCAGCGGATAATTGCTGCAGGGGATCGCAGGCAAGCTGGCATAACAGCGCCGGCTCGCGGACTATTTTTAGAACAGGTTGTCTACCACAATTACTTGACAGGTTGTTAATTATTCAGTAAAATGATATGTGGTGATTTTTAGGTAACCTCCTTAATTGGATTGTTGTCCAGCCCCGTACAACTACGCCAATTAGGTGGAGTATACAGTCTATGCACAAGCTTGCAAGGGGGGAATATCGTGAAAACATATATGGCAACCAAGGAAACTGTTGAGAGAAAATGGTATGTTATCGATGCTACAGATAAGACATTGGGCCGCTTGGCTTCCCAAATCGCAGTAATTTTACGCGGCAAACATAAACCAACTTACACTCCACATGTGGACACAGGCGATCACGTGATCGTTATTAATGCTGAGAAAATTAAACTAACTGGTAACAAACTTCACGACAAGAAATACTACCGCCACAGTGGATATCCTGGTGGACTCAAAGTGAGAACTGCTGCAGATTTACTGAACAGCAGCCGTCCAGAAAGAGTACTGAAACTTGCCGTAAGAGGTATGCTGCCTCATAATCGGTTAGGTAGGAAAATGTTCAAGAAATTGAAAGTTTATGCTGGTAATGAGCATCCGCACAGTGCTCAGCAGCCTGAACAACTAGACATTTAAGAGAGGGGGCTAACGATGAGTGCAGTAGCTAATACGGAAACATATTACGGTACCGGTAGAAGAAAAACTTCCGTTGCTCGTGTCCGCCTTTTACCCGGCAGTGGTAAGGTAATTATCAACGGGCGTGATATAGAAGATTATTTCGGCAGAGCTGTACTGCGGACAATCTTAATGCAGCCGATGGTATTAACTAACACTGAAGGAAAATATGATGTAATCGCTAATGTTCGCGGCGGCGGCTCAACAGGTCAAGCAGGCGCGATCCGCCATGGGATTGCTAGAGCGTTGCTGCAGGCTGATCCTGAATTAAGGGCACCGCTGAAGAAAGCTGGATATCTCACTCGTGATCCGCGCATGAAGGAAAGAAAGAAATACGGCTTGAAAAAAGCACGGAAAGCGCCTCAATTCTCCAAGCGTTAAACTCAGTGTTTCATTACACACGAGTTTGTTTACAATTACAAAGTTTGCTTATCGCAAGCGCCAACCGTCAGGGGGAGAATTCCCTTTGGCGGTTTTTTGTTGTGTAAAAAAGCATATAAGAATGTATAAATTA
>JAAYLQ010000157.1 GCA_012521805.1 Bacillota bacterium
CAGCTGGTGCAGATTTCCTGTTTTTCTACCGTTGGCTTCCCGCATTCCTGACAGAATTTAGAATCATTTAGGGGATGAACACCGCATGTGGGACAGAATATTGCTTTTTCACTGACTTCTGCACCGCAGTATCGGCAGTACATTCGCGTTCCTCCTTATTCTCACTTCTTTAGTAAAATTTATTTGAGGTTTTCTCCAAAATCTTATTTAACCCTCTATTTTGAGAAAGGATGGATAAGTGCTCCCGGCCCGGACAGTGGACTTTCTAATGCTGAAATGATATGATGTATTTTGTATAATGTTTTAGCGAATATTATCAATAAAGGATCTGAATGGAATGAGTGAAAATTACCAAGAAACAGAACAGCAGGAGGTTCAAGGAGTAAAGCTGGCGTTAGATTTGGTAGAAGCCGGTGACGACTCTGGTAATTACGGCAGGCACAGCCGGGTCAGCAAACAACTCCCGCAAGGGGTTACTTCAAAACTCTTGTATAAGGATGTAGTGCGGATTGCCTGGCCGGCATTTATTGAATTCACTTTAACTCAGCTGACCTCCATGGTAGATATGATGATGGTCGGTCAGTTAGGCTCCTGGGCGATTGCTGCGGTTGGACTGACAAACCAGCCGAAGTTTCTGATGGCTACTGCGTTTATGGCAATGAACGTGGGAGCTACTGCCTTAATTGCCCGCGCCAAGGGTGCCGGTGACCAAAAGCGGGCCAATCTGATTCTGCGCCAGGCGATTTTGTTAACAGCGGTTTTGTCCGCGGCAGCCTCTGTGCTTGGATTCATCTATGCTGAACCTTTAATTAAATTTATGGGTGCTGCCGATGAACAGACTTTAGTAGGCGGTACCATTTATCTGCAGATTCAGATGGCGGGAATGGTAATCTTTGCGTTAACCAGCACTTTTACCGCTGCGCTGCGGGGAGTTGGCAACTCTCGAATTGCGATGACTTATAATTTAACGTCAAATGCAGTTAATGTCTTTTTTAATTACTGCATGATTTATGGTAAGTTTGGCTTCCCACGGTGGGAGGTAGCAGGGGCATCGCTGGCAACGGTAATCGGTCAGACGGTTGCCTTTATTTTGGCCTTCATTGTAGTGCTGCGGGGTAAACATTTTATCCACCTCCGGCTCAAAGATGGATTTAAACCTAACTTCGAAGCGATTAAAAGCATCATCAACATCGGTATTCCTGCTATGGTGGAACAGCTGGTTATGCGGGCTGGTGTGATCATTTATGTCAGAACTGTAGCTGGGTTAGGCACAGTTGCCTATGCCACCCACCAGATCGGAATGAATATTCAAGCGATGTCCTTCATGAATGGACAAGCCTTTGCTGTGTCGGCGACATCGCTGGTAGGACAGAGTTTAGGGAAAAAGCGCCCGGATATGGCGGAAGCTTATACTCGGCGCACCCGCCATTTGGGGATGTCGTTTTCAATTCTGTTAGGCTTAACCTTCTACTTCCTAGGTGAGTTTATTGTCTCTTTATATACAAATGAGGCGGAAGTAATCGTGATGGGTGCCCAGATCTTAAAGCTGGTTGCCTTAGTGCAGCCGTTTCAATCCTCCCAGTTTATTCTTGCTGGTGCCTTAAGAGGAGCTGGAGATACTCGGGCAACAGCTCTCATTACCTTCCTCACTGTATTGTTGGTGCGGCCAACTTTAGCGATTGTCAGCATCAATCACCTTGGCTGGGGACTGATGGGTGCCTGGATTGCTTTGGTAACAGACCAGGTTCTCCGCTCTGCTTTAGTTTTACTGCGGTATAATTCTGGTAAATGGAAGAGCATCAGAGTTTAAAAGTTCGGATCAAGAGTAGGTGTATTGCACAGTGGTAAATAGTTATGGTTTGGAGCTGGTCAGACAGCTTAAAATTTGCTTGGAACAAAATGATCTGGTTATCGCTGCAATCGATGGTCCAAGTGGTGCAGGCAAGACCGAATTAGCCAAGTGGCTGAAACGCAAGTTTGATGCTAATGTTTTCCACATGGATGATTTTTTCCTCCAACCTCATCAGCGGACAGAAGCGAGGCTGAAGGAAGTTGGCGGCAACATAGATTACGAACGGTTTAAGGGCGAAGTTTTGGATCGGCTTGCAGCAGATCACCCGTTTGCTTATCAGATTTATGACTGCCGACAGCAGAAGCTGACTGATTGGGTTCAGGTGTCACCAAAACGGCTCAATATTGTTGAGGGTGTTTACAGCATGCACCCAACACTGATTGACCGCTATAACTTCAAGATTTTTTTGGCGGTGGATCGGGAAACGCAGCTGGAGCGCATCCGCCGCCGCAGTGGTGAGCAGCTGTTACAGCGCTATATCACTGAGTGGATCCCATTAGAAGAGCGCTATTTTCAGACATATAACTTAGGCGAAAAGGCAGATTTTACCATTACTACCACCCCTTAAATTTACAACCAGCCTGCGTAGAATATGCTAGCTGCAGTAAAAGGAGCAGGGGAGGAGGTTGTAATGGTGAAGCGTACATACTTGGTATTCTTGCTGGCAGCAGTGGTTCTCTTCAGTGGATGTGTTTTCAGCGGTAGGGACAAGACGGCGATCGAACAGAACTTAGCTGCGATGGGTGCGGCAGACAGTATTGAGGATGTAGAGTCGATTGTCAGCAATCAGATTGGGTCTGCGATCTACTTTGCCTACAACGGCAAGCAGTTGTTTTCGTTTGAAAGCCAGTACAGCAAAAATAATCTGTTTGACTTTATGAGCAAAGCGGAAAACATCGGCGTAGAGATCCATGATCTGTGGCAGCAAATTGTTGATTCTGGCACAGTTGCAATCAAGGGCCGGGATGGGGAAGCGGTGAGCACTTGGAACTCCCGGATGACCCTAAATGTTAACGGCATCACGTATGAGCAGGAGTTTTCTGTGAGTGTAAAAACCACCTGGTACAAGCACAATGATGTCTGGCTGTTTACCGGAATCGAAATTAGAATTGATGGCAGGACTCAAACTAATTAGTTTGAGTCTTTTTCATGGACCCCTGAGGATAAAGCTGGTATAATTGAGATTGTTAGGGGGAATGATCGTGCTCGATCCGAGAATCAAAACGTTAGCGAAAAACCTGATTAATTATTCCTGCAGTTTACAGCCAGGAGAGAAAGTGTTAATTGAATGTACTGGTTTAGAAACAGAGTTGGTAACCGCTTTAATTGATGAGGCATATCAAGCGGGTGCCTTGCCTTTTGTCCAGATTAATGAACCGCTGGTCACCCGGGCACTTTTGATGCGGGCTGAAGCGGAGCAGCTGGACTTAATGGCCAAGTTTGATGCTGCCCGGATGCGGGAAATGGATGTTTATATTGGGATCCGCAGCGGCAGCAATAACAGTGAATTATCGGATGTGCCTGCGGAAAAACTGAAACTCAACCAAGTGCACTACAGTCAACCGGTGCATGGGGAAATCCGGGTTCCCCACACTAAATGGGTAGTGCTGCGCTATCCTTCGCCGGCAATGGCCCAGCAGGCTGAGATGAGTACCCCTGCCTTTGAAGACTTCTATTTCCGGGTCTGCAATCTCGATTATGCCCAGCTGTCCAAGGCTATGGATGCTCTGGTTGAGCTGATGGATCGCACTGACCAGGTGCGGATTGTCGGACCGGGAACCGATTTAACTTTTTCCATTAAAGGCATTCCCAGCATTAAATGTGATGGCCGCCTCAATATTCCTGATGGCGAGGTTTTCACCGCACCAGTAAGGGATTCTGTTAATGGGGTTCTTACTTACAATACGCCTGCCTTATATCAAGGTACTACCTTTACTAATGTTCGCTTTGAATTTGAGCAGGGTAAAATAGTCAAAGCTAGTGCAGATAATCATAACGAGCACCTCAACACAATTCTTGATACTGATGAAGGTGCCCGCTACATTGGGGAATTTGCCATTGGGGTCAATCCATATATCCTGGAGCCAATGAAAGATACGCTGTTTGACGAAAAAATTGCCGGAAGTTTCCATTTCACGCCCGGTTCCTGCTATGATGAAGCCTCGAATGGAAATCAGTCCAGCATTCACTGGGATTTGGTTAGTATTCAGCGGGCTGATTATGGTGGAGGAGAAATGTACTTTGATGGCGTATTAGTAAGAAAGGACGGTCTGTTTGTCCTTGATGAATTAAAAGCTTTAAATCCTGATGCATTTTCAGAGTAAAAGACTTGACTTTTAGTTAAACACCTGCTATACTTTAAAACTGTCGGGTGAATTTATTTCACCCAAAGGCGGTAGTAGCTCAATTGGTAGAGCATCGCGTTGCCATCGCGAAGGTTGCGAGTTCGAGTCTCGTCTACCGCTCCAGGGCCGATGTAGCTCAGCAGGTAGAGCACTTCCATGGTAAGGAAGGGGTCACCGGTTCGAGTCCGGTCATCGGCTCCAGCTTCTTCTGCGGAAGTGGCGGAATTGGCAGACGCGCAAGGTTGAGGGCCTTGTGGGAGCAATCCTGTAAGGGTTCAAGTCCCTTCTTCCGCACCAATTTAATATGGAACCGTGGTGTAGATGGTCAACACGCCGGCCTGTCACGCCGGAGATCGCGGGTTCGAGTCCCGTCGGTTCCGCCATTTTTTTTGTAATTTTTGGGGTGTCGCCAAGCGGTAAGGCACAGGACTTTGACTCCTGCATTCCCTGGTTCGAATCCAGGCACCCCAGCCACATAGTATTATCTGCCTTGCATTATTACACATATTTATGCCGGCAACGGCTGCCCAGATAGCTCAGTTGGTAGAGCAGAGGACTGAAAATCCTCGTGTCGCTGGTTCGATTCCGGCTCTGGGCACCATTACGCCCCCATCGTCTAGCGGCCTAGGACACCGCCCTTTCACGGCGAAGGCACCGGTTCAAATCCGGTTGGGGGTGCCATAATATTAAAGCCAGGAAATTCCTGGCTTTTTTTATTGCTCTCCAATAATGCGCAGTTCAGGCTGGAGGTCGACATTATACTTGGTCTTGATTGTTTTTTGAATGTGGGCAATTAGATCCAGCACATCTTGAGCGGTAGCTCCACCGGTATTAACGATAAAGCCAGCATGTTTAGTTGATACTTGAGCGCCGCCGATGCTGAATCCTTTCAGATTAGCTTCTTCAATCAGGGGTCCAACATAAAGCCCGGGTGGGCGCTTAAATGTACTACCTGCTGTCGGCTGATCCAAAGGCTGGCGCGCTTTTCTCCTGGCCTGGAGCTCCTTCATTTTCGCCAAAATTGCCCCCTGATCGCCAGGTTGCAGCTGCAGCACTGCCTCGGCAACGATTACCTCAGCAGTTTGGACCCGGCTGTGGCGGTAAGAATAAGTAAACTCAGATTTGGTCCAGACCCCCACTTCATCCGCTGTTACCCAGGTTACTTCTTCAACCAGAGGTCCGATTTCGCCATCGTAGGCACCGGCGTTCATGTAGATTGCGCCGCCAAGGCTGCCTGGAATGCCTACTGCAAATTCCAAGCCGGTGAGACCGTGGTAGGCTGCCAGCTTACTTACAGAACTAAAGAGGCATCCAGCTGTAGCTCTGATTCTGGTGCCTTCCACCGCAGCAGATGCGAAATTCTCCGCTAACTGGATCACCATTCCCCGAATTCCTTTATCAGTCACCAGCAAATTGGAACCATATCCGATTACAGTAATCGGCAGCTGGTTGCTTTGTGCATATCTGAGGGCTTCCTGGATCTCGGCAATTGATTTTGGCTTGCAGAGATAATCTGCCGGCCCACCTACTCCTAATGATGTTAACTGTGCCATTGGAAAGTTTTTGATCAATTCCATTGGAAATTGCTCCTCTCATTCCCTTATCCCATATATTATACGCTATCTTAGCACAAAAAAAGGCAGGTTTCTGCCTTTTTTCAAATGATATTTAATTCTTTGGTCTGTTGCTGTTGATAAACTCGGTGGGATCAGCGTAATATTCCCTGACTTTCGACTCCGGCCAGGCTTGACCGTTAGTCCGGGGCCAGCCGTTTTGTGGCAGGTATTTTATGCGAATTTCAAAATGGAGATGGGGAGAAAATCTGTTATTAGGACCTTGGCCAACAGTGCCGATGGGCTGTCTGCGCCAAACTATTTCTCCCTCTGAGACCCAGCGTTCTTGGAGATGAGCGTACTGGGACCAGACCCGGCGTCCGTCAGGCAGATGGTGTTCAATCATCACAATATGTCCCTGGGCTGTATTAAAACCAGAAAAGCGGACAATGCCGTTGGCTACAGCGTAAACTGGTTTACCTAAATCCGCCATGGGTGATCCATGCATATTCCAGTCTTCCCCAGGATGCCAGGTGTTGGAGTAGTTGCTCCACTGCAGGAAGCGGTAACCGGCAACACCCCAACCATTTCCGTCCCGATCGCCAACGGGAAAATCAAAGCCATCAGTGGTGGGAACAGTATCAGGCTGTTCAGGTGCATCCTGGCCAGGGTCAGAGTCGATCACTGAGGGACCGGATCCCGGCAGCAGTGAATAGCCGCATCCAGTTAAGAATAAAATTCCAATCAAAAATACAACTAAGTACAGACTGTGCTTTTGCATTTGCTCACCTCTAATAGCTAACATAAGTTAGTGATACTTAAACCCTATCATGAAGGACAGCATGATGTCAATATTGGAGGATATTGTAAGGGGAAAGGAAACCAGTATCTGAAAGAGAAATAAATAAGCAAGAGGGGAGGCGTGTGGTTGTGCGAGTTGGTATCATTCTGGCAGTTTTACTCTGTTTGTGGGGAACCGCCGCAGTACCTGTTTTGGCACAGGGCACACCATTGATCGTGGAGCCGAATCAGCCTTACCGGCAGGAGCTGCGTTTAGAACCGGGGCACAGTTATCGAATTGCCTTGAATCTTCGCTCCAGTGTTCCCAATGCTATCGTTTATTTAACTGTGGAGCTGTTTGCAAGCTCAGGTGAACAAATCGGCCTGTCACAGGTACAGCGGGGTTTAGGGGACCCGAATCGTTGGTATAATATCGGCATAGAATTTACTGCTCCCGAGCAGATTGCAGCTGTTGAGTTAAGTATCAGTGTGGACAGCACCGGGGATTACTGGTGGGATTCGCTCCGGATTACCCAGCTGGATACCAGCCTTGAGGGAATCCGTCAATACTGGGAGCAGAGGATCGCAGCTTATGGCCAGATTTATACTGGACTGGTAATTGACGGCAGGGGACTGAATTTAGGTCGGGGGATGAGTCCCAGTATTTGGTCTGAATCCGGTCAGCTGATCTACGGCGGCATATCGGCCAGTTATGATTTTCTGCAGCAGACCGGCATCGTAAGTTACGGCAGCGAGCTGACACCGGAACTGCTGCAGCGGATCGTTGTCGATCCAGACTACCCTCTGGCTGTTCCGCTGGTAATTAAGGCGAGCGCTGTGATTGAGCCGGCCAGAACCAGTGTGGTGATCAGCGATGAGGCTGCGGAGCAGGTGCTGCGGGCATTAGCAGCTTATGATTTTCTGGCTAGGTTTGCTGTGATTTTTCTAATTGATTGAATGAGTGGGGGTATGCTGCGGTGGAGACCGACCTGCGCACAGTGTTGGCAGAGCTGATTGCTTCCTTTCAGACAAGAACTGTGCCTGAGAGTTTCACTGTTACTATTGGGTTTGATGGATTTATCGATGAGATTCTCGAGGTAGTTGATAAGCGTTATACTGCTACCAGCTATGACCGGATCGACACAATAGCCAATTTTGGCCAGCGGATTTTAGGAAGTGCCGGCCTCAGTACCAACATTGAGCTGGTGCCTGCCTTGATTAAGCTGGGGGGAAACGGCCCGAATCTGGCTAATGCCCTGGCTGCCTTGAATCAGCAGATAATCTACCTTGGCGCTCTGGGCGTTCCTGATATTGATCCTGTTTTTCAGGAGCTGGTTGATCGCTGCCGGCAGGTGGTATCGTTTGCCAACCCTGGTCATACCGATGCCCTTGAGTTTAATGATGGCAAAATCATGCTCGGCAAGCTGGCACCGTTAAATGAAGTTAATTGGGATAACTTAACTGCCAAGGCGGGAGCAGATTTACTGCATCAGGCTTTTATCGAGGCAGATCTAGTCGCAACTGTTAACTGGACTATGATTCCTTATATGAATCAGATCTGGGATCAGCTTTATCGGTATTTATCCGCCCAGGAAATGCCTAAACGGCCTTATCTATTTGTGGATTTAGCGGATCCGGAGAAGCGCAGCCGGGAGGATATTCGGGAAGCAATCGGTTATCTGGAGCAGTTCTCCCGCTTTTACGATGTAATCTTGGGGTTAAACCGCAAAGAAGCCAGGGAAGTTGCCCAGGCTTTAGGACTGAATCCACCCCAGTCATGGGATCTGATGCCCCTAGCTGAGATCACAAAACTGTTAGGGGAGCATCTCAATCTCTGGGGAGTTGTGGTCCATGCAGTGAAAGCCTGCGCCGCTGTTTGTGACGGGGTATTTGCTGAAATAAGTGGTCCTTACTGTGCAAAACCTAAGGTAACAACAGGCGCGGGAGATAACTTTAACGCTGGCTTTTGCTTCGGTCTGCTGTTAAATTTAACCCTTCCTGAGGTTTTAGCACTGGGTTCAGCCTGTTCAGGTTTTTATGTGCGGCAGGGATTCAGCGCAAATTGGCAGCAGCTGCAGGACTTTATTTCTTTATGGATAAATAATATTACTGTTAGTTTCTAAAATAGATAGTGAGGAGAGATGAGATGAGTAAAGTTGAGCTGAGCAGAGTTGAGGGGAGAAGTGCTGAGGAAGCAGGTAGAGGTTTTTTCGGGGATTTTGGCGGCCAGTTCGTGCCCGATGCCTTGAAAGAGGCGCTGGATCACTTGGCAGAAGCTTATGAGCAGATTAAGGCGGATCCCGAGTTTCAGGAAGAACTGAACTATTATTTTAAGCACTATGTCGGCCGTCCCAGCCCTTTATACCATGCTCGGCGGTTGAGCGAAACTTTAGGTGGGGCCCAGATCTATTTGAAGCGGGAAGATCTGAACCACACCGGTGCCCACAAGATTAATAATGTGATGGGTCAGGTTTTGCTTGCTAAACGGATGGGTGTGAAAAGAATTATTGCGGAAACAGGTGCCGGCCAGCATGGTGTTGCTACTGCTACCGGCTGCGCCCTTTTTGGCATTGACTGTGTTGTTTATATGGGTGAGGAAGATACTAAGCGCCAGGCGCTGAATGTATTCCGCATGGAGCTGTTAGGAGCAAAGGTAGTTCCGGTGAAAACTGGCGACCGCACCTTAAAAGAAGCGGTTGATGCTGCCTTAGAAGATTATATGGAGAATTATCGAGATACCTACTATATGCTGGGGTCAGCTGTCGGTCCCTATCCCTACCCGGATATCGTGCGGGATTTCCAGTCGGTGATCGGGGAGGAAACCAAAGCGCAGGCTGTTGAACAGTTTGGACGCTACCCTGATTACCTGATTGCTTGTGTTGGGGGAGGCAGTAACGCTATCGGTTTATTTGCGCCTTTTTATCATGACAGGGAAGTGAAGTTTATTGGCGTGGAACCGGGAGGCAGGGGCAGCCGCCTTGGGGAACATGCGGCTGCGATAACTTACGGAAAACCAGCAGTAATTCACGGTTTCCGCTGCTACTCAATTGTTGATGAAACGGGAGAGCCGGCTACAACTAGTTCAATTGCAGCTGGACTGGATTATCCTGGTGTTGGTCCTGAACACAGCTTTTATCATGCCAGCAAGCGGGCAGAGTATGTCACGGTATCGGACCAAGAAGCATTAGAAGCGTTTCAATTACTATCCCGGACAGAAGGGATTATTCCTGCACTGGAGAGTTCCCATGCTGTTGCCTATGCCATGAAACTGGCACCAAATCTGCCTTCGGATCAGGTGATAGTGGTCAACTTATCTGGGCGTGGGGACAAGGATGCCCTTCAGGTTTATAATTTAATCAAAAACCAGGGTTAGGATTCTGGGGATGGATTGCAGGAAAACCCCTTTCGTACAGCGAATTAATTTGATGAATTGTGATCAGAGTTAGATGAAGGAAGGGGATTTATCAGTGCTCGAGCAAAGTTTACGCAGTAAAATCAGTTTGGGTTTATTAATTGCACTGGTTTTGATTTCTGTATACTTCTGGCGGTCAATCCCAGGAGCTTTGGCTGATGGGGTTTATACTGCAGCAGCCGATAGCTTTGGCGGTGAGCTGGAGCTTGCAGTTACTGTCGAGGACGGTAAGATGGTAGCGATTGAAATTCTCAGCCACAATGATACAGAATTTGTGGCAGCGGGAGCATTTGCAAAGCTGATTCCAGCGATTATTGAAGCTCAAAGTCCTGATGTTGACGGAGTGAGCGGTGCGACCTATACTAGTGATGCGGTTAAAAATGCAGTTCGCCAGATTTTAGCCGAAAACTAATATTTTACTAAAACTGATTAACGGCTGTTTGTTTGGTTAAACTAATCCTAAAATTAGGATCTAGGAGGGACAACGTGCCAAGCAAACAGCAGCTGTTATTAGTAGGGCAGACTTGCAGTGAATATGAACGTGAAACGGAAAATGTGGAGCGGAGCTGTGAGTCGTGCGTGCATTGGACCGGAGAAGGGTCAATGTGTGAGTTGGATATATTTTTGGATCAGTTAACGAGTTTGGATCAAACTTAAAAAGCGGTGGCTCACCGCTTTTTATCATTAGGAGAGAGGTGATTTTGTGCGGCAGCAGGGGGAAATCATTAAGATTGAAGGCAGACAGGCCTGGGTAAAATTTATCAACCCAAGTTCAGCCTGCGGCAGCTGTAAAGGCTGCATTCGCCTGACTCCGGCGGATCAGGAAAAGGAAAAAGTGATTAAGCTGGATTTTAATATCAAGGCGGAAGTAGGCGATAAAGTGATGATCGAATATCCGGATCGGGGTATCTTTCAGGCAATGCTGATCTTATATGGTCTGCCGTTTATTGGGTTGTTTCTGGGCTATTTCCTTACCTATTACTTTACTAAAGATGATGCAGTATCAGCATTGGCTGCGGTTGGGGGATTAATTCTTTTTGGTGCGGCAGCCCGGCCTTTAGCCCGCCGGCTGGACCGGAAAATCGGCAAGCCGCACATCGTGGCTAGTTACTGCCAGACTCCATCAGTTCAGTCTCATTAATTAGAAGGGTGATTCCCACTCCCATTAAAGCCAACACTGCCGCCGCTGTCAAAGTTGGGTTTATACCGTAATTCAAAATCAGACCAAAGCCAACGGGAGCTAAGGCTGAACCGAGGGAGCGAATTGAACCATAAAACGCGGATACAACTCCGCGTTTTTTGATATCCGCGGCACCAACAATCAGACTGTTGAGGGCAGGCATAATCATCCCCATGCCGATGCCAGTTAAGGCTGCCAGGGCGTAAAGCAGAAACCATGGCGGTAGAATTAAGGCAGCAGCGGCAGCGGCACTGATGAGAACCAGCCCCGCAGTAATCAGCCTCACTAAGCCAAAGCGCTGCAGGTACCTGCCGGTTACTACTGCTGTGACAGCCATTGTCAGGACCGGGAGTGACAGCAGCAGTCCGGAAGTCATTCCGTGTAAGTTCTGCTCTGCCAGCTGTTCAGAGACAAAATAGAGATTGCCAAACCAGATAAAAACTGTGATAAAAGCAGCCAGTAATGCGGCTGTCAGGGAGCGGCCCTTTTCCACCAGCAGAGTCCATAAGGTTTTGAAATACTGCTTTAAGTTCAGTTTTTCCGGTGCCTGCCGGGGCTGTGCTTTAAAAAGCACCAGACCGACAATGGCCAGGAGGCAGACCAGGGGATAGATTAAGAACGGAGCATACCAAGCAAGGGCGGCCGCTGCTGTTCCCAGCAGGGGACTGACCAGCTTGCCGGTGGAGTTGGCAGCTTCTAAGTAGCTTAAAATGCGGGTGCGGTCATGTCCTGTGTAGAGATCGCCAGCATAGGACAAGGCCAACAGGTTAGTGCCGCTGGCGCCAACACCCTGAACAATCCTGGAGCAGACCATTAGGGGATAAGAGCCAAGAATTCCACTGCAGAAGGCGGCAGCACCACCGAGACCATAAAGAATTAGGGCAGGAATCATAATCTTAACCCGGCCGTAATGATCTGACAAAAAACCGGAAAAAGGCAGGAAAATTGCTGTGGGGACAGACAGGGCAGTAATTAACAGCCCTGCCTGCACATCTGTGATCGACAGGGCTGTTTGAATTTGGGGTAAAATTGGAATGATCATGGAGTTGCTCAGTGCCCAGGCAAAGGGAATGATTAACAAGGCAATTAATACAGTCATGCAGCTTCCACCTAACTAGTTAGTCCCATTTATTATTGCTTTTTCAGCTTGATCTATACTAGCGGTGGAAGAGCCGCTGTAAGTTTGAAATTTTGGCGGTAGCGCCGATTAGGAGATAATCAGCTAGTGTTAGTGCGGCCATTGCCTCCACTACCACCACTGCCCGGGGAACGATGATCGGGTCATGGCGCCCGGTGATGGTTAGCTCTACATTTGTTCCCGCAGTGCTGACCGTCTGCTGCTGGATCCCGATGCTGGGAGTAGGCTTAAAATAGGCCCGCAGTTTGATGGGGGAACCATCGCTGATGCCGCCGAGAATTCCTCCAGCATGATTGCTCTCTTTGCGGATCGACCCATCGCTGTCAATGCGGTAACAGTCATTATGCTCGCTGCCAGTCATGCCAGCTGCTTGAATGCCGGAGCCAATTTCAACAGCTTTAACTCCGCCGATGGAGAACATCGCCTTGGCGAGCATCGCATCGAGCTTTTCAAAAACCGGTTCCCCGATGCCGGGAGGAACTCCAGTTATTACGCACTCCACTACACCTCCAGCAGAGTTGTGGGTCTGCTTTAGTTCAGTAAGGTAACTACTTGCCTTGGCTGCCGCCTCCGCATCAGGCATTACCAGGGGATTGGCATGAATCACGTCGGGATCAAAGTTTTCTGGGTTGATTTTAACCGGTCCAATTGCATAGGTATAGGCAGTGATTTGGATCTGGAGTTCTGCCAGCAGCTGCCGGGCAACCGCGCCGGCGGCTACACGGGCAGCAGTTTCTCGCCCTGATGCTCGCCCGCCGCCCCGGTAGTCGCGAATCCCGTATTTGTGATGGTAAGTTAGATCAGCATGTCCGGGGCGAAACACCTCGGCTAGGTTGGAGTAATCATGGGAGCGCTGATCCTGATTCCGGATCAAGAGCGCGATGGGTGTGCCGGTGGTCTGCCCCTGAAACACTCCTGATAAAATCTCTGCCTGATCAGCTTCACTCCTAGGAGTAGCGTAGGGTGATTGTCCAGGCTTGCGGCGATCAAGATCGCGCTGAATCAGTTCTTGGTTGAGGGGAATCCCGGCAGGACAGCCATCGATAACTGCCCCAAGGGCCGGACCGTGGGATTCACCCCAGGTTGTTACTGTAAATCTTTTGCCATATGTTGAGCCAGCCATATTCTTTCCTCCTTGAATTGATAGTTTTATCCTACAATAAAAACAATTTACCTGCAACTAAAAACCCCTTGACTAAATTTATCACAATATGTATAATAAACATTGTCATGGCGGCGTAGCGCAGTTGGTCAGAGCATACGGTTCATACCCGTAGTGTCGCTGGTTCGAGTCCAGCCGCCGCTACCATATTTTTTTCGAAAAACCCTAGTATTGTACAGGGTTTTCTTTTTTTTATAATAGACTGTTCGACAGATAATCTCCCCTAGTTGTGTTATGGTAAACGTAATTTCACTGCTGGGGGATGATGTTATGGAACGGATCGAACCAAGTGCGCACAATTACCGTTTAGTTCCGCTGGAAGTGAAGCGGAAGCGCCGAAGCCGAATTCGGCCGGTTTCTCTATCGTTAAAAGTACCCTGGATGTTGATCCTGATTGGATTCTTCTTAGCGCGGGCTCAGTTATTGGACGAGCTGATGCCCTTTGGTGCTGCGTTTCTAGCAGCAGTTTACCGTAGTCCCAGGCCTCGGCCTTGGTGGGCGCTTTTAAGCATTGGTTTAGGTTACGCTTCCTTGACAACACCAGATCATACGTTATTCCCCTATTATGCTGCGGCGCTGCTGATCTAGCTGGTTGGACGCAATCAGTCCTTAAGACAGAAAAACGGCTACTGGGTTTTCTGGCTTTTTGTCAGTTTTTTGGTGGTAAAAGCGCCCCTAACGTTTCGCCTGCTTGGGGTCAGCTATCCCATGATCTGGATCACCGCTGTGTGCGAAGGACTGATCGCTGTAGCTGCTTACAGCATGTTTTCGACAGTTGTCAGCAAAAAGCGCAGCTATGCCCTTGATACCAAAGAGTTTCAAGCTGGTCTGCTGTTAACCGCCATCTATTTAGGTTCCGATCTGCTGATCGGTCAGCTGTCCCTGCGGCTGATAATCATGTTCTACCTGATCTTGGCTGCTGCCCGGATTGGGGGAGCTTCCCTTGCTTTTATGGTTGGTCCCCTCTTTGCCCTGATCAGCTTATTGGTTAGGCTGCCGGTGGAAACTGCTGTCTTAGTAACAGCAGTAGCGGTAATTAGTGGTTTTCTAGCAAAGGTGCCTTTCGGTTTGTATTTGGCAGGTATTTCCGCCAGTCTGCTCGCATTCGGCGTGCCGATAGTTTCGGAGACGGTGGAACATATTTTGATGCTGTTGATAGCATCAACAGCTGTTTATCTGACCCCGGACCAGCACCTGCGGCAGCTGGGTCGCTTCATTCCCGGGACAAGCCACCATGCCAATCGGCAGGCTTCCCACGCTGTCAGAGCTCAGCAGATCCTGGAAGAACGGGTGGATCAGTTTTCAGAAGTTTTTTATGAGTTAGCCAAAGTGCTGGAGGGCAGCAGATTTATTTCCCAACAGCTGCACAGTATTGCCCTGGTGGTTGCTCAGTTAGGAACTGAATTGAGCACTCAAGTAGAATTTGCTGAAGCGGTAGAGGATAAATTGTGGCAGGATCTTGATTCGTCAGAGCTTGATGAATTGACTGTTCTGCACTCAAATGGGACTTATTCTGTGGTTGGCAGGCGCCTCAGCCGCTGTGGCGAAAATTGGTGCAATCAGGTGGCTCAGGCCTGCTCCAATCTCCTCGGTCAAAGTTTTACTGTAGCGAAACGGGACTGTGTCACCACAGGAAAATGTGGATTTGACATTTCCAATCAGGCACGGTATGTTGTAGATGTAAAGACTGCTAAAATTGCCCAAGGACGAGTTTCCGGAGATAACAATGCTATTTTTAATTTATCAACTAATCGAGTTGGCCTGTTAATCAGTGATGGAATGGGTACAGGTGAGCGGGCTGCCAGCGACAGTTTGGCAACAATTAAACTGCTGGAAAAGATGCTCCAGGCTGGTTATGATCCGGATCTAGCGGTTAAGGTGATCAATCAGACCTTATTAGCCCGGAGCACGAGCGATTCTTTCGCGACTATAGATTTTGTAGTGACCGATCTGGAATCAGGCCAGCTGGAATTTGTCAAAATTGGTGCTGCCCCCAGCTTTATTAAGCGGGGCAGGAATATTGAAGTGATTCAAAACCATGCTCTGCCAATCGGTATTCTCAATCATGTTGAAGTAGAACCGGAACGACGCCTGTTATATGAAGGTGAGTACTTGATTATGATTACCGATGGAGTGCTGGAGTTTCAGCGAGATGTGGTCAATAAGGAGCAGTGGCTGTGCAATATTCTGCGGCGGGTTGACGATAATATCGGCTGTCAGGAATTGGCCAACTTACTGCTGCTTCAGAGCATTGAAGCTGCAGATGGAGCAATCTCAGATGACATGATGGTGTTAGTTGCGAAGTTGGTCCGCCGCGATCCGGAAATTCATCCTTATCAAAGGAGTTAATTGGAGTGAGTGTTGATCTGCTCTCGGAATTTAGCGCTAATATCCAGGCCCAGCAGCTGCTGAAACCTTCTGATCGAGTTTTAGTGGCTGTCAGCAGTGGGCCTGATTCTATGGCCTTATTGCATTTACTGCACCGGATGGCTAGCGTTGAATTGGGAATTTTTCATCTCAACCACCAGCTGCGTCCTGAGGCAGATGAGGAAGCGGAATATGTGGCGGCATTAGGCCGACAGCTGGGGCTACCGGTATATGTCTATCAGTACGATGTTAACCGCTACTGCAAAGAACAGCAGCTGTCGGTGGAGGCTGGTGCTCGGGAAGTGCGCTATCGGCTGATGCAGGACTGCCTGGAAAAACATGGCTATACTAAGATTGCCCTTGGGCATCATAAAGATGATCAGGCAGAAACTGTGCTGCTGCATCTGATCCGCGGTACTGGCTTAGCTGGCCTAGGAGGAATGAAACCGATTCGAGACTGCTACATTCGCCCGCTTCTGCCGTTTACCCGCAGGCAGATTATCTCCTACTGCGATGCTTTTCAGATTACCTATTATCATGACCAGACCAATTTCAGCACGGAATACGGCCGCAACAAACTGCGCTTAGAGTTAATTCCCCTGATCGAAGCGGAGTACAATCCCAAATTCAGTCAGCACTTGGTTCAGTTAGCAGAAATTGCCCGGGCTGATGATGAGGAATTAGCAGCCCAAACCCACCAACTAATGCGAAAGCTTACCTTTGAGCAGTATGGGGTGCTGATGCTGCGGCGCAGTCAATTTCAAGAGCTGTCCCCAGCTTTTCAGCGCCGAGTGCTCCAGAGCTGTATTGCTCAGGCACGGAGAAGTGTGCAGTGGGTTGCCTTTAATCAGGCAGAAAGACTGCGGCAATTAATTTTGGAGCAGAGTCATTTTACCTTTGAATTACCCTTATTAACTGTGATTGGAGAGCCGAAGAATATAGTGTTTGGCAGACCTCGATTTTCCAATTGGGATCAGCAGGAGCTGCCTGTTCCCGGTGAAATTAGAGCAGGACACTATCATATAAAAACTGAAGTTTTCCTGTGCAACCAGGATTATGTTCCAAGTGAAGTCGGAGAAGATTTTGATCTAGAACAGCTGCGCCTGCCTTTAATTTTACGCCGGCGGCAGCCGGGAGATAGAATGCAGGTTTTTGGCCAAACAGGCAGCAAGAAAGTGAAAGATCTGCTGATTGATGCCAAAGTGCCTCAGTATCTACGGGATCAAATTCCCCTGATTTGTGATCAAGATCATATTATTTGGCTGGGCGGCATCAGAAGAAGCGAAAAAGGACGGATCACCTCTACTTCCAGGAAAATTTTACGGATTATCTTCGAGGTTGTGAAAGATTGCCATCATGATCAGCCTATGTTATAATAGAATGACATGAGTAGTGTCAAAGCTGGAGTAGGGAGACTTGGAAGGAGGTCGTATTTTGCATAAATTTTTACGACAGATTAGTCTTTATTTGTTAATTACCATTATTCTTGTGATGGTTATTCAAGGCATGTATCAATCTGTTGAACCTGTACAGCAGTTAACTTATAGTCAGTTAAACGCGTTAATTAGAAATAACCAAGTGCGTACTGCAGTTTTAATTGGTGATCAGAGTATCCAGGGAACATTAAGAGACGGAACCAAATTTGAGTCAATGGTCCCGGTAGGAAAGATGGCAGAGGTCAGTGACCTACTCATTGAGCAGAATGTTGATATCGAAGCCCAGGCTCCCCAGGGTACTTCTTGGTGGGTTGCCTTACTGCCCAATATTATTACCTTAATTATTTTTGTCGGTATTTGGCTGTTTATTCTCAATCAGATGCAGGGCGGCAATAATCGGGCGATGTCATTTGGCAAAAGCCGCGCCAGACTGCATACTGAAGATAAAACCCGGGTTACTTTTAACGAAGTAGCCGGAGTTGACGAAGCTAAGCAGGAACTTGTTGAGATTGTTGAATTTCTCAAACAGCCTAAGAAATTTGCTGATTTAGGAGCCAAAATTCCTAAAGGCGTGTTGTTAGTAGGACCGCCTGGAACAGGGAAAACTCTGTTAGCAAGGGCTGTTGCTGGTGAGGCTGGAGTGCCGTTTTTCAGCATCAGTGGTTCAGAGTTCGTTGAGATGTTCGTGGGTGTGGGTGCTTCGCGGGTGCGCGATTTATTCGACACAGCCAAGAAAAACGCCCCTTGTCTGATTTTTATCGATGAATTAGATGCTGTCGGCAGACAGCGGGGCGCCGGTTTAGGCGGAGGACATGATGAGCGGGAGCAGACCCTCAACCAGCTGTTGGTTGAAATGGATGGATTTGAAACAAACTCTGGAATCATTGTAATGGCAGCAACAAACCGAGCTGACATTTTGGATCCAGCCCTGCTGCGTCCGGGACGCTTCGACCGCAAGGTAGTAGTTGATCGTCCAGATCTGATCGGCCGCGAAGAAATTCTCAAGATTCACGCCCGCAATAAGCCGCTCCACGGCGTAGATTTGAAGGTGTTAGCAAGGCGGACACCAGGGTTCGCTGGTGCGGATCTGGAAAACTTACTCAATGAGGCGGCAATCTTAGCTGCCCGCAAGGGACAGAAGAAGATTACAATGCTGGAATGTGAAGAAGCGATCGACCGGGTGGTTATGGGTCCGGAAAAGAAAAACCGAGTGCTTACCGAAGAAGATTTGGAAGTATTTGCCTATCATGAAGCAGGACACGCAGTAGTGTCCTACTATCTGCCCCATTCAGATCCGGTCCACAAGGTCAGCATTATCGGCCGCGGTCATGCTGGCGGCTATACCATGTATCTGCCAGAAAATGAGCGCTACGTAATGACCAAGTCGAAACTGCTGGATGAGTTAACCAACATGCTTGGTGGTCGCGCTGCAGAAATTTTGGCGTTTAATGAGGTCAGCACAGGCGCGCAAAATGATCTGGAACGTGTTACAAGGATCGCGCGTAAGATGGTAATGGAGTGGGGAATGAGTGAAAAACTTGGACCGCTGACTTTCGGTCACCCCGGTGGGGAAGATCTGGTGTTCCTAGGTCGGGATATCTCCCGGGACCGCAACTTCAGTGAAGAGGTTGCAGCTACCATCGACAGCGAAGTTCGGGGAATAGTTGAAGGCTGCTATCAAAGGGCACTTGACGTTTTAAGTGAACATCGGGATCGCTTAGATGCAGTGGTTGCAGTACTCAAGGAGAAAGAAACTATCAACCGCGAGGAGTTCCTGGCGATTATGGAAGGCAGAGAGCTGCCTGATGCAGAGGCTGAATCTGCTGGGGAACAAGCAGGAAA
>JAAYLQ010000028.1 GCA_012521805.1 Bacillota bacterium
TAAATTACACCCACTGTAACGGGGTTATCAAAAGGTTCCCCGGTCCGGCCATCGTAGAGAATGGTTTTCCCATTACGGGCCATTCCCGCTTTCTCCATTGTATCCATAACTTCAATCTCTGTAGCTCCGTCAAAAACGGGGGTCGCTACATGAATACCGAGATACTTGGCGGCTAAACCTAAGTGGGTCTCCAACACTTGACCAATGTTCATCCGCGATGGCACCCCTAAAGGATTGAGCACAATCTGCACAGGGGTTCCATCCGGTAAAAACGGCATATCTTCCCGAGGCAGAATCCTGGAAATTACACCCTTATTTCCATGGCGGCCTGCCATCTTATCTCCGATAGAGATTTTCCGTTTCTGGGCAACATAAACCCTGACCAGACGGTTGACACCCGGTGCAAGCTCATCACCGTTTTCACGGGTGAAGACCTTAACATCTACCACTACCCCACCTTCGCCATGGGGCACCCGCAGCGATGTATCCCGCACTTCCCGAGCCTTCTCACCGAAGATCGCTCTTAACAAACGTTCTTCTGCAGTCAGCTCAGTTTCACCTTTCGGGGTCACTTTACCAACTAAAATGTCCCCTGCCTTCACCTCGGCACCAATCCGGATAATCCCCCGCTCATCGAGGTCTTTGAGACTGTCTTCTCCCACATTGGGGATATCACGGGTGATTTCTTCCGGACCAAGTTTGGTATCACGGGCCTGGGCTTCGTACTCTTCAATATGAATAGATGTAAATACATCTTCTTTCACTAATTCTTCACTTAATAAGATCGCGTCTTCAAAATTATATCCTTCCCAGGGCATGAATGCTACAACAACATTCTTACCTAAGGCCAGTTCACCCTGGTCAGTACAGGGTCCATCCGCT
Organism: Bacillota bacterium; assembly: GCA_012521805.1. Classification (GTDB taxonomy): domain Bacteria; phylum Bacillota; class Limnochordia; order Darwinibacteriales; family DTU012; genus DTU012. The sequence continues at coordinate 883 of JAAYLQ010000028.1, forward strand.
AAAACTTGATTAACCTCGACACGCTCGCCAACCTTGACAATAGGTTTCTGATTAATGCAGGTTCCCTGGTTTGAGCGCTGAAACTTATGCAGCTTATAGCTGTCGCGCTGACCGTCATCACGGCGAACGTCAATCCGCTCCGAGGAAACATACTCAATCACTCCCGCATGTTTGGCGAGAATGCATGCCCCCGAATCGATGGCTGCCTTATACTCCATACCGGTACCTACAAGGGGAGCTTCAGAGCGCAGCAGTGGAACAGCTTGGCGCTGCATGTTAGCACCCATCAACGCCCGGGCTGCGTCATCGTTCTCTAAAAATGGAATTAAAGCAGTTGCAATACTGACGATCTGTTTTGGCGAAACATCGACAAAATCTACTGAATCAGCCGGTACAATTTTGATCTCTTCCCGATCCCGAACTGTTACCCGATCATTGAGGAAGTACCCCTGTTCATCAGTTGGTTCATTAGCTTGGGCAATGATGTAGTTATCTTCCTCATCGGCAGTTAAGTATTCAATTTCATCTAAAACCCTGCCATTTTCTACCCGCCGATAGGGCGTTTCAATAAAACCGTACTCATTAATACGGGCATAGGTACATAACGAACCAATCAGACCAATGTTTGGTCCTTCAGGAGTTTCGATAGGGCACATTCTACCGTAGTGGGAATGGTGCACGTCCCGAACTTCAAAGCCAGCCCGCTCACGGGATAACCCGCCTGGTCCAAGGGCACTCAGCCTTCTCTTGTTGGTCAGCTCTGCCAGGGGATTAGTCTGATCCATAAACTGAGACAGCTGGCTTGAGCCGAAGAACTCTTTAACAGCTGCGACTACCGGCCGGATATTAATCAGCGCTTGTGGGGTAATAATATCTACATCTTGAATAGTCATCCGTTCCCGGACAACCCGCTCCATCCGGCTGAGTCCGATCCTAAACTGATTCTGCAGCAGTTCCCCTACCGACTTAACGCGGCGGTTGCCCAAATGATCAATGTCGTCTGTAAAACCTATACCATGGGGTAAATTGATCAAATAGTTTATAACTGCAAGAATGTCTTCCCTGGTGATTGTCTTCGCATCCTCACCAGGCTGTCCATTGCTGAGAATTTTCAGTTCATCGCCTTCCCGAGTCTTGATCAGAACCGAGGTGATTCCCGCAGCATGAATTGCTTCGGCAGCTTTCCGATCAATTTTCTGATCCGCTTCTACAATAATCTCACCGGTTTCAGGATTGACAACATGTTCAGCGGCCACCTGATTGATCAGCCGCTCTGTTAATCTCAGCTTTTTATTAACTTTATAGCGTCCAACCCCGCCTAAATCGTAGCGCTTCGGTTCATAAAATAGAGTTTCAAATAAACTGCGGGCACTTTCTTCTGTTGGCGGTTCGCCAGGACGCAGTCTTTTATAGATCTCAATCAAAGCTTCCGATTCCGATTCGGTGTTATCCCTCTCTAAAGTAGCTTTAATTGCTTCCGCACCATGATATAAATCAAGAATCTTGTGATTAGTTCCAACACCCAAAGCACGGATCAGCACTGTAGCTGGAATTTTGCGAGTCCGATCAACACGAACTGTAATTACATCGTTTGCATCCATCTCAAATTCCAGCCAAGCTCCGCGATTGGGAATGATATTAGCAGTATATAAAGGTTTGCCAGATGTATCGACTGTAAAATTAAAGTAAGTACCTGGTGAGCGGACTAATTGGCTGACTACAACCCGCTCCGCACCGTTGATAATAAATGTACCGTTCTCAGTCATGAGAGGAAAGTCGCCCATAAACACTTCCTGCTCTTTTACTTCCCCGGTATCTTTATTGATTAAACGTACCCTTACCTTTAAGGGAGCAGCATAAGTAACATCGCGCTCTTTGCACTCATCTATATCCCATTTAGGCTCACCCAAAGTATAATCAATAAATTCCAGCACTAAATTTCCAGTAAAATCCTGGATCGGTGATATGTCTTGAAACATTTCGAGCAGACCTTCATTGAGAAACCATTCAAATGATTTCCTTTGAATCTCGATCAAATTAGGCATTTCCATGACTTCTTTGATCTTTCCAAAGTTAACACGCTGCCTCTTGCCTTGATGAACGGCTACTGCCAATGGCTTTCACCTCTCCTTTTGGTTTGCTGCTATGCATGATGAAAAGCAAGGGGGACACCCTCGCTTGCTTATCCAAATAAGATACTGATATATTCTTTAGTATTTTCCTGAAAAATATTCATTTTTTTCCTCCAAAAATTATTCCCGGAAGCAGGAATATGGTGGAAGTATGTTGTATTAAATATATGTAGATAGGAATA
>JAAYLQ010000158.1 GCA_012521805.1 Bacillota bacterium
GTTCCGCAAGCTGTTAGATCAAGCTGAAGCTGGAGACAACATCGGTGTGCTGCTCCGTGGTATCGACAGAGAAAGCATCGAAAGAGGTCAAGTTCTGGCTCAACCTGGTTCCATCACTCCGCACACTACTTTCGAGTGCGAAGTATACGTTCTGTCCAAAGAAGAAGGCGGCAGACATACACCTTTCTTCACCAACTATCGTCCACAGTTCTACTTCAGAACTACTGACGTAACCGGTGTAGTTACTCTGCCAGAAGGAACTGAAATGGTAATGCCAGGTGACAATACTAGATTAACCTGCGAATTAATCACTCCGATTGCTATGGAAGAAGGTTTGCGCTTTGCTATTCGTGAGGGTGGCCGCACAGTAGGTGCCGGAGTTGTTACCAAGATTTTGAAGTAGCAGCAAACAAGATAATATTGACAGCCTAGCTAAAATGTGATAAGTTTTAAAGGTATTTCGAGAATTTGGAGGTGGCGGCTGTGCGAGTTGGCATAACCCTTGAGTGCACTCAATGCAAAAACAGAAATTATCGAACCAATAAAAACAGAAGAAACGACCCAGATCGCATTGAGTTGAAAAAATATTGTAAGACTTGTCAAACTCATACGATTCACAGAGAAACCCGGTAATTGGGCTAAATAAAGGATGTGACAAACTTTGTCAGCTGTGACTGGAAAAGCCAAACCAAGCCTTTGGCTTCGATTAACCAAATATTTCCGTGAAGTTAGATCGGAGTTGCGCAAGGTAGCATGGCCAAACCGAAAAGAAGTGATCAATAATACTGGGATCGTACTTTTGGTTGTAGTAATTGTTGCTCTTTTCATTGGAGTTGTGGACTTTCTGATATCCAATTTGTTGGGTTTACTAAGCCGTATAGGGGGGTGAAGGGCCTTATAGGTCCCTTCAAAGATGAGTGAGAATTTGACAGCGGAAAAACAGTGGTATGTAATTCATACCTATTCAGGATATGAAAATAAGGTAAAGACTAACCTGGAAAAGCGGATTGAGTCGATGGGGATGGAGGATAAAATTTTCCGGATAGTAATCCCCATGGAGGAAGTTATCGATTATAAAGATGGTAAAAAGAAAGTGACTCAAAAGAAAATTTTTCCCGGTTATGTCCTTGTGGAAATGATTGTCACCGACGACTCGTGGTATGTGGTGAGAAACACGCCCGGGGTGACAGGGTTTGTGGGTTCTGGTGTAAAACCGGTACCGCTTTCACCAGAAGAGGTTAAGTCTATACTGGTGAGTATGGGTATGGACGAGCCGCGGCCGCGGGCTAGGTTTGAGGTGGGTGAGTCAGTCAAGGTGATTTCCGGTCCGTTTGTCAATTTCTCCGGCGAAATTGAAGATGTGAATTTGGATAAAGGAAAGGTTACCGTAAGAATCTCAATGTTTGGGCGTGAAACTCCTGTTGAGTTGGACTTCGATCAGATTGCGAAACTATAGGGAGTTGTTTTCAGTGGGAGGACTTCTAGTCCGCCATTACCACATTAAATAAGGGGGTGCATGCGCCATGGCAAAGAAGATCAGTGCAATTGTCAAACTACAAGTTCCTGCAGGTAAAGCTACTCCAGCTCCTCCGGTAGGACCGGCACTTGGTCAGCATAGTATTGCAATTATGGAGTTTTGTAAAGCTTTTAATGAAAGGACTGCTCAGCAAGCAGGAATGATCATTCCTGTTGTGATTACAGTTTATGAAGATCGGTCCTTTACATTCATTACCAAAACTCCACCAGCAGCTGTCTTGCTGAAAAAAGCTATGAACCTGGAAAAAGGCTCTGGTGAACCAAACCGGGAAAAAGTCGGCACCATTAAGCGAGCCAAGGTTCGGGAGATTGCTGAACTGAAGATGGCTGATTTGAATGCTGCAGATCTGGATGCCGCTACTCGGATGGTTGAAGGAACTGCCCGCAGCATGGGTATTGTCGTAGAGGATTAATTACAGCAATATTGTGGGAGGAATCATCCGTTTGGACCACAAAGGAGGATAATAATATGGCTAAACGTGGTAAACGCTACCTGGAGGCAGCCAAGTTAGTTGATAGAGATAAGCTTTATTCAGTGGATGAAGCATTGGAATTGGTAAAAAAATGTGCCACTGCCAAGTTTACTGAGACAGTTGAAGTAGCTTTGAAACTTGGCGTTGATCCGCGTCATGCTGATCAACAGGTTAGGGGTACAGTAGTTCTGCCCCACGGTACCGGCAGCGAAGTTACCGTTTTGGTATTTGCCAAAGGCGAGAAAGCCAAAGAGGCGGAAGAAGCGGGTGCTGACTACGTCGGAGCAGAAGAGCTGGCTGAAAAAATTCAAGGTGGCTGGCTGGATTTTGATGTGGCAATTGCAACTCCTGATATGATGGGTGTTGTAGGTAAGTTAGGTCGGATTTTAGGACCACGTGGGTTAATGCCAAATCCAAAGACCGGCACTGTTACTTTTGAAGTGGCTACTGCCGTTCAAGAATCAAAGGCAGGTAAAGTTGAGTTTAGAGTCAATAAAGAAGCTGGTATGCACGTGCCGATTGGCAAAGTAACTTTTGACGAAGCTCAACTGAAGGATAATTTATTTGCACTGCTGGGTGCTATTGTTAAAGCTCGGCCAGCTGCAGCTAAAGGAACTTATTTGAGAAAGGTTTCCATAGCTTCAACAATGGGTCCGGGTATCCGGCTCAACCCACAAGAGATTCTTGCAAACGTGAGATAGATCTGTTATTATATACAAGTTAAATAGATAACCAAAGACAGTTGGTGCCTACAGGCCTAAGAAGCGTTGTCTTGCCAACCGAGGTTAGATACGGGTTTGTTCAGGACTTGTGTTCCTGCGGCTTTGCCCTGTTCTGGATCTCCGACTGTCTTTGGAGGTCCTTTTTTATTGCACAAATCTGTGGGAGGTGAGAAGGTGGCAAGACCAGAAAAAGTTGCAGCGGTTGCCGAGATTAAAGATAAACTGAGTAGGGCTCAAGGTGTTGTTCTCGCTGATTATCGCGGTTTAAACGTAGCTCAAGCTACTGAGCTGAGAAAGAAGCTGAGGGAAGCGGGAGTAGAATATAAAGTCCTCAAAAATACTTTGACAACCATCGCTGCTAGAGAAATTGGCTTAGATGATCTGGTTCCTTTATTAACCGGACCCACAGCAGTGGCTTTCGGTTATGATGATCCAGTAGCTCCGGCTAAGATCTTAAGTGAGTTTGCCAAGACTAACCGTGACCTTGAACTCAAGGGTGGTGTGTTGGAAGGCAAAGTTCTTGATGTTGACGGAGTTAAGGCTCTTGCAGAACTTCCATCCAGGGAAGAACTGCTTGCTCAGGTGGTCCGCGGTATGCAGGCGCCAATTGCCGGCTTGGTCAACGTTCTCCAGGGAACAATTCGCAATTTCGTTTATGCTTTGGATGCTGTGCGTAAACAAAAAGAGGAAGCCGGTGCATAATAGCATCGCAATTACAATTTGAATTCATTTGATTTAAGGAGGAACATATTGATGACTAGAGAAGAAATTTTACAAGCGATAGAAAACATGACTGTTTTAGAGTTAGCTGAATTAGTAAAAGAAATGGAAGAAAAATTTGGAGTATCAGCTGCTGCTCCTGTAGCAATGGCTATGCCTGCTGCTGGTGGCGCTGGTGCAGATGCTGCTGAAGAGCAAACTGAATTTGACGTTGTTCTCACTTCTGCGGGCCAAAAGAAAATCGGCGTAATTAAAGTTGTTCGCGAAATTACTGGTTTAGGCCTGAAAGAAGCTAAGGAGTTAGTTGACAGTGCTCCGAAGCCGGTTAAAGAAGGTGTCAGCAAAGACGAAGCTGAAGAAATCAAAGCTAAGCTTGAAGAAGCTGGCGCTACTGTAGAACTGAAGTAATAACGATAATAAATAAAAACGTCTTCTTAACGCAGATTAAGAAGACGTTTTTTGCTTGAATTAAATTAAAGCACGAAAAACACTGCTTGACAACAAACAAGCATCATGGTATTATAACTTAGTA
>JAAYLQ010000159.1 GCA_012521805.1 Bacillota bacterium
ACCAACTATTACTTGGATCATCGATAAAGTCCGAATTATGAAACCGATTCAGACTGAGAGCAAAGGTGTTAAACCTCTAAACTATGGAGGAGGCAATGAGCTTTCTATTTACACTTATCTGCGTGATGTGGAATACCAAGTACAAGCACGATTTATCTGGAATCAAAACCGCGAAGATCTGGTACATGATCGCAATGAAAACAAGCACTATTTTATGGCAAAAAGGATGCTGGAGCGGGGCGGCCGCAGGGATATTTTTCTTGGTGCCCGTGAATGCCAAGCCTATGTGGAACCGTGTGAGTTTGGATCCGGGGCTGGATTCTATGATGATTACCCTGAATTGAGTTTCGGTTTGATGTTTCATGGTTTTGATTATCCCAGCGAAACCGGAGAAGACAAGCTTTATGCACGATTTTGGCATCCCCGAATGGTAAGTGGTGTGATTGAGTTTATTCGACCAGAGGATTGTACAGTTAGAAAACCAGTGCGTAATATGGCGTATGAAAAAGTAAGTGCGATTTCGCTTTAGCAAGATCAATTTTATCAAGAGATCATCAAGGAAGGAGGGAAAAGATGAATTGGCTGCAGGTGCTGTATGACACGTATGAGGCGCATTCCCATTTGGTCGGCAGAATTCCAGAAAATGAGGATGAACCACCCCTTTTACCAATTTACCATACTACTCAACAAGCTCAGATAGAAGTTGTCATAAACGAAGATGGTGAATTTGTAAGGGCTAGTGTAGTACCCCAGCCTGAGGCTCGCACTATTATTCCCTGCACAGAACGGTCTGGTTCCCGTTCTGGAAGAAAACCAGTCAATCACCCATTATGTGATAAATTGCAGTATGTTGCAGGAGATTTTGTCCAGTTTGGAGGCACTGTTACCAGTGGCTTTGCGAATCGGCCAGAGGAACCTTATGAAATGTATCTCAAAGATCTTCAAAAGTGGGTTGAGTCCGAATTCAGTCATCCAAAAATTAGAGCTATTTATCAATATGTCACTAAAGGGCATGTTGTTGAGGATTTGGTAAAAAGTAAAATTCTATTTTTAGATGAGAAACAAAAATTACTGAACAAGTGGGAAGGCGAGGATAAGCCACCGATCTTTGAGGTATTAGGGGCCCGACGTGCCGACGAAAGTTTTATTAGATGGATTGTAGAAATACCGGGAGATTTAGAATCAGCGGTTTGGAAAGATATGAGTTTATACCAAAGCTGGATTGCATATATGGAATCCACAGTTCAGAAGAAAGGCTTATGCTTTGTGACAGGTAAAGTATCGAGTCTAGCTACATCACATCCAGCAAAAATTCGCCATGATGCTGATTCTGCAAAATTAATATCCAGCAATGACACATCCGGATTTACATTTCGAGGGCGCTTTCATAATTCCGATCAAGCAGTTGGGGTTGGGTTAGTTGTCAGTCAAAAAGCCCATACAGCTTTGCAGTGGCTGGTCAGGCGCCAAGGAATGCGGTTTGGAGAATTAGCAATTGTGTGTTGGACTCCAAAAGGTGAGGCGGTACCAGATCCATTAGCTGATACTGCCTCGCTATTGGGAGATCTACCTATTGTTGAAAGCACAGGTGAAGCGGATGGATTAGCATTTGTGGGCGAAGCATTAGCGCATAAACTTAACGCAATGATCCTTGGATACAAGAGAAAACTTGATGTAAGTTCTCGAGTATTGGTTATGGCGATTGACTCAGCATCCCCTGGCAGGATGTCAATTGCATTCTATCGACAGCTGGCAGGTTCTGAGTTTTTGGATCGGATTGAAAGCTGGCATAAAACCTGCGTGTGGATACACAGGTATAGGGGTTACGGCTGGGATGTCAGCCGAGGTGCAAAGATTCTAGAATATGAAGGTGCTCCAAGCCTATATGACATTGTTGATGCGGTTTACGGAAGCAAAGTGGACATCAAGCTGCGCCAGAGATCAATTGAGAGGTTGTTGCCATGTGTAATAGACGGCAAACCTCTTCCCTCGGATTTTGTTAGAAATGCTGTTAAAAGAGCTTCTTGGCGGACAGCATTAGACGATAATGAATGGGAAAAAACTTTGACAATTGCGTGTGCACTGTACAACAAAGCTAATGAGAAGGAGGGATATAGTTTGGCATTAGATGAAAAGCGTGCCACAAGGGATTATTTGTATGGCAGACTTTTAGCAGTGGCAGACAGCATCGAAGAGTGGGCTTTAAGTGAAGCCAACGAAGTTAGACCAACAAATGCTGCCAGAATGATGCATCGTTTTTCCGATCGACCATTCTCTACCTGGCGGATGCTGGAATTAGCTTTGGTTCCGTATAAAATGAGACTGGGGACTAAAGTCAAAGCACGTGAAAAAGTTATTCAGGAAATTATGGACCTGTTTGACCCAGAGGATTTTATCAGTGACAGACCACTCTCAGGAGAGTTCTTGTTGGGGTTTCACTGCCAAAGAAGAGCTTTGTATGCAAAGTCCAGGAAAGATGATGAAAAGGAGGAGAACTAATGGGTACTCTTTCTAAGAAAATTGATTTTGGTGTAGTTATCAACGTCGTGAATGCCAATCCCAATGGGGATCCGTTGAATGGAAACCGGCCAAGAATAACATATGATGGCTATGGTGAAATATCAGATGTATGTATAAAAAGAAAGATTCGCAATCGGTTGTTGGAAATGGGCAGAGGGATTTTCGTACAATCAGATGATTATAGGTTTGATGACTATCCCAGTCTTCGAAAGAGGGCTGAGGGTGAACTTAAAGAGTACATAAAAGATAAAGATAAATTTAGAGTTGAAGCTTGTAAGAAATGGCTTGATGTCAGAGCATTTGGTCAAGTATTTGCATACGACGGTACAAAAAAGGGCGAAGGTGTTTCTATAGGAATTCGCGGGCCGGTATCGATTCAATCTGCCTTTAGTGTTCATCCAATAAATATCACCAGTATCCAGATTACTAAGAGTGTCAGTGGCGATGGCGATGGTACTAAGAAAGCCTCAGATACCATGGGCATGAAGCATCGAGTGGACCATGGAGTATATGTTTTTTACGGCAGCATCAATCCGCAATTAGCTTCTCTAACCGGTTTTGACGATCAGGATGCGGAAGATATTAAACAGGCCTTGGTCAACTTGTTTGAAAATGATTCTTCATCCGCTAGACCTGAGGGCAGCATGGAGGTTGTACAAGTTGTTTGGTGGGAGCATCCAAATTTAACAGGTAAATATTCATCTGCTAAAGTGCATCGTTCTTTAAAGGTTTCTGTTAAGGATGGCATTGTGGAACCAAAGAGCCTAGATGATTACGATATACAGATTGATGAACTTCTAGGGCTGAAGACCGAAGTTATCCAGGGGCGATAAGCGTGGACATGAACCATGAGGATGAATATTTGCAGCTATCAGGGATTCAACACTTCGCATTTTGCAAACGACAGTGGGGGCTGATCCATATCGAGCAGCAGTGGAATGAAAATATATTGACATTTTATGGTCGTGAAATGCACGAAAGAGTAGATAATCCTACAGTTGTGGAGAAGCGAGGTAATCTATTAACGAGTCGATCGGTACCCATTATATCACAAACACTGAGGCTGTATGGAATAGCTGATGTAATTGAGTTTATACAAGACGATAACGGAGAGGTTGAACTGGCAAATTATCCTGGATTATGGCGGGCTTACCCAGTTGAGTATAAGCTGGGTAAGCCAAAACCAACAAATATCGATAAGGTGCAGCTCTGTGCACAGGCGATCTGTCTGGAGGAAATGTTCAATACAACAATAAACTTAGCTTATATATATATTATGGACGACCTAGACGCCGATACGAGGTAGCTTTGGATTCTGCTCTGCGTGAGGATACCTACGCGCTAGCATTTGCGATGCATGAGCAGTACAGAACAGGTATAACACCCGCGGCAGAAATATCAAAAGCCTGCAAGAGCTGCTCTTTGGCAGAACTTTGTATTCCTGAGCTGTATGATGCTCCACCTGTGAGTCAGTATTTACGAAGGTTTATAGATTACTGATAATCTTACTAAAGAGGTGATTTGTTGCGGAAGCTCCTGAATACTTTGTATGTCACTTCCCGAGATGCCTATTTAACAAAGGAAGGCGAGAACGTTGTAGTTCGCTTGGATGAGGGAAGACATTTTCGAGTACCCATCCATAATCTCGAAGGCATAGTGACCTATAGTTATATGGGAGTCAGCCCAGCACTTATGGGTTTATGTGTTGAACGAGGGGTATATATATCTTTTGTCTCCAACAGCGGTCGTCTATTAGCCAGAATTGGTTCCTCAACTCGTGGAAATGTTTTGCTCCGGAAAAGACAGTATGAGCTGGCTGGGGCAGACGGTGAAAGCTTGGAAATCGCCAGAAACTTTGTGATAGGAAAACTACATAACAGTCGGATAGTTTTACAGCGGTTTTTACGAGACCACAACGATGCACCAGGACAGGTATCTATTAAGCAGGTAATAAATTACTTGTCTAAATTAGTTCATCAATGCTTAGAGACAGAATCTTTAGATGAGCTGCGGGGATTAGAGGGTATAGGAGCAAGAGCATATTATTCTGTATTCGACAATCTCATTTTGCACAATAAGGACTTTTTTGAGTTCAACGGTAGAAGTAGACGGCCGCCTTTGGATCCTGTCAATGCTATTCTATCGTTCCTTTACACACTTTTAACCCACGATGCAGCAGCTGCAGCGGATTCTGTTGGGCTGGATCCCCAAGTGGGTTTTCTTCATCGGATTAGACCGGGACGTGATAGTCTAGCATTAGATCTAGTAGAGGAACTGCGGTCATATTTAGTTGACCGGTTAACACTGGCTATTATCAATACTGGGCAAGTAAACGAACAAGATTTCATTTTCAAAGAATCAGGTGCGGTACTGCTGACTGACGACGGAAGAAGGAAAGTCATTGATGCATGGCAAACAAGAAAACAGCAGGAGGTATTGCATCCTTACCTTAATGATAGAATAGAAGTGGGCTTGATACCCTACGCTCAAGCTATGTTATTGGCAAGATATATCCGGGGAGATATCGATGGGTATCCGCCATTCATGATCAGGTAGGTGTGATAAACATTGATGGTATTAATAACGTATGATGTAAGCACTCAGACTTCTGAAGGCAAAAAGCGCCTAAGATTGGTTGCTAAAACCTGTGTTGATTATGGACAGCGAGTGCAGAATTCGGTGTTTGAATGTCTAGTAGATCCGGTTCAGTTTGCTGCACTTCGAAAAAAGCTTGAAAGTATAATTAACACTAACGAAGACAGTCTTCGTTATTATTACTTAGGTAAAAACTGGAAAGGTAGGGTAGAACATATAGGAGCTAAAAAAACTTACGATCCTGAAGGCCTTTTGATGATCTAATCCTAGCGAGAACCCCAAGTGATCATGAAAACCCTGGGAGGTTCTCGAAAGTTATATAGCAGGGGTTTTAGCTGTAAATTAGAAAAATATCTGCTTAAACCAACTGAAAAATCTTAGGTTCTCGAAAATAGAGTTTTAAATATGCATAAATAAAGGATTTGGCAACCCTACTGTCGCACCCCACAGGGGTGCGTGGATTGAAACTCAAATCTGCTGAATTTGTAATAAAACCACACTGTCGCACCCCACAGGGGTGCGTGGATTGAAAATACAATGCCCTTTGGGTTCCCGGCACAGATCATGCCGTCGCACCCCACAGGGGTGCGTGGATTGAAACTCTATTTTTAACGAATCTGTTCCAGAATGAGCAGATGTCGCACCCCACAGGGGTGCGTGGATTGAAACTATTTACAACCGACAACAACGGCGGCAAAAGAAGTCGCACCCCACAGGGGTGCGTGGATTGAAACTATATGCGAAGGCTGCCGGGATGAATACTACTACTGTCGCACCCCACAGGGGTGCGTGGATTGAAACTTTAATATCTTTAAGATTTTGGATTATCGTATTTTGTCGCACCCCACAGGGGTGCGTGGAATGAAACTGGAGTCACTTGGGTATGGCAAAACAGGAAGTGGCAGGTCGCACCCCACAGGGGTGCGTGGATTGAAACATTGGACAGCAGGGATCTTTGCACCAATGATTGAAGTCGCACCCCACAGGGGTGCGGGGATTGAAACAAGTGGACAATCAGGATGTTTGCCTTCACTCGGTACGTCGCACCCCACAGGGG
>JAAYLQ010000160.1 GCA_012521805.1 Bacillota bacterium
AACACCATCTAAAGTTAAAGCAGATATCTCTACCATGATAGTATCTCCGCCCCATGCTTCCGGTATCAACCCATGTTCGGATAATTCCTGTTTTACCCGATCTGGATTGGCATTGGGCAGATCCATTTTGTTAATTGCAACAATTATGGGTACATCAGCAGCCCGCGCATGACTGATAGCCTCAACTGTTTGGGGCATCACTCCGTCATCAGCAGCAACCACTAACACAGCAATATCAGTCACTTGAGCACCGCGGGATCTAATAGCAGTAAACGCTTCGTGGCCGGGGGTATCAAGAAAAGTTATTTTTCTACCTTGATGTTCAACCTGATAGGCACCAATATGCTGAGTGATACCTCCAGCTTCTCTTGCTGCTACCCTTGATTTACGAATTCCATCCAGCAAAGTTGTTTTTCCATGGTCAACATGGCCCATAATAGTAACGATGGGCGGGCGAATTTCTAAATCTGCAGGATCATCTTCAACAACATCTTCGAAGATTACTTCATCCAGCTCTTTAACTGGTTTAACTTCTATATTGTACTCGGCACAAATAACAGCAGCGGTATCAAAATCTATTGATTGGTTTACTGTAACCATTACTCCTGTCTTGATCAGTTTCTTAATGAGTTCAGCAGGAGAAACCCCGATCTTTTGACCTAGGTCCTTTACTGTAATGGAATCGGGAAGCTCCAAAGTTTTGGTTTCAACTGCCGTTCCACTGCTGCGCTGTTTTTTTCCCTTTGTTCTGCCTTTGGTCTTGACTTTGCCTTTTCCGTTCTTAGCAATTTTTTCAATCTTTTTATCTTCAAATTCAGGATCTTCATCACGTTTGGAATGTTTTTTGCGTTTTTTAATCTTTTTCGCTTCGATTTCTTCATCTGATTCTACAAGTTCGTCATCGCTTTCCAAGAAATGTTCTCTGACCATTTCCGCAATATCAGATTCTACCGTACTCATATGATTCTTAATATCCGCTCCAAGTTCAACTAAAAAATCAACCAAGGTCTTGCTTTCCAGATTGAGCTCTTTTGCCAGCTCATACACTCTAACCTTCTTCACACACATCACTCCTAATCTTTCTCCCTAGATAAATTCTGTCCCCCCAACTCTAATTCAATTGCTCTTGCAAAACCAGAATCCAAGACCGCAATTAGTGAACGCTGGGCTTTTCCTATTGCCTGCCCTAACTCTAGTTTTGTTCCGAACAAATAAACAGGAACATTTTGTGCTGCGGCTTTGGCACTATACTTTCGCAGCGTGTTCTGGGAGCTATCCTTTGCAACGATCAAGCAGTGAACCTTATCTCGGTGCAGCGCTGACGCTACGCCCTGCTCTCCGGACACTACTTTACCGGAACGCTGTGCAAATCCTAATAAAGCAAAGACTTTATCCATCTAACTGCTGCTCCAGCAAAACCTTGATCTCATCACTGATACTGATATTTAAAGAACGCTCCAGCTGAGCTGTTTTAACCGCTTTTGCTAAACACTCTTTTGATGGACAGAGATAGGCACCGCGTCCCGATTTTTTTCCTGTTAGGTCTATTTCAACTTCAGATTCCGGAGTTCTGACAATGCGGATCAGCTCTTTTTTTGGTCGCGATTCTCTGCAACCCACACAAGTGCGCATCGGAACGTGTTTAGGTCTCATGCTATCACCTTAATCTTCTTCATCAAATTGGAAATCTTCTAAGCTTAGCATTGAAAAATCCTTAATAACCTTTTCCTTCTTTTTCTTCTGCTTAGGTTTTTCTGGTTCAGTTTCAGATTCAGATTTCGTCGGAGTATTTTCATCTGAAAGACTAACTGAACCAAATCTCTCTTCCCAACTTTTACGTTTATTGGAACTGCTCAATTTTGCCAGCAGAGCTGCTACCTCGTCAACACTTTCCTCACTGGCTGGTGTTTCCGACTCAGCTGGTTCCTCGTCTAGCTCCAAACTATCTGACTCCACTGCTGTTTCCTCAATTTCTGAGTCAGCCTCAAGCTCTGGAGATCCTGTTTCCCTTGTCCCTTCATCAACCTCTGGTTCCATTTGTACTTGGAACAGCGGCTCATCTTCAGCTTGAGTTTCGCTCTTGATATCAATTTTCCAACCGGTTAACCGAGCTGCCAAACGTGCATTTTGGCCTTCTTTACCAATCGCCAGAGACAGCTGATCATCAGGCGCAACTACACGGGCAGTTTTAGC
>JAAYLQ010000161.1 GCA_012521805.1 Bacillota bacterium
AGCAGAGAGAGCACGCTTTCTGGATGCCGCTGTTCTTCTTGTTCTTGGCTAGCTTGAGTTTCAGCCGCAGCTGTTTCAGCGATTTCCTGCTCGCGCCATAATAAATATGAAGTACCGCCAAAAAGACCTGCTAATATAAAGAATGGTATAAACGGCAGTCCTGGAACTACTGCAAGCAGCATCAGAACCCCACTGGTTACCGCCAGTACTTTTGGACTGGTCATCAGCTGTTGGTTCAGATCCTGACCGAGATTATTCTCCGAAGCTGCGCGGGTAACAATGATACCTGTCGCGGTACTAATCAGCAGCGCTGGAATTTGCGATACCAGTCCGTCTCCAACAGTTAACAGTGTGTATTGAGTCAGCGCTTGTTGGAAATCAAGATTGCGCTGAAACATTCCGATCAGCAAACCACCAATAAAATCTATTACAACAATAATAACACCGGCAATAGCATCGCCTTTAACGAATTTGGATGCTCCATCCATGGACCCATAAAAGTCAGCTTCTCGCTGGATCATGATCCGTTTCTGTCTGGCCTCTGCTTCTGATATCAATCCAGCATTAAGATCAGCATCAATACTCATTTGTTTACCAGGCATCGCATCGAGTGTGAAGCGAGCAGCCACTTCTGCTACCCGCTCTGAACCTTTGGTAATCACAATAAACTGAACTACAACTAAAATAATAAAGATGATAAAACCAACAATATAGTTGCCGCCCACTACAAAGTTGCCAAAGGCTCTAATGATGTTTCCCGCATCAGCCTGGAGCAGAATTAATCTTGTTGAGGAAATACTTAAAGCTAAACGGAATAAAGTCGATAATAACAGTAAGGTTGGAAACACTGACAGCTCGAGAGGTTCATGAATGTTCATCGACAGCAGCAATATTAATAGGGAGAGACTGATATTACATGCTAATAAAATGTCCAACAAAAATGGCGGGAGCGGCAGGATCATCATTAGGACAATCATTACGACAGCGATGACAACATTGATATCCTGGTATTTAGTTAGTTTTTGGAATGGTGCTAAACCGTTAATCAATCTTTACCCTCCAACAACTCTGTTATATTGTCCGATTCTTAAGGCGATAAACAAAGGCAAGAACTTCCGCTACTGCCGGATAGAGTTCTGCAGGAATCTGCTGTCCGATCTCGACAGATTTATACAGCGCTCTTGCTAGCGGCTTATTTTCAACAATAGGAACCCCATTCTCTTCCGCCACTTCCCGGATCTTTGCAGCAATGATACCCGCCCCCTTAGCAACCACTTCAGGCGCTGCCATGCTGTCCGCTTGATAGAGTAGAGCAACCGCAAAATGGGTAGGATTAGTGATTACTACATCTGCAGTGGGAACTGCCTGCATCATTCTTCGGGAAGCTAGTTCGCGCTGCTGCTGACGGATCCGTGAACGAATTAACGGATCTCCTTCGGTCTGTTTGAACTCTTCCTTAATTTCTTGTTTGGTCATTCTAATGTTCTTTTCAAATTCCCACCGCTGATAGAAATAATCCGCACAGGCCAGAACCAAAAGGGTCAATCCGATCATTTGAACTAGACTGAAGACTGAATTACTGATCAGCAGAAAAGTATGGGACAGATCGTAGGCAGCCAAGCTGCTCAGCCAAGGAATTCGCTGTTTTATTTGGGAATAGACAATCCAACCAACAATAGTTATTTTGAGTACCGACTTAAGAAACTCAACTAGTGCTCGCTTGGAAAAGAGACGTTTAAAACCTTCAATCGGATTAATGCGGTTGAACTGAGGTTGGATTAAACTTAAATTAAACATAAAACCAACTTGGAGTGCCTGCGACGCAAAACCAACAATATACAAAGCAATAAAAACTGGCAGGATCACAACTACAGCTTCTTTCAAGACTAAAAGCAACAGTGCGTAAACTGTATCGGCATTACCGTTCCAC
>JAAYLQ010000162.1 GCA_012521805.1 Bacillota bacterium
AATCGAAGATGATGCGCAGTTGAGTACTAAAATTTTCATTCCTAGTTATCCTCCTGTCCTTGTCCTGGTTGATCTATACGCTGTCCGTCTTCATTATAGCTGAAGAATCCTTGTTTGGTTTTTACTCCAAGTTTGCCTTGGCGAACTAAGCGATATATAATCGGGGCAGGTTTGTAGCGATCGCCATATCTTTTCTGGAGCTGTTCCATCCAGTCTAGAATAATATCGATACCCATCCGATCAGCCATTTCAAAGGGACCTTGTTCCATTCCCCAGCTGCCTTTGATGATGGTTTCGATAGCATCGGCTGAGGCTGAACCTTCATCCAACAAATAAGCAGCTTCGTTAATTAAAGTGACTAAAGCCCTCGGATTCACTAATCCAGCAGCTTCGTGGACACGAACAGCCTGTTTGCCGAGGCGAGCAATGAATTTTTTCACAACTTCAACCGCGTTTTTGTCAGTATCTGGGCTGTAGCTTAATTCTACCACACCTACATCTACTACCGGTGGAATAAAACGAGCTCCAACTAATAGATTGGAACGGGTTAAGCTCCGGGCAATTTCGTATACCGGTAAAGTAGCGCTGGTTAGAATAAAGATAACCTCAGGTCTGCAGAGACGATCTGCGGTTCGAAGCAGCTCCTGCTTGGTATAGAGATGGTCGATAGTTGCTTCAATTACCAGGTCTGCATTGGTTAGTTCCTTCAAATCCGCAGTGTAATTGATCCGGTTGAGGATGACACGCTTTTGCGTTTCAGTCATTGCCCATTTAGCAACCTTGCGGTTGAGACTTTGCTCAATTCGGTGGGGCGCATTTTGGCTGCCGGCGCCCTGCGTAAACAGGGTTACATTGTACCCTTTTGTGGCAGCAATTTCCGCAATACCGCGGCCAAGACGTCCTGAACCCAGGATCGCTATTTTTCTAATCTCCATATCATAACCTCCTATGTATAGATTCATCTACAGCAAAAATTTGATGGTGTTTGGTTTGCTTTATTCCTTATGGTATTCTACATTACAGGTAATAAAAACCTGCAAAATTAAAGATTATTTTCGACGCCGATGGGTATTGCCTTTTAATTATATTATGGTAAAATAACCATCAACAGACAAGTTATGAAAGGATTGGTCAAATGGACTTCAATACCAAGTTTGCAAAGGAAGGGCTGACTTTTGATGATGTGCTGTTGATTCCAGCTGCTTCCGAAGTCTTACCAGGTGAGGTAGCCACACATACTAGCATAACCAAGAACATCACCTTAAATATACCTATAATCAGTGCCGGTATGGATACTGTTACGGAAGCCAGGATGGCTATTGCGATTGCCCGGGAAGGTGGCCTTGGTGTAATCCATAAAAACTTATCGATTGAAGAACAGGCAGGTGAAGTAGACAAGGTTAAACGCTCTGAAAGCGGAGTTATTGTTGATCCGATTTACCTTTCACCGGAGCATCGCATTTCCGATGCTTTAGAGATGATGGCCCGCTACCGTATTTCAGGTGTTCCGATTGTTGATCAGGATCAAAAATTGGTTGGAATATTAACTAACCGCGACTTAAAGTTTGAAGAAAACTTTGATCAAGCTATCGGTGCGGTAATGACTAAAGATAACCTGATCACAGCTCCAGTCAATACTACTTTAGATGAAGCGAAGAAAATTCTGCATAAGCATCGGATCGAGAAACTTCCCCTTGTGGATGAAAATTATCGGTTAAAAGGACTAATTACAATTAAAGATATCGAGAAAGCTAGGCAATATCCTAATGCGGCTAAAGACAGTCATGGCAGACTGCGGGTGGCAGCCGCTGTCGGTGTTGGCAGCGATGTAATGGAACGGGCATCTGCTCTAGTTAAAGCTGGCGTAGATATTCTGGTAATTGATACCGCCCATGGACATTCTAAAAAAGTAATTCAAACTACAGAGCTGTTAAAACAAGAGTTTGGTTCCAAGGTAGATATTATTTCCGGCAATATTGCGACTGCGGAAGCAGCAGAAGCCCTGATTGCAGCTGGAGCAGATGCCCTGAAAGTGGGTATTGGACCTGGCTCAATCTGTACAACTCGTGTGGTTGCGGGTGTGGGTATGCCCCAGCTTACTGCAGTATGGGATTGTGCCCAAGTGGCTAAACAACATGGTGTGCCAGTAATTGCTGATGGTGGAATCCGCTATTCAGGAGATATTGTGAAAGCCTTAGCTGCTGGTGCCGATGTGGTTATGCTCGGCAGCTTGCTGGCTGGTACAGAAGAATCACCTGGCGAAACCGAGCTTTACCAGGGTAGAAGTTATAAGGTATACCGCGGCATGGGTTCCCTTCCAGCTATGAAAGCAGGAAGCAAGGATCGCTACTTCCAAGATGACAGCAAAAAACTGGTGCCGGAAGGTATCGAAGGACGTGTTCCTTATAAGGGCAGTGTCTCCGAGACAGTACACCAATTAATTGGGGGATTGCGAGCTGGTATGGGCTACTGCGGTGCACCTGATATTAAGGCTTTACAGGAAAAGTCAAGGTTTGTACGCATTACTCCTGCCGGAATGCATGAAAGCCATCCCCATTCGATTCAGATTACCAAAGAAGCGCCAAATTATCGAATCTAAAAGAAGCGGATATACGCTTCTTTTTTTATGCCAAGGTATCGGGGATCAAGTTGCAGAATACAATTAAGGGCGGGGTGAACAAAATGGTTAATAAACGCTGGCTTTTTTTAGTTATTTTGGGTTGGATACTTCTCCTTATAATCCGCATGGGAACTGCAGTTGAATCTGGTGAAGATCTGATTTTTTGGATGGTTCTGCAGCAGTTATGGTTGATTTTTGGCAGCTTGATGGCTGTGAAAGGCACAAACGTTCTGAGGTGGGACATAAAACAGTTGGGCTGGGGACTGGCAGCAGGAGTGGGGATGTTTGTTTTAATAAATGTGGTAAATCTAATCATGATTGTTGGTTTAAGTCAGATTTTTGGAGCAGCGCAAATCCAGAGCTGGCTGACTCAGGAACAGGCTGGAATCAGCATGCTCTTAAGTATAGAGGATCGGATTGGCTTTCTGTTAGCCGCAGTCCTGATTACCCTGGGAGCTTCTATAAGCGAAGAATTATTATTTCGCGGAGCACTGCTGAAATCACTCTTGGAAGTGATGAGGCCGGGATGGGCTGTTTTTATCGGTGCACTTTTCTTTGCACTGGTCCACTTTTACGTGATTCAATTTATTCCTGTATTAATTTCAGGCATAATTTTGGGTAGTATGTTCACTGCAAGTAACAATTTAATTAGGTCAATAGCCGCCCACGCAGTGGTGAACACATTGGCTCTGTTGATTTACATTTTATAAAACTCTTCTACGTCAACGACAAACAGAATCGCTCCACCAACTTCGATCTCGATTGGCAGATGAATGGTGGTCGGGATTTCAGCCGCTGCTTGAGGAATAATCTTTTTGCGGCGGACACAAGTTTCCTTGATAATATCGATGACTGGGTCTACCTGGTCATCGTTAACACCCACCAGCAGGGTTGTATTGCCATGCAGTAAAAATCCTCCGGTACTGGCCAGTTTAGTCGAGCTGTAGCCATGGGCAGTCAGCTCGCGGATTAGAATTGGAGCATCATCATCTTCAACAACTATAATAATTAGTTTCATAGAGGACACCTCCACTAGTATTATTTGACGCCGCGTTACTTTTTCCTTTAATATGCATAATCTAATAGCAAATAGTTGTGCAAGGAGCGAGCCAATATGAATGTTACCGTTGGAACTGTTGTAGTGAGAAGGTCCTATTCTGGTGACATTTATTTTATGGTTGTAGATATTCGCGGTGAAACCGCTATCTTAAAGGGGTTATATCATCGTTTGTTGGCCGATGCGCCTCTAGATGATTTAATCCAAGTGCCAGATGAAAAAAAGCAGCAGCTCCTGGAGCGATTGAATTATCCCAGCAGAGATTGATAGACCGCAACCACGGCATCTGTCATTTTTTTCTGTGAAAAGTGCTGGTGAGCGTATTGATAGCTGAAAACTTGCAGTTTGGATAAATTTGACTCAGTTAAACAATCTATTTGATCGACAATCGCTTGGGTCGTAGGGATCTGTTTCTGAGCACGACCGCTGAAGTTATAATGGCGCAGTACTTCTACATTGGTTTCGGTCACAATTCCATCTAAATAGTCCCCTAATACAAAAGCAGCTGCCCCCGCTGCCATTCCTTCGCGGATGCTTCTGCCTGTGCCAATCACCAGATCCGCTGTTTGGTAAGTGCTTCTTAAATCAACCTGCCAGCCTGTATATGGAATTCCTAAGTAGTGGGGACGCCAATTGCCAACAGACTGCACTTTCCATCCACGATTAATCAAAACTTTAACCAGTTTTGCATATCCCGGTTCTTTGTTGTCGGTCATTCTTGTCACTACTACTGCTTTCGGTACGGTATGCTCCTTCGGTAGTCGAGCTGCTTTTAAAGCAGCAGTATCAATTCCATTTTCGATCATTACCGTTTTATCGGGAGGTAATGGTAAGGTTTCAGCCATTTCAGGGCTTATTGTGATAATTTTATCAGCGTGGGCAAGTTTTTCCAAGGATTGAAAATCTAGATAATGACATGTGGCTGCAACCGGAATTTGATGCCTCCTTCCGAGATCAAGTGCCAGCTCAAGAGTGTGGAATGAATGGGTATGAATCAGTTCAAAATCGTATTTTTGCATCAGCTGCTCAACAAAAGCAGGATCAGCTGATGCAGAAAAGGGAATCTGCTGGTTTCTCAACCACTGGTAGTATACCGGATGATTGAGATTGGCTGCTACTAAAAATGGTTGGTGACCTGATTTGAGCAGCTGAGAACAGAGGGAGAAAACATGGGTTGTCTGACCATTCAAATAAAAGCGAGTCAGCATTAGAATGCGCACAGAATCCCTCCCGTCAGCTGAATTAAGATAAATCCAGCACCCTGCCATGCGGATGCTGGATTACATCCCCTACCATACCAGCTAAGTGTTGTTTCTAGGAGGTTGGGGTGGGAAGGGTGGCCAAAAGGCTCCTGATCTTGCCAATTCAAACCATTCAGGACAGCCGAGGGGTTCAAAAGCTTCACATTCTGGGGGTTCAGGACAGAACCTACCAAATACTTCAAGCTGAACTAAGGAAACAACTTTTACAACAATGTAAACTCCCACATCGCACTCGATTGCAGTGCCGCCATCAACAGGCGTACAGGTAATGCACTGAATCAGCGGCAGAATAACTACATCCATGCCTGGAAGTGCGCCCTCTAATAACACTCTCCTTCTTCTAAACTGGGCAGTTTGTTGGATAAATTGGGTTTCTCCATTACCGTCATATTCGACGTTCAGCACAAAGTTTACTGTAACACTGAGCTCACCAGCTCCAACAATTGTTCCCATAGTTTCAATGTTTGTTACTTCACAATCAACCACATTTACTGCTGGAGGATATCCTGGTGGGATCGGAATGCGATAGATTGGACAATCAATAATTACGCATTCATTGTAAACTTTGTTTACTAGAATACATTCACGCTCAAAATCAGGCTCATAACCTTCGTAAGGCATCAAGTGAACCCTCCTTTCTGAGATCATATTATGCAGCTGGTTGTGAGTGGTGAAGAATTCTCAAAAAAAGTCTTATTTATTTTCTCGAGGCATAGATTTACTAAGAGAGGAGGGTTTTTAATGCAGATTAAACTCACTCATCCACACTACCAGCTTTTGACGCAAACCAATGAAGGATTAACACTGCACGGAGATGCGGCTGTACCGCTCTATCCTGGCCAAGTTGAGGAATGTGCAGTCACTATAAGTAACAATATGATTCATACAGCAGCTTTGTTAACAAACAACACGATCCTGCACTGGCATGGAAATCAGGAAATGCTGTTTTATGAGATTGATACAGAGACTCAGCCAATTCGCGGCTTGAAATTGATTACTGATTCCCGAGGAGTTCCTCATCTGTTCTACCTGCAGCAGAATTTAAAACAGACAGGGTATGTCTTAATCCAGCATACCTTCGATGCTGGGAGCTGGAGCGATCCAGTGCGCGTAACCAGCAATATCAGCAGTGAACCACAGCATTGGCAGCTCTGTTATGATGCTGAACAAGCTCTGCATCTAGTGTACTTAAGTCAGGAGCGGGATACGCTGCTTTATCGGGTTGGGGATATGCAGAAAAAAATTTGGAGCGGAGCAATTCCGATTGTGCAGGAACCGACTGACAGTCCCCAAATGTTTGCCTTTGATCAAAAGCTAGTTATCTTCTGGATTGGTCTTTCTGAACAGGGTAGAGTTCTTAGAGCAGTAATGCGGCAAGATTTTTGGAGCAAACCTTTTGACCTATCGCCGGTTACCAAGGACATTTTCCAGCCGGGTATTGAGTTGGGTCGAGATGGGATCAACATTGTCTGGACGCAGTCAAGCAAATTATGGCGTACAAGTTATCAGCAGGAGTGGTCTGCTCCAGAATTGCTGGATATAGGGGAATATGAAAGTGGTTATCAAACGATCCTGGCTGATAATGAGGGCAATAACGGCTGCTGCGTAATGCGGGTCTATTTCCGGAAAGCATCAGTGCCGCAGGTGTCGATTGAGGAACAGGAGCCAGAGACCAAACCTGCCGCACCTGAGCCCAAGTCAGAGGCAAAAGCGGAACCTGCTCCTATTGAGCAGGCGCGCAGAGAAGCGGAAAGAAGGTTTTTTGCAGAAGCATTTCAACTGCATCAAGAATGGCAGTCAGTTAAGGAGCAGTACACTAAAGTCTTGGAGGAAAAAGAAAAGCTGGCTCAAGAGATCGAGCAGCAGTTGTTGTCCAGGCTGCAAGTGCTGGCTGATCAAGCTGCTGCAAAACATGCTGAAGAAATCAGTCTTTTATCCCAGCGGATTCAAGTGGTGCGGGATGATATCCGCAGTTTAAAGATGCGTCAAGTTCCCAGTCGTTCCAGTCAGGAATTTGATGCCCTGCAGGCGCGGATCGATAAGATTGAAACCAGCCTGCGGTCAAAAGTTTCTGAATCACAGCTTGCCGAAATCAGAACTAGAATCGCAAAACTGGAAACCAAAAGCAATCCACAGCCTACATACTCCCAACCTGAGCAGCCGCAGAGAAAACCGAGGCGGACGCTGATTCAAAAGATCTTATCGCGCCTCTAGTGGCAGTAATTACCTTTGGAATTCGCCTTTAGGATGGGTTATAATGGTCTAGGACACAATATTGTTCTAGACTATTATATTATAGGGAGTGGAAAACTTGAAGCGATATGCAGTACTATTGCTTGTAATAATGCTGGTTGCATCGATCGGCTTAGTTTCAGAGGCGAGTTCATGGAGTTACTGGCAAAATGGGTGGACAAGCTTTAATAACGGCAGCAGTAATAACAATAATAACAATAACAGTAACGACAGCGGCAGTAATAACAGCAAGAACAACAGTAATTCTAATCCATGGAGTTCCTACTGGGGTTCTTGGAATAATAGCGGTTTAGGCTGGTATAATCCACAGCCGCAAAATCCAAATCCGAAACCAAATCCTCCAGTTGAACCTGAACAACCGCAACAGCCGCAGCAGCCCCAACAACCTCAACAACCAAGTCCGCAGCAGCTGCTGCAGCCAATCACACCAAAACCAAATCCTGTTCCTGCTCCGTCAAGCTCGTTAACTAGCATGGAACAACAGCTGATTGACTTAGTTAATCAAGAGCGGATTGCAAGAGGCTTGAAACCTTTGACAATAGACATGACTTTGGTGAGATTAGCTAAAGAAAAGAGTCATGAAATGGCCTCAACTGGTGAGGTTGCCCATTACGCCAGATCGAAGTTTCATTCAATCTTAGATTCAGCTGGTGTAAGCTACAAGATGGCTGGTGAGAACCTAGCTAAAGCAGCTAGCCTTACTCGTGTCCATAATGGATTAATGAACAGCAGTGGACACAGAGCTAATATCTTATCATCTGGCTATACCCACATTGGTGTTGGAATCGTCAAGTATGGTAATATGTACTACGCTACCGAAATTTTTGTTGGTAGATAAAAAAATTAGCTGAGCACGGGAATCAATTCCACAGTGTTCAGCTTTTTTTGTTATTCAACTAAAAAATCAGCAACACTCTGCAATACATACGTAGGCTGTATCCCTGCCTGATTCAGTAGTTCTAAGCTGGTAGTGCCTGTAAGAACCAAGGCGGTATCAATGCCTAAATCTATCCCCATTTGGATATCGGTTTCTAAGCGATCTCCAATCATTAAACAGGCTTCAGCAGGCAGCTGCAGGCAGTCAAGGGCTGTTTTCAGCATCTGGGGGGATGGTTTTCCGCAGATCAGCTCAGGACGCCTGCCCGTAACTCCTTCGATTGCTCCCATCATTCCGGCGCAGTCAGGGATCTCCCCGCCATCAACAGGGCAGGTCCGATCTGGATTAGTGGCGAAATAACGGGCGCCGTTTTTGAGGGCAATCATGGCATCGTTTAACTTATTGTAATGAAAAGTCCGATCAAAGGCTACTACTAAAAACTCTGCCTGGAGTGGATCTGTTGTAATCTTAAGACCTGCCGCTTCAAGCTCTTCGATTAACGGCGGTTCTCCGATCACATAAACCACTGCATCTGGTTTTTCTTGCCGGATACATTCTGCTGTTACAAACGAGGAGTTAATGATGCTGTCAATCGTCACGCCAATTCCCATGCGGTTAAGCTTTTCGGCATAAGCAGCTCGACTTTCAATCGGTTTGTTGGTCAAAAACACTACTTGCTTACCAAGCTTTTGCAAATATGCAATCACCCGGTCAGCACAGCCCAGCAGACGATTGCTTAAATAAATTGTGCCGTCTAGATCAAAGATATAACCTTGATAATTAAGTAAATCCATGC
>JAAYLQ010000163.1 GCA_012521805.1 Bacillota bacterium
AAACCCTGACTAATTACCAGATCAATTGGGGTTCCCAGGGCAACATTTACCCCAGGCTCTGGATTCTGACCGATAACAGTATTAATAGGATGCTCAGCGGTCTGCTCGAACTTGATATCGCCAAGGGTAAATCCAAACTGGGTTAAAAATACCTGTGCTTCTCGATTCGACATCCCTACCACGCTCGGCATATCAACAAATTCAGGTCCCTTACTGACCCGGACATAAACATACTGATGTTCTTTTTTCATCCGATTTGGCCTCGGATCCTGACTGATCACAATCCCTTTTGGAATATCATTATCAAATACTTCGATCTCCACAGCCATCTTCAAATTCCGCTCATTGAGGAGCTTTTCCGCTGCTTCAACTGTCAAGCCAGTAACATCCGGCACAACAACATCCTCTGGAAATAACACGTTAGGAATAAACTCGATAAATACATATGTTAATCCTGAAAGCAGTAGTAAAACTAATAAAATCAACGGCAAACGATTTTTCTTTTTTTTCTTTTTTTTCCTTTTCTTCTTTACCCTGCTGGCAACAGGCAAGTCCTCTTCCCCCTCCTTTAGCTCCTCTAATATTTGATCCGGATCGATAGTCAGTTTTTGGGTCTTTTCAATACCAGCATCAAAGTCAAGTTTCTCCAAGGCATCACTTAACTCCTGTGCCGACTGGAACCGATCCTCAGGTTTCTTGGCTAACAGTTTGAGGATGATCCGCTCCAACTCCAATGGAATGGCAGGATTGATCTGGGATGGAGGTTTTGGCAGATCTTGAATATGCTTCAAGGCAGTGGATATGGGAGTGTCAGCTCTAAACGGAACTTTACCAGTAAGCATCTCATACATGACCACACCCAGAGAGTACAAATCAGAAAGGTGGTCCACCTTCGTACCCCGTGCCTGCTCAGGCGAAAAATACAGTACTGAGCCAAGTACAACACCGGTTTGAGTGATGCTCATGGACGACACTGCCGCAATTCCAAAATCTGTCACTTTCACTTGATTATCCTTGGTAATTAAAATATTGTGAGGCTTAATATCGCGGTGCACAATGTTGTGGCGGTGGGCATGGGCTAGTGCAGAACAGATCTGGAGTAAAATTTTTACTGCATATTCCGGCTCCAGCTGACCCTGTTCAACAATAATCTCGCTCAAGTTCTGCCCCTCGATATACTCCATAACGATAAAAGGCGTTTGATTAATTGTACCAACATCGTAGACATTAACCACATTAGGATGGGACAAACTGGCAGCTGCTTGTGCTTCCCGATGAAAACGCTCAATAAATTCCCGATCACTGGCATACTGGTCCCGCAGCACTTTTACAGCTACCAACCGATTCAGCAGGATGTCTTTAGCGCTGTAAACTAGAGCCATCCCTCCATCACCGATTTTCGCCACGATTTCATATCTATTTGAAAGAACTTCGCCTATCATACTATCAACCTTTCGTTAAAGCCTTTCCAAAGCAGCCGCTATTACCTGCCTGGCTATCTGCGTCGCTATACCTCCGCCTTGTCCGCCGTGTTCAACAACTACTGCAACAGCAATTTCTGGCTGATCTGCAGGAGCAAAACCGACAAACCATGCATGATCGTTCCCCTGAGCATTCTCTGCCGTTCCAGTCTTCCCGGCTACGAGCACATCAGCAATACGAGCAGCTTGACCAGTACCATTGTTAACAGCATCGATCATTGCTGCTGTAACCTGCGCCGCTGTTGAACCGGTAATAACCTGGCTGACCGCTTGAGGGCGAAATAGTCTGCGGGTCAACCAACTGCCTGTTACCGCCTGAACAAAATACGGCTTCATTCTTAAACCGCGGTTAGCGATAGTGCTGATGGCAGCCGCCATCTGCAGTGGTGTTACTAAAATTTCCCCCTGACCGATACCCAACTGGGCCCACCCAAAATCACTTAATTGGGGTTGGGGGAGATTGCCCGGACTTGCGCCTAAGCCAAAAGCTTGCAGAAACTCTAAGCCCTCATCTTTCAATAAGACTGCCAGCTGTGCAAACACTACATTGGACGAAACAGTTAAGGCTTCCGCAGTTGAAAGATGACCAAAGGGGCGATGATTAAAATTCTGGATTTTTTGAGTTCCAAAGTGAATCGAACCCTGGTCCTGCCACTCAGCATCCGGTGTTGTAACCCCGGTCTGATAAGCAGCCGCCAGCCACAGCGGCTTAATACTTGAACCTGGCGGATAAACACCATTAACCGCGCGGTTGAAAAAAGGACTGTACCTGTCATTCTGATATTGCTCCCAATTCTGATCTAGAAGATTTGGGTTAATGTAGGGCGAAGCATATAACGCTAATATCTCTCCAGTCTGCGGCTGCATTACCACAACCGCTCCCCGATTGGCCGTGAAACACTGGTGAACCGTTTCCTGCAGAGCCGCATCAATCGTCAGGTAAAGATCTTGATTATTTGCCAACTGCTGATTATAAGCCAATTCCAGGCCTGTAATACCATACCGCGGATGAAAATATCCGAGGGTATGAGTAAGACTTGGATGTCCGTGATAAACTCTAGCATAGGTATCCGGATCACTTGATGCTAAAATCACTCCATGGCGATCATAAATAGAGCCGCGCTGTGTTTTAAACACTAATAGACTTCTCGGGTTATGGGGGTGCTTTTCGAGATCCGGGCGGAACAACTGCCAGTAGAGCAGACCACCCCACAAAACTGCAAAGAGTGCCACCACAGTTACAAACACTTTCTTGGTCTTTACAGCAAATTCGCCGCTGGATGCGGATCCATCTACCGAACTGCCTGCTCCCAACCGGGTTAAAATCCCCAACAAACACATGTTAGCAATAATAGATGTGGTACCATAACTAATAAAAGGCAGAGTCATGCCGCTTAAAGGAATCACCTTCAAAATTCCACCGATTACAATAAAGATTTGGTACCCCCATAATAGTACGATAGCGATAGCTAGGATGTGGCTTTTAGCCCGCAGTTTAGCTGCAATTTTAAGTCCAAAAAACAGAAGCAGCAAATAAAAAACCAATAACACAGTGGCGCCAATTAAACCTAATTCTTCGCAGATCAGGGCAAAAATGTAATCTGTATGCACTGCCGGTAAATTCGAACCCAAGCCCAATCCTAATCCTCGGCCGAGAATACCCCCGTTATGGACTGCAAACAATCCCTGCACCACTTGAAAACCGGCTCCCGTATGGTCCGCCCACGGATTAATCCAGATCAGGATTCTCTGCCGAATATGCCGAAAGCTAAACCACGCCACCAGCAGCCCGCCACAAGCAGTAAGCAAATAAGTGAACAGCGCGTACCAATTAAAATTCAGATAAAATACCAAGCTGACGAAGAGAAAGAAAAATAGTAATGCTGGCCCTAAATCACGCTGGACAGCAAGGAATAAGAACACACCGCACATCAGGAGAAACAGCGGACCCCAATATCGCAATCTCGGCCAGCGCTGGCTTATCCCCAATAACTCTTTATAATCATAAAAATAACCAGTAAGAAATAAGAGCAGTAAAATCCGAACAATTTCAATCGGTTGAAACCTAAGCTGGCCGATCTTGAGCCAGGCTTTCGCGCCACCAGCAGCATCGCCAAAAACGATGGTAACAAGCAGCAGCAGGAGGGCTAGGACGCCGCTGATGTACTTATATCTAAAATGCTGCCAATCAATTAATAAACTAAAGCTAAAGCCAATATAGCCTAAGATGATGCCGCGCCAATGTCTAAAGGCAAGGTCCGGATCGATTCGCAAAACAAACAGCCAGCCTAAAATCAATAATGTTCCGCAGATTAATAACCCTTCAACCGGGAATTTGCCTTTAATTATCAGCAATACTACAACCAGCACCAACCACAGTGATGCCAACTGCCACCAGTAAGCTAAGGATACCAGCCGCGATAACCACAAAAATGCGGCCAGCGCCAGGACTCCCAATTCTAAGCAAGCTTTAATCGGCCAGCTCAATCTGTTCACCCCTTTAGGGGATCTTTACCACAATAACTGTAATATTATCAGGTCCACCCATTTCATTTGCCATTTCTACCAGTTTTTGCGCAGCGGCTTCTGGCGCATGGTTTCGGAGCGTATCTTGAATCATGCTTTCTTCCACTACATCAGTGAGACCATCGGTGCAGAGTAGAATCTGATCATTTGAAACCAGCTGTTTGCTGTGGGTTTCAATTTTAATTTCACCGATGCCTAAGGCTTGGGTAACTACATGGCGGTGGGGATGATTTACAGCGTCGCTTTTTGATAAACTACCATTGCGGATCAGCTCCCCAACTAAGGAGTGATCAGAAGTAATCTGTTCCAAGGTGTCGTTGTGCAGCAGATATGCTCGGCTGTCACCAACATGACCGATAAATAACTCATAACACTGATTATACTTAACGATATAAGCCAGGGTTGCGGTAGTCCCCATGCCGCTGTAATCAGGTGCTGCAGCTTCGGCCTGCACCACTCGATGGGCGGACAAAATCGCATCAACTACAGCTTCCAATGGCCTCTGATTGGTAAAACAATAGTTTTTAAAAACATCAATCGCTAAACTTGAAGCCACTTCGCCAGCTTGATGTCCTCCCATACCATCACATACTGCAAAAACATTTTCTGAAATCCAAAAAGCATCTTCATTGTGGTCCCTCACGCGTCCGATAGATGTTGCAGCTCCCACTCGCACACTTCTCACCTCTTATAAGTCAAACTCCTTAAGCATCGATTTTACCATC
>JAAYLQ010000164.1 GCA_012521805.1 Bacillota bacterium
CCCTCGGCTTCCTCCAGACAACACTGTTACCAGTGTCGCCCTTGCCTGCTGGTTGTCTTCCCGCTGGTTAGGCGACAGGGCTTCTTTCAGCCCATCGGCGCAGTAAGCATGCCAGGCACACATAGAACACCCCTGTTGAAAACAACAGGGGTGTTTATTATGAGTCATGCATAAACTGATAAATTTCCTCTGCCAGCGCCAGATTGATTCCATCCACTTCACACAGCTGTTCTATGCTGGCTTCGCGGATCCGTTTGACGCTGCCAAAGTGCTTCAGCAGAGCTTTCTTGCGCTTAGGCCCAATTCCGGGAATCTGATCCAAAATAGATTTTCTGGCAGCTTTGCTCCGCAGATGCCGGTGATAGGCAAGAGCAAATCGGTGTGCTTCATCCCTAATGCGCTGAACCAAGTACAATCCTTGGGATTCCCGCGGTAGAATAATCGGTTCAGACTCCCCTTCAACATAAATCTCTTCATTTTTCTCAGCTAAGCTGATAAATGGAATAGTCAGTCCTAAATGATCACGCACAGCCAGTGCTGAGTTGAGCTGTCCTTTGCCGCCATCAATTAAAACCAGATCGGGAAATTCGCTGAATTTATCCCCTTCTACCTCGCCTTTTTGTTCCCGCAGTCCTCTGCTGAACCTGCGTCGGATTACTTCCTGGATGGCTAAGTAGTCGTTGGGTGCACCCTCAACTCCCTGAATCTTAAACCGGCGGTAATGGTCATTGACTGCCTTACCATCAATAAATACAACCATTGACGCAACAACTTGATTGCCTTGAATATTGGAAATGTCATAAGCTTCAATCCGCTGCGGCGGCTCCGAGAGGTTCAAAATATGGGCTAACTCCCACAAACCTCTGGAAATTTCCTTCTCCTTCCGTTCCGCCTGGGCCCGGGTTACATCTAACAGCATCTGGGCATTCTCTGTTACCATTTCAACTAACGCCTTTTTATCGCCCCGTTTCGGATGGAGAAAATAGACTTTACTGCCGCGCCGGTTGGTGAGCCACTCACTCAGAAGTTCAGTTTCAGTTAACTCTTCGCTGGTCAAGATCTCTTTAGGTATTATAACCTGCTCATAGTAATACTGCTTAATAAACGCAGTCAATATTTCTTCTGGTTGATCATCAGCCCGACAGTCAAGCATGAAATGGTCACGGCCGATCAGCTTACCCCCACGGATAAAGAATACCTGAACACACGCTAAATCTCCAGCTCGGGCAAAACCGAATACATCTTGGTCCACTTGAGCTGCAGATACTATTTTCTGCTTCTCTACAATCTGCTCTAATGCTTTAATCCGGTCTCTGATTCTGGCAGCAAGCTCAAAGTTTAAAGATTGGCTTGCCTCCAGCATTTTCTCCCTCAAGCTGGGAATCAACCGCTCATGTCTGCCTTCTAGAAACAGGCAGACTTCATCAACAATAGCTCGATAATCCTCCCTGCTGATCAGACCAGCACAGGGTCCGGCACACCTACCGATATGATAGTTTAGACATGGCCGGTCCCGCTGTCCTTCCTTAATATTTTTGTTACAGGTGCGAATCTGGAATAGCTTGCGCAGCACCTTAATCGTACTGCGAACTGCAGACACATTGGTATAAGGCCCATAATAGCGGGCTCCATCATTCAACCTTTTCCGCACCAGCAACACCCGAGGAAAATCTTCGTTCACCGTTACTTTAATATACGGATAAGTTTTATCGTCCTTCAACCGCACATTAAACCAGGGAGAGTGCTGTTTAATCAGATTGTTCTCTAAGATCAGAGCTTCAATCTCAGTATCGGTGATAATATAGTCCAAATCGGCGATATGCTCTACCAGTACCCTCGTCTTTGGCGACTGATGCCGCGATTGCTGAAAATATGACCGAACACGATTTCGCAGGTTTACTGCCTTACCCACATAAATAATCTCGCCGGCTTTGGACTTCATTAGGTAGACCCCTGGTTTTGTGGGCAGATGATCAAGCTTAGATTGTAAGTCCATAATTCTCCCTTCTTCGTTCCGCCTGCAGAACTGCTTTCAAATAATGTCCGGTATAAGAGTGGGGATTGGCCGCTATTTCTTCTGGGGTGCCAGCAGCAATTACCATTCCCCCGCGCTCTCCGCCTTCCGGTCCCAGATCGATGATGTAATCTGCGCACTTGATTACATCTAAATTATGCTCAATCACTAAAACAGTATCTCCAGCTTCTACTAACCGCTGCAGCACTTCAAGAAGTTTCCTGATATCTTCAAAATGCAGGCCAGTTGTAGGTTCATCGAGAATATATAATGTTTTTCCATTGCTGCGTCGGCTCAGTTCAGTTGCCAGCTTAACCCGCTGAGCTTCACCACCGGACAGTTGAGTAGCAGGCTGCCCCAGCTTAATATAGCCTAACCCCACATCTTTGAGGGTCTGCAGTTTGCGGTGAATTTTTGGTATTGACTGGAACAACTCCACCGCTTCATCAACTGTTAAGTTGAGAACATCTGCAATAGATTTTCCTCGATAGCGAACTTCCAGTGTTTCCCGATTATAGCGGCTGCCTTTACATACCTCACAGGGGACATAGACATCAGGAAGAAAATGCATCTCAATCTTAATAATCCCATCACCGCGGCAGGCTTCACACCGTCCACCCTTTACATTGAAAGAAAACCTGCCTGGTTTGTAGCCCCGAATTTTAGCTTCAGGCGTCATGGAGAACAGCTCGCGAATGTAATCAAAGGTGCCGGTATAGGTTGCAGGATTAGACCGCGGTGTTCTGCCAATGGGAGATTGATCAATATTGATCACTTTATCAATATGCTCGATACCTTCAATGCGATCATGGGAACCAGCCCTTTGTGTGCTGCGGTACAGAACATGGGCCAGCTGTTTATAGAGAATCTCATTGACTAAAGTACTTTTACCGGATCCAGACACGCCAGTAACACAGATAAACACTCCCAGTGGAAACTCTACATCAATATTTCTCAGGTTGTTTTCCTTAGCGCCAATTACTTTAATCGACTTGCCGTTGGGCTTGCGTCTTACCTTGGGAACTGGAATCTGTTTCTTACCGGAAAGATACTGACCAGTTAAAGAATTTTCCGATGCACAAATAGCGTCATAATCCCCTGCAGCCACTACTTCTCCGCCATGAGCTCCCGCTCCCGGTCCGATGTCAATAATCCAATCCGCTGCCCGCATTGTGTCTTCATCATGCTCTACTACAATTAATGTGTTTCCTAGATCCCGCAGATGCTTTAGCGTATCCAATAAGCGCTGATTATCACGCAGATGCAGCCCGATGCTTGGTTCGTCTAGGATATACAGAACTCCGATCAAACTGGAACCGATTTGTGTTGCCAGTCTGATTCTCTGAGCTTCTCCCCCTGATAAAGTTGCCGCAGCCCGGTCTAGGGTTAGATAGTCTAACCCTACGTTATCGAGGAAGCGCAGCCGCTCCTCAATCTCTTTAATGATCTGACGGCCAATCATCAAGTCTACTTCGGAAAGCTCTAGCTGCTCAAAAAAGGCCAGGCTATCCCGAACCGA
>JAAYLQ010000165.1 GCA_012521805.1 Bacillota bacterium
CTCAGTCATACTTCGTAGTATTGATGCAAAAGACCGACCTCATATTTCGTTAAATCCACCAGACCCATTTCGTGGTGAAACCATCGGTTTGGCAGAGCCATGTTGACTAAGGGAGATGCCGAGTTTTTCCATCGTGTGACGGAAATTTAGGTTATCCAGCTTTTGGGCTTTCCCACACTTTGCAAGGTTACCCACCATACAAGCCAACCTCGGTTCGCTTGCGCTACGTTCCAAGACTCCCCCTCGGCTTCCTCCAGACTACACTGTTACCAGTGACGCCCTTGCCTGCTGGTTGTCTTCCCGCTGGTTAGGCGACAGGGCTTCTTGCAGCCCATCGGCGCAGTAAGCATGCCAGGCACACAAAATCAAACCTCCCACACGAACATGGGAGGTTTGAACAGAGCAGATATCATCCGTTCTAGAAAATTGAGAAAGCGATAAACAAACCAGCACACAGTGACGCCACCAAGGAGCAGACAGTGATCTGCGTATTAATCGAAGGACCAGCTGTATCTTTGTACGGATCACCAACTGTATCCCCAACCACAGCCGCCTTGTGCGCCTCTGAACCTTTTCCGCCGCAGTTACCAGCTTCCACATATTTTTTTGCATTATCCCACAAACCACCAGCATTGCTCATGTACAGCGCTAGGAGCAGGCCGGCAACAATATTGCCCGCCAAGAAGCCGCCAACTGCTTGGATGCCTCCGATAAATCCGACAGCTAAGGTGACCACGATTGCCATCAAACCAGCGGGGATCAGTTCACGCAGCGCACCCACTGTAGCAATATCAATACACCGCTCATACTCAGGCACCACACCTGGCTTACCTTCCTTAAGCCCTTCAATTTCCTCGAACTGGCGGTGGATTTCGGCAACCATTCTCTGGGCGTTGCGGTCAACCCCCAGCATCAGCATGGCTGAAAACACAGCAGGAACTGCCGCACCAACAATCAGACCGAAAAACACCGTTGGACTCATTATATCAAAGCCAACTATTGGTTCCAGTCCCTTTGAAACTAAAATGTCATTGGCTTCAGAAAGGAAAGCACCTAACAGGGCAATTACAGTTAACCCGGCAGCACTAATCGCAAATCCTTTAGTGATCGCTTTTACAGTATTGCCTGCACTGTCCAGCGCGTCAGTGATATCTAAAGCTTCCTCGCCAAGATTGCCCATTTCCACTAAACCGCGGGCATTGTCAACAATCGGACCATAAGCATCGTTAGAAATAATCATGGCAACAATTGACAGCATACCTACAGCTGCCATGGAAATTCCAAATAAGGAATCAAGATTAGTGTTAGGGTCAATACCCTGTGTAACCGTGTATGCCAGCAGTGCGGAAACGGCAATTCCTAACAGTGCTGGAAATATACTCAGAAATCCATAGCTGGAACCAGAAATGATCGTAAATGCAGGACCAGACTTAGATGCATTGGCAACATACTGCACCGGTCGACGCTGATCATTGGTGAAGTAATCAGTAGCAATACCAATCACAACGCCAACAATCAGACCAATGATAGTCGCCAGCCAGTAGAACCAGTTGAATCCAAAAATCGGTGTAACAATTCCAGTTAACACCACAAACAGACCGGTTGTACTGTAAGTTGATGTATTTAATGCATTAGTCGGATCGCCGCCTGCCCGCAGTCGGGCAAACAGCACACCGATGATGGAAGCTAATAAACCAATAGCTCCATAGCACAGTACCATATTAAGTATTGGTACCCATTGTACCACCATCCAGCGCCATACCCAGGACTAATGCGGCCGAAAGGGAAGCTACATGGGAGTCAAACAAATCAGCACCCATGCCAGCAACATCTCCCACATTATCCCCAACGTTGTCGGCAATAACCGCTGGATTGCGGGGATCGTCCTCAGGAATTCCCAGTTCAACTTTACCAACAAGGTCAGCGCTGATATCTGCAGTTTTGGTAAAAATACCACCACCGGCCTTAGCAAAGAGAGCCAATGAAGACGCTCCAAAGCTGAAACCCAGCGTTAAGGTAGGATCCTGGGTCAGCAGCATCACAACAGTAACCCCAAGCAGACTCGATCCAACAACAGCCATGCCCATAACTGCACCGCCTCTGAATCCCGGCCATAAATGCAGGTCTAATACCTTTAGTAGCGGCCTCGGCGCTTTTTACATTAGCTAAAGTCGCTACAAAAATACCAATTTTTCCAGCTAAAGCTGAAAAAATTGAACCGGCTACATAAGACAAAGCTGTAAACAAATTGGTTTTAACACTGGCTTCTTCCTGCCAAATTGGATTCGGAAGCGTCAAGAAAATCAGAGCAGCTACAACTAGGACAAAGACTGCCAGCAGTTTATATTCGCGGGCCAAAAAGGCATTGGCACCTCTGCGAATATAGTCACCAATGCGGGCAATTTCCTTGTTTGAAGAGGGCTGGGCTTTGACCCAGGTATATAAATAATATGCCACACCAAACGCAGACAAGGAAACTAAAATAGAAGCTATCGACCAGTTCATAGCTGATCCTCCAATACTATAATATTTTAATAAAAAATGAAGTTTCGTTTGTTGACTGTTCTCACACCTCCCACTCAAAGTTCTTCAAACTTGATCCTATATTTCACTCTTATCTTGCAAAACGCTTCTTATTATTCTTATCCTTTGTTTAATTATATTTGTTCATTTTTAACATAGGTGGTTAAAAAAAGCCCTGCAAAGTTTGATACTTTTTTACAGGGCTGAACTCAACTACTGATTTTTATAAAGCATTTTGCGATAGCCGTAAATCAGGGTTAATGCACTAATAGGTGCAGTAAACAG
>JAAYLQ010000166.1 GCA_012521805.1 Bacillota bacterium
ATTCTGATTGGAACTTAGTTGAGATCGCCGGGTCCCGCGGCCAGGCAACACTCCAAGGACCAACTGCGATTATTGCCGTTGGTCATGAAAACTGGCATTTCGATGTCTACCGAGCATTTGATGTACCAGGTGGAGCAATTGATGTTGAAAACAGCAGAGGGCTTGTTTTTGAGAGGAATACCATTAAGCACACAGGTAATATTGGACTGGTGATGCGGAATGATGTCTGTGATTCTCAGATCATTGGCAACAAAATTCTGGATACAGCTGGTTCAGCAATTGTTTTAGGTCACCCTCAGCATGTGTATGAAGGTGATGGTCCAGAGATCAAACATCCCTTTGGTGTAGGTATTGATAAAGAGAAGTATCCTCGCGGGGTTGAAGGAATTCCTCGGAATAATGAAATCACCAACAACTATATTGATGGAGCCGGAGTACTGTTCCACGGTCAGAATGCAATTATGGCATTCTTCGTGGAAGATTTATTGATTGCCCATAACATAGTTAAGAATATTCCCTATGGGCCGATCAGTGTAGGCTGGAGCTGGTGGAACTTTAACGGAGATCGGGATGCTATCATCCCCGGAATTCCTATGAACACTTTAGGTAATATTCATATCCACAACAATCGACTAATAGATTACGGTTTAATTTTGACAGACACTGGCGCAATTTATCTGCTTGCAGCCATGCCTGGCTCTACTGTTAACGGCAACTATGTTAAAGGCACCCCGAAATATATGCTGAATGCGATCCATCCTGACGAAGGTACATCTGGAGTAACAGGAAAAGACAACGTATTTGACATTGGTAATATGAACAACTTTGAACTGAATGACTGGGGTAGAAAAAACAATGTTCATTTTGATAACACTTACACAACAAGCAGGACAGTGCGCTTAGGAGCTCCAAATGTTTCAGTAACAAACCTCAATGTTTATACTAATGCGATTTGGCCAATTGAAGCTCTTGAAATTATCGAGAATTCCGGTTTAGAACCAGAATACATGGATTTGGTTCCCCTCATGGAAGTAATGTTTGTTGCTGACAGTAGGGTTGATGCCGGAGTACAGGTGCCCGTGAAATTCCCCAAAGATTTCAGCGGCAGCATCTGGTTTGCCCCGCCTGGAACACAAGAGTTTGCATCAGGTCCAAACATGACACAGGCAGACCTAGCAGCCAACGAAATTTTTGCTCCTGGGCAAACAGGTCGCTATAAGCTCTACGCTCTGGATCAAGAGGGTAATATTATCCTGGTGTCTAGAGGAACCTTGTATGTTAGGTAAGAATTAAATAACATAAAGGGGAGGCAGTGTCATGAACAGAAGCTTACAGAGATTTATTAGCTGTGCGGCGCTGGCATTGGTTTTGGTGCTCAGTGTTGGTAGTTTTTCGCTGTTGGCGAAAGCAGCCAACGCTGGCGAACCCCAAGGGATTCCAGCCTTGCGGGAAATTTACCAGGACTATTTTGAAATCGGAGCAGCAATTAGTGGAACAACCCTCATGACTCATGAGGAGCTGCTTGGCAAGCATTTCAGCAGTTTGACTGCTGAAAACGAAATGAAACCCGACGGTCTGCAGCGGGCAGAAGGTCGCTTTCTATTCCACATTGCTGATCGGATGGTCAACTATGCCTTAGACAACGGCATGAAGGTAAGGGGACACACCCTTGTTTGGCATGCCCAGACTCCTGACTGGTTTTTCAAAGACAAGGACGGCAACCGAATTGACCAAAAGGATGTTATCACAGATGAGGATCGTCAGTTAGTGATTGAACGCTTAGAGAACCACATCGAAACAGTGATGACACGCTATGCCGGCAAGGTATACGCCTGGGACGTAGTCAACGAAGCTATTTCGGACGATGGACGATACATTTTACGTCAGGACTCACCATGGTTTAGAATTCTCGGTGAGGATTTTATCGAAATTGCTTTTCGTAAGGCTCACGAAGTTGATCCAACTGCGAAGCTGTTCTACAACGACTACAATATCGAACGGGTATACAAGCGCGGCCGCACCATCCAGATGCTGAAGAGTTTACTGGATAAGGGAGTGCCGATTCATGGAGTGGGTATCCAAGGTCACTGGAGTGTCAACGACAGTATAGAGGAAGTTGAACAGGCTATCAAGATGTATGCTGATTTAGGCCTTGAGATCCACATCACCGAACTTGATATCGGCATCAAGGATGTATCTGAAGCTTCTTTAGCTAGACAGGCTGAATATTACCGGAAAGTTTTTGCGATGTTTAAGAAGTACAGCGATGTGATCACCTCAGTAACATTATGGGGAATCTCCGATCAAGCGACTTGGAGACCAAATGATAATCCACTGCTCTTTGATAAAAACAAGGAACCGAAACCTGCATTTTGGGCAATCGTCGATACAGATAAGTCCTGGGAGGAGAACAAAGCGCTTTACCTTGGTTTGTAGTTTGGCAAAGTCAAGGAA